>NZ_JBFBDP010000005.1:0-82628 GCF_040701585.1 Streptomyces sp. NPDC093801 | reverse complement strand
ACTTGGCGCCGACCGCTCGCATGATCTCCGCGATGTGCCGCTGGCAGGTGCGTTCCGACATGCCCAGGCGGCGGGCGATCACCTTGTCCTCCAGGCCCTCCGACAGCAGGCGGACGATGGTCTGGCGGAGCTCGTCCGAGAGGGACCTGGCGGCGTCCGGGCTCACCGTCGTCGGGAACGGGCGGGCGCCCAGCCAGGAGCGTTCGAAGGCCGCCGTCATGAAGTGGACGACGCTCGGCTCCCGGACCACCAGCGCCGCGCCCTGGCGGTCGGGGACCGACATCAGGCCGGTGCGCGCGTCGAAGATCAGCATCCGCATCAGGCCGTCGCCCAGGGTCCGCACCTGCGCCCCGAGCGCCGTCACCCGCTCCACGTACGCCGCCGTCGGGCGCGAGTAGCGCGCCGTGTGCTGGTAGATGGTCCGCATCCGGACCCCGCGCGCCAGCAGCGACTCGTCCCGGCCGACCGCCTCCTCCAGGGCCTCCAGCGGCCGCCCGCCGCCCGGCTGGGAGGTCAGCAGCTCGCGCTCGCACCCCGCCACCAGCTCGGCGATCAGCCCCCGCACCGCCCCGAGGTCGGTCACCAGCTCCAGCCGGCCCGCCCCGACCCCCTCCCGGTGCGCGGCCCCCGCCTCGTACGCGGGTACCAGCGCCTCCAGCCGCCCGCGCAGCCGGTCCATCTCGTCGTGGGTCTCCCTGACGAGCAGCGCGAGCGGGGCCAGCGCCCGGGCCGCCGCCGCGCGGGGCGCGACCGCGCTCCAGCGCTCCGGCCCGTCGCCGGGGGCCCGCTGGAGCAGGTGGGCGGCGGACAGCTCCGTGACCGCGGCGCCCGCGCGGGCGCCCAGGGCGGCGGTGGCCTCGGCGGGGGTGAAGGCGTACCGCTCCACGGCGAAGGCGTACAGGCGCCGCGCCGCAGGGCTCAGATCGGACCCATCGGCTCCGTCGACTTCGACTGGCATATGCCTATTCGTCCCTGACTGTGACCGTTTATAAACCCCTCGGGTTCCCGCAAGGCGGCAAGCCGACGCCTGGATCCGGGCATCCGGCATATGACGAACCGGCACAGTGGGGATCACGGCGTGCCGGGGGCGGTCGCGCCGCATCCGTCGGTGCCGTCCGACCGTGAGGGGGCGGAGCGGCAGGCACGGACGGACGCCGCGCGCCGCCCCCGTCCCGCGGGGCCCGCGCTACTGCGGCTTCGCGTAGGTGCCGTACCCCGTCCAGTCCAGCGCCACGGCCGGCTCGTCGCCGACCACCCACGCGTCGTGCCCGGGCGCGATCTGCATGAAGTCCCCCGGGCCGTACTCCTCCTCCTGCCCGTCGTCCATGACGACGCGGATCCGGCCGCTCAGCATGTACCCCGTGTGCGCGGACTGGCAGCTGTCGGTGCCGGCCAGCGGCTTGATGTGCTCCGACCAGCGCCACCCCGGCTCGAAGACGGCCCGTCCGACGGCCCCGTTCTCGGTCTCGATCACGTCCAGCCGGCCCTTGCCGTCCTCGAACGGCCGGGTCTCGTCGGCGCTGTCGAAGTTCCTGCGCACCATTCCGGCCATGGCCCATCGCCTCCCGGAGAGAAACGCCCCGAGTCCACTCCTCACCATACGCTCGGGCACACCGCCGCACCGCTCGCGGCGCCCGCCCCTCACCCCCGCAGCGACCGCCCGAACCCCGAGGCCAGCGGCATCCGCAGGCCCAGCGGCGGGGGCGCCGCCAGGGCGTCCGTCACCGGCCGCGAGTACCGCCCCGAGAACATCGCTCCGAGGACGAAGTCCACCGCGAGCGCCACCACTTCCGCCCGGTGGTCGCGCAGCCCGTGCCCGTCGGAGTGCACCTCGAACCGGCAAGTAGAACGATTCGCCTTCTTCGCCCGGGCCGCCAGGCGGAACGAGCACTCCGGGTCGCTGCGCGCGTCGTTCGTCCCGTGCACGATCAGCACCTGCCGCCCGGCGAGCTGTTTCACCGGTTCAGGGGAGCCGCCGCGGAGCTCGTCCGGTAAACAAGGGGCCAGTGCCACCACCGAGTTGACGGCCCCGTGCCCCGCCGCCCGCAGTGCCGCCCGGCCCCCCGCCCCGTAGCCGGCCAGGCAGACCGGTACGTCCCCGTACCTGCGCACCACCTCGTCCGCCGCCCACCGCGCGGCCGCCTCCCGGTCCTGCGGGCCGTGCAGCACCGCGTGCGCCACCAGCCCCTCCGCCCCGCCCGCCCGGGCCAGCGCCCGCGCGAGCGGGCGCACCGGACCGGGGGCGATCCTGGACGCCCCGGGGAGCAGGAGGACCACACCACTGACCATCGACTCCGAGCCGTTCGCGCCGGCCGCCCGCCCCAGGCGGGCCCCGCGCGCCGGCGGCGCATGCTGTGCCATGGCGGAACAGTCTCAGACCGGAGGGTGTACGCCACCCGTCCGTACGGTCTCTGTTACATATCGACGCCCGCCGCCAACCGGTTGCTCTACGCGCGTAGGAGTAGAGTGCCGGAATGACGAGCGAGACCCCGAACACGCCCACCCCGGAACAGATCCGCCGCGCCCCGAAGGTGCTCCTGCACGACCACCTCGACGGTGGCCTGCGTCCCGGCACCATCATCGAACTGGCGGCCGCGGTCGGCTACGACAAGCTGCCCGAGAACGACGCCGACAAGCTGGGCGTCTGGTTCCGCGACGCCGCCGACTCCGGCTCCCTCCCGCGCTACCTGGAGACGTTCGCGCACACCTGCGCCGTCATGCAGACGAAGGAGGCCCTCTTCCGGGTCGCCGCCGAGTGCGCCGAGGACCTGGCCGAGGACGGCGTCGTGTACGCCGAGATCCGCTACGCCCCCGAGCAGCACCTCGAAGCCGGCCTGACCCTCGAAGAGGTCGTCGAGGCCGTCAACGACGGCTTCCGCGAGGGCGAGCGCCGCGCCAAGGCCAACGGCCACCGCATCCGCATCGGCGCCCTGCTGACCGCCATGCGCCACGCCGCCCGCGCCCTGGAGATCGCCGAGCTGGCCAACCGCTACCGGGACAACGGCGTGGTCGGCTTCGACATCGCCGGCGCCGAGGCCGGGTTCCCCCCCACCCGCCACCTCGACGCCTTCGAGTACCTCAAGCGCGAGAACAACCACTTCACCATCCACGCCGGCGAGGCCTTCGGCCTGCCGTCGATCTGGCAGGCCCTCCAGTGGTGCGGCGCCGACCGCCTGGGCCACGGCGTGAAGATCATCGACGACATCGAGGTCGCCGCCGACGGCTCCGTGAAGCTGGGCCGCCTGGCCTCGTACGTCCGGGACAAGCGCATCCCCCTGGAGATGTGCCCGACCTCGAACCTGCAGACCGCCGCGGCCGCCTCGTACGCCGAGCACCCGATCGGCCTGCTGCGCAAGCTGCACTTCCGGCTGACGGTCAACACCGACAACCGGCTGATGAGCGGCACCAGCATGAGCCGCGAGTTCGAGCACCTGGTCGACACCTTCGGCTACTCGCTCGACGACATGCAGTGGTTCACCGTCAATGCGATGAAGTCCGCGTTCATTCCTTTCGATGAACGACTGGCGATGATCAACGACGTGATCAAGCCCGGTTATGCCGAGCTGAAGTCCGAGTGGCTGTTCCGTCAGACCGCTTCCACCAGCGGATCCGTATCGGCCTAGGCCACGGAATGACACAGGGGGAGCACTCGGGGCCATTCCGCCCCGGGTGCTTTCTCGTATTTGAGGATGTTTGCGGGAGCGGGTTTCAAGTGACTAGTTTGCGGAGCCGCTCGATTCCCCGTAGCAAGGACGATTTTTCATGAAGCAGTCTGCTGCCAAGTCCCTCGGTGTCGCTGTCATTGGTGCCGCCCTCGCCGCGGGTGCCGCGGGTACCGCCTCCGCCTCGGTGCTCCCGACCCCGAACCTGACGGACGCCCTCGGCACCGTCACCAGCGCCGCCAGCGCCGTCACCAACCAGACGGACCAGGCCCAGCAGGGCGGTCAGAGCGACCCCGCGGCCCCGGTCAGCCAGCTGCTCGGCGGCCTGCCCCCGCTGCCCGGCCTCGGCGGCTGATCCGGACCCCGGATTCGCACGCCCGCGCGCGTGGCGCACGCCCTTTCGAGGTGGTGTGCGCCGCGTCGCGCGGTGTGCCACGATCACCACCAACTGCCCGCCGACGCACGGGGTATGAGGTCCGGTCATGCGCATCACGGCACGATTCAAGGCGCCCGCGACGACGTTCGCGCTGCTCCCCGCCCTGCTCCTCGGAGCCGCCGGCTGCAGCAGCGGCACCGACGCCCCCGCCGCCGGCAAGAGCCCGGACCCCAAGGGCTCCGCGGCCACCGCGCCCTCCGGCGCGCCCGGCGCCGCGGCCGCCTCCCCGGCGCCCGTGGCCAAGGACGCCCGCCTGGAGCGCTCCGCCCTCGCACAGGGCGACCTCCCCGGCTACCAGGTCTCCGCGCAGGGCAAGAACCCCAACGCCCCCGTGGGACAGCCGCAGGCCGACAAGAAGGCCTGCCAGCCGCTCGCCGACATCATGGGCGACAAGCCCGACCCGGCCGCGCACGAGACCGTCAACCGGGGCGTCGGCTCCCAGAAGCAGGTCGGCCTCGCCGTCTCCGCCTCCGTCAGCTCCTACGACGAGAGCGACGCCAAGAAGGTCGTCTCCCGGATCCGCGAGGCCCTCGCGGCCTGCGGCTCCGGATTCACCGCCACCGTGCAGAAGCAGACCGGCACCTACCGGGACGTGAAGACGGTCCCGTTCAAGGCCGCCGGCGACGAGAGCGTCAGCTGGACCACGACCGCCGCCGCCGAGGGCGTCTCGGCGCAGGTCCACCTGGTCGTCGTCCGCGAGGGCTCCTCCGTCGTGCGGCTGATGGCGCTCAACGTCGCGGCCGCCGGGCAGAAGGCCCAGGTCCCGCAGGAAGTCGCCGACAAGCAGCTGGAAAAGGTCCGGAAGGCCGGTTGATTCCCGCCGGGGCGCCGCTCGCGTTCCCGGACGGGATCCAGGGGGCCCGGCACGGCCGGGCCCGCCTTCACCAGGCGGTGCTCGCCGAGCCGACGCCGGACTTCTCGTTCGGGATCAGCAGCCACAGTGCCAGGTAGATCAGGAACTGCGGACCCGGCAGCAGGCAGGACAGGACGAAGATGATCCGCATCGTGCGGGCCTTCATGCCGAACCGCTTGGCCAGTCCGGCGCAGACGCCGCCGATCAGACGTCCGTCACGGGGGCGGGTCAGCGCGCTCATGGTGTTCTCCTTCGTATCGGGATTCGCGCGCTTTCTTCCTTGTCCGGCGCGATGAATCAATATTCGCGCGGTACCGCCGACAGGACGTCGGTCCACGGGCCGAGCCCGACCCTGGGAATTCTCGGGGTGCTCCCCTGAGGAACGGCGTCGGGGGAGGTCAGGGGCCTGCGGAGCCTGGCCCGCAGCACCGGTACGACCGCCGCGTGCACGATCACCACCCCGGCGGTGTTCAGCAGCAGGGCGTCCACGTCCAGCACCCGCCCCGGGACCGCCGTCTGGAGCATCTCGATGCTCAGCGAGATCAGCACGGCCGCGGCCGCCGTCCGCACCAGCGAGACCCACGCCGCCAGCGGCCCGGCCGCCAGCCGGCCCCCGGCCAGCGGCAGCAGCACCCCCAGCGGGGCCAGCAGCGCCAGCCCCTCGCCGATCCGCCGCGCGGCCTCCAGCGGCCCCATCGCCAGGTCCGCCCGGATCCCCTCCAGCGGGGTCAGGTTCGCCGCCGCGGCCCAGGGCACGTCCAGCGGACTGAGGGTGAGCCATCCGACGATCAGCAGATGCGCGGCCAGCAGGGCCCCGCTCAGGAGCCGGGGACGGACCGGGAGCTGTGTGGCGGTGGCGGCGCTGCCGCTGCCCTCATGACGGTGCACACCACCGAGGACGCCCGCCCCGGCGGCAGCGGTTCCGGTCACCCCGTCCCGTCTCGTCCCCCACGACGCCCGCACCCGGCCCGCTCCGGAGGACCCGCCCCGGACGACGCCCCGAGTCCGCCGTGCTCCGGAGGGGTTCTAGACGACGATCAGCAGCACGGCCAGCAGGACCGCGCCCGCCGCCGCCGGGGCGATGATCTCCCAGGCCCAGCGCACCGTGACCGGCCCCTGCGCGCCCGGCCGGGAGGCCCCGCGCTCCGCGAGCTCGGTCAGCTCGTCGACGGCCTTGTCGGCCGAGGCCCGCGCGGCCGCACCGCCCCCCTGGCCGCCCGCGCCCCCGCCGGCCGCCGCCTCGCGCCGGCCGGCGGTGCGGTTCGCCTTCTTGCGCTCGCGCAGCGACACCGGCACCGACCAGAGCTGGTACTTCGCCCCGTCCGCCAGCACCTCCGCCGAATACCCGGCGCGCACCGCGTCCACGACGCCCCAGGGCAGCGTGATGACCCGGAACGGGTTGCGGACGCGCATCCGGTCCTCGTTGGCGAAGACGGCCGGCCGGATGGTGAACGCCACCGTCAGCGGCACGGCGCACAGCGCGGCGGCGAGCCCGATCCACCGGCCGCTGCCCACGCCCCGCAGCACGGCGTCCCCGCACAGCCACACGATCATCGCCAGGATCAGCACCCCGGTCACGACGGCCATGGGGGAGCGGTAGACGCGGTCGGCGTAGGCCGGCTCATGGGGGGAGGGAGTGGTCATGCCGCCGATTGTGCCGCATGCCCGTGCGGCGGCCACCAGTGCACGGGGGCCGGGTGCACCGATGGCGGACGTCACGCGCAGATGTGCACGAGGGGGGTGACAGGTCGCTACGCGCGTAGATATGCTCATCTGGTGACCATGCCCACCACCCTCACCGCATTCGCTGACGTGACGACGTCCGACAGCGCGCTGCGCCGCTTCCTGCACGGGCTGCCCGGCGTCGACGCAGTCGGACTGGAGGCCCGCGCGGCCGCCCTCGGCACCCGCTCGATCAAGACCACGTCCAAGGCGTACGCCATCGACCTGGCCATCTCGATGATCGACCTGACGACGCTCGAGGGTGCGGACACCCCGGGCAAGGTCCGGTCCCTCGCCGCGAAGGCCGTCAACCCCGACCCCCTCGACCGGACGACGCCCATGACCGCCGCGGTCTGCGTCTACCCCGACATGGTGGCCACCGCCAAGGCGGCCCTGAACGGCGCCGACGTCAAGGTCGCCTCCGTCGCCACCGCCTTCCCGGCCGGCCGCGCCGCCCTGCCGGTCAAGCTGGCCGACACCCGCGACGCCGTCGCCGCCGGCGCCGACGAGATCGACATGGTCATCGACCGTGGCGCCTTCCTCGCCGGCCGCTACCTGGAGACCTACGAGCTGATCAAGGCCGTCAAGGAGGCGTGCGTCCGCGAGGACGGCACCGCCGCCCGGCTGAAGGTCATCTTCGAGACCGGCGAGCTGTCGACGTACGACAACATCCGCCGCGCCTCCTGGATCGGCATGCTCGCGGGCGCCGACTTCATCAAGACGTCCACCGGCAAGGTCGGCGTCAACGCCACCCCCGCCAACACCCTGCTGATGCTCGAAGCCGTCCGCGACTTCAAGGCGCAGACTGGAATCCAGATCGGCGTGAAGCCGGCCGGCGGCATCCGGACCACCAAGGACGCCATCAAGTTCCTGGTCCTGGTCAACGAGACCGCGGGCGAGGACTGGCTGACCAACGAGTGGTTCCGCTTCGGCGCCTCCAGCCTGCTGAACGACCTGCTCATGCAGCGCCAGAAGCTGAGCACCGGGCGTTACTCCGGACCCGACTACGTGACGGTGGACTGATCACCATGGCATCCCTCTTCGAGTACGCACCGGCCCCCGAGTCCCGCTCGGTCGTCGACATCGCCCCCTCGTACGGCCTCTTCATCGACGGTGAGTTCACCGACGCCGCCGACGGCAAGGTCTTCAAGACCGTCAGCCCCTCCAGCGAGGAGGTGCTGTCGGAGGTCGCCCAGGCCGGCGCCGCCGACGTCGACCGCGCCGTCAAGGCCGCCCGCCGCGCCTTCGAGAAGTGGTCCGCGCTGCCCGGCTCCGAGCGCGCCAAGTACCTCTTCCGCATCGCCCGCATCATCCAGGAGCGCAGCCGCGAGCTGGCCGTCCTGGAGACCCTGGACAACGGCAAGCCGATCAAGGAGACCCGCGACGCGGACCTCCCGCTGGTCGCCGCGCACTTCTTCTACTACGCGGGCTGGGCCGACAAGCTCGACCACGCCGGCTACGGCGCCAACCCGCGCCCGCTCGGCGTGGCCGGCCAGGTCATCCCCTGGAACTTCCCGCTGCTGATGCTCGCGTGGAAGATCGCCCCGGCGCTCGCCACCGGCAACACCGTCGTCCTCAAGCCGGCGGAGACCACCCCCCTCTCGGCGCTGTTCTTCGCGGACATCTGCCGCCAGGCCGGCCTCCCCAAGGGCGTCGTCAACATCATCCCCGGCTACGGGGACGCGGGCGCCGAACTCGTCGCCCACCCCGACGTCAACAAGGTCGCCTTCACCGGCTCGACCGCGGTCGGCAAGGCCATCGCCCGCCAGATCGCCGGCACCGACAAGAAGGTCACCCTGGAGCTGGGCGGCAAGGGCGCCAACATCGTCTTCGACGACGCCCCCATCGACCAGGCCGTCGAGGGCATCGTCAACGGCATCTTCTTCAACCAGGGCCAGGTCTGCTGCGCGGGCTCCCGCCTCCTGGTCCAGGAGTCGATCCACGACGAGCTGCTGGACTCCCTCAAGCGCCGCCTCTCCACGCTGCGCCTGGGCGACCCGCTCGACAAGAACACCGACATCGGCGCGATCAACTCCGCCGAGCAGCTCGCCCGGATCACGGCCCTGGCCGACACGGGCGAGGCCGAGGGCGCCGAGCGCTGGTCCCCGGCCTGCGAGCTGCCGTCCTCCGGCTACTGGTTCGCCCCGACGCTCTTCACGAACGTCAGCCAGGCGCACACCGTCGCCCGTGACGAGATCTTCGGCCCGGTCCTGTCCGTGCTGACCTTCCGCACCCCGGACGAGGCCGTCGCCAAGGCCAACAACAGCCAGTACGGCCTGTCCGCCGGCATCTGGACGGAGAAGGGCTCCCGCATCCTCGCGGTCGCGGGCAAGCTCCGCGCCGGTGTGGTGTGGGCCAACACCTTCAACAAGTTCGACCCGACCTCGCCCTTCGGCGGCTACAAGGAGTCGGGCTTCGGCCGCGAGGGCGGCCGCCACGGCCTGGAGGGCTACCTCGATGTCTGAGTCTTCTGCGACCCGTCTGGGCGTCTTCAAGACCTACAAGCTGTACGTCGGGGGCAAGTTCCCCCGCTCCGAGAGCGGCCGGGTGTACGAGGTGAGCGACTCGAAGGGGAAGTGGCTGGCCAACGCCCCGCTGTCCTCCCGCAAGGACGCGCGTGACGCGGTCGTCGCGGCCCGCAAGGCCTTCGGCGGCTGGGCGGGCGCGACCGCGTACAACCGCGGTCAGATCCTCTACCGCATCGCCGAGATGCTGGAGGGCCGCCGCGACCAGTTCGTCCGCGAGGTCGCCGAGGCCGAGGGGCTGTCCAAGTCCAAGGCGGCGGCGGTCGTGGACGCGGCCGTCGACCGCTGGGTCTGGTACGCGGGCTGGACCGACAAGATCGGCCAGGTCGTCGGCGGGGCCAACCCGGTGGCGGGCCCGTTCTTCAACCTCTCCACCCCGGAGCCGACCGGCGTCGTCACGGTCGTCGCCCCGCAGGACTCCTCCTTCCTGGGCCTGGTCTCGGTGATCGCCCCGGTGATCGCGACGGGCAACACCGCCGTCGTCATCGCCAGCGAGAAGTCCCCGCTGCCGGCCCTGTCCCTGGGCGAGGTGCTGGCCACCTCCGACCTGCCGGGCGGCGTCGTCAACATCCTCTCCGGCAAGGCCGCCGAGATGGGCCCGCACCTGGCGGCCCACCAGGACGTCAACGCGATCGACCTGGCCGGCGCCGACGCGGCGCTGGCCAAGGAGCTGGAGATCGCGGCGGCGGACAACCTCAAGCGCGTCCTGCGTCCACAGCCTGTGGACGACTGGGCCGCCGACCCGGGCACCTCGCGCATGACCGCGTTCCTGGAGACCAAGACGGTCTGGCACCCGACCGGGTCGCTGGGCTCGGGCGGCTCCTCCTACTAGGACGCCCACGGCCCCGCCTCCGGGGCACCCCGTGGAACGGCCCCCGACGGCGATCGCCGTCGGGGGCCGTTCCACGTCCCAGGGCCCGCCCTACCGCTTCACTGCTTCGGCAGGACCGGGCCCAGCAGCGAGGAGACCGCGGCCTGCGGGATCTCCTTGACCGACGGTCCCTGCGTCAGGACCCCCGTCACCATCGTGGTGCCCACGGCCGGGAAGTCGGCGACCTTCGTGCCCACCCCGTTGTCGAGGGGATCCACGCCGGTGTGGGCGAGGGGGTTCACCTTCAGGTTCGCGATCGGGTCGACGACCCCGGAGACGGCCGCCGCCGGGTCCAGCTCGCCGGCCTGCGCCCCGCCGGCCGCCATGGCCAGGGCGGCCCCGGCCAGGGAGAGGGTCAGTCCGGCGGAGCGGAGCCGCTGCGGAGAGGGGTCGGAGGCTGCGTGACGTGCCATTGGTTCCCGCCTGTGGTCGTAGTCGCCTGCGCACACAGCGTAGTCGAGCGGGTGTCCCGGATTCCAACGCGCCATGTGAGACCGGTCGCAGGGGCTGTCGGCAGTGTGTCGATACCCCCGGTCATGCCTCACACTGGTCTCCCGTGAGCTGTTCATCTCCCCTTCCGACGCGCGTCGTGCTCCTGACCGGTCCCTCGGGTTCCGGCAAGTCCTCGCTGGCGGCCCGCTCGGGCCTGCCCGTACTGCGCCTGGACGACTTCTACAAGGAGGCGACGGACCCGTCCCTCCCCCTGGTCGAGGGCAGCTCGGACATCGACTGGGACTCCCCGCAGTCCTGGGACGCCGACGTCGCCGTGGCCGCCGTCGCAGAACTCTGCCGGACCGGCCGCACCGAGGTCCCGGTCTACGACATCGCGACCAGCTCCCGCACCGGTACGGAGACCCTGGACATCTCCCGCACCCCGCTGTTCATCGCGGAGGGCATCTTCGCCGCCGACATAGCCGCCCGCTGCCAGGAGCTCGGCCTCCTCGCCGACGCGATCTGCCTGCGCGGCCGGCCCTCCACCACCTTCCGCCGCAGGCTCGCCCGAGACCTGCGCGAGGGCCGCAAGTCCCTGCCGTTCCTGCTCCGCAGGGGCCTGCGCCTGATGCGGGCCGAACGCGGCATCGTGGCCCGGCACGTCGCCCTCGGCGCCCACGCCTGCGCCCGCGACGAGGCCCTGGGCCGCCTCGCGGCCGCCGCGGCCGGCCGCCACCGCTCGGCGAGCGCCGCGGCTGCGTAGTCGGGCGGGGCCGGCGTCCGGCCGGGCCGGCGTCGGGCGGGGCCGGCGTCCGGCGGGGCCGCGGACAAGAGAAGGCGGGACCAAGCGGACCCCCGTCCGCCTGATCCCGCCTCCATCCCCCCCCATGGCCTCCGTCCCACCCCCGTAGGACGGACCCCCCGGCCGGTGGTCTGTGGTGTTGAGTCGTACGCGCTGCGTGCTGCGGCGCGCGCGTCGTTACGCGACGAGCTCCCCGAAGGACTCCGCCTCGTCACGCCCGAAGCTCAGCGCCTCGTCCTCGCGCAGCCGGCGCAGCGAGCGCCAGATGCTCGACTTCACGGTGCCCACGCTGATGCCCAGGATCTCCGCGATCTCCGGGTCCGTGCGGCCCTCGTAGTAGCGCAGCACCAGCATCGTGCGCTGCGGCTCCGGGATCCGGGCCAGCGCCTGCCAGAGCACCGCGCGCAGCTCCGTCCCGCGCATCGCGTCCGTGTCGGAGGCCGTCTCCGGCAGCTCCTCCGTCGGGTACTCGTTCAGCTTGCGCCGCCGCCACGCGCTGATGTGCAGGTTCGTCATCGTCCGGCGCAGGTAGCCGCCCACCGCCGCCTTGTCGCTGATCCGGTCCCACGCGCGGTACGTGGAGAACAGCGCGCTCTGCAGCAGGTCCTCGGCCTCGTGGCGGTCGCCGGTGAGGTGGAAGGCCGTCGCGTACAGCGCCGCGCGCCGCTCCTGCACGTACGCCGTGAACTCCGCCTCCGAGGAGGAGGCCGGAGAAGACGGGGTCCGCTGGGCGGGAACCGCCTGGTACTGCTTCGCGTCAATGGCTACGACATGAGCCTGCCGCCGGGAGCCCGGCACCGTACGGACACCCGCCCGGCGGTTCGCGTCGTGCAGCCGCGTGACAACCGCGCTGGTGGTGGTGCTGTGCAGCGTGTTCATCTCGCGCCCCCCGTCGTGGAGTCTGCTTCGGTCCGTGTTTCGATGACAAAAGACTGCCCGGCCGACTTAACCGGCGTGTCCGTCGACTGTCACAGCACTGTCACAGCCGCCTGCGGCCGCACCCGCCGCCGGACCCGCCGCCGGATCCGTCGCGCGCGACGGTCGAAGTCCCGACGGCCGATGGGACAGAATGAGCCCGTGCCTTTCCTGTTGCTGATCGAGGACGACGACGCCATCCGCACGGCCCTCGAACTCTCCCTGACACGCCAGGGCCACCGAGTGGCCACCGCGGCGACGGGTGAGGACGGCCTGAAACTGCTGCGCGAGCAGCGGCCGGACCTGATCGTTCTCGACGTCATGCTGCCCGGGATCGACGGCTTCGAGGTGTGCCGGAGGATCCGCCGCACCGACCAGCTGCCGATCATCCTGCTCACCGCTCGCAGCGACGACATCGATGTCGTCGTCGGCCTGGAGTCCGGAGCCGACGACTACGTCGTCAAGCCCGTCCAGGGGCGGGTGCTCGACGCCCGCATCCGGGCCGTGCTGCGCCGCGGCGAGCGCGAGGCCAGCGACTCCGCCGTCTTCGGGTCGCTCGTCATCGACCGGGCCGCCATGACCGTCACCAAGAACGGCGAGGACCTCCAGCTGACGCCCACCGAGCTGCGGCTGCTGCTGGAACTCAGCCGCCGGCCCGGCCAGGCGCTCTCCCGCCAGCAGCTGCTGCGCCTGGTGTGGGAGCACGACTACCTGGGCGACTCGCGGCTCGTCGACGCGTGCGTGCAGCGGTTGCGCGCCAAGGTCGAGGAAGTCCCCTCGTCACCCACGCTGATCCGTACCGTCCGGGGTGTCGGCTACAGGTTGGACTCCCCGCAGTGATCAAGGCCCTGTTCGCGGGCCGGCGCTGGACCAGCCTGCGGTTGCGGCTGCTCGTGGTGTTCGCCCTGGTCGCCCTGGTGGCCGCCGTCTCCGCCTCCGGAATCGCCTACTGGCTCAACCGCGAGGCGGTGCTCACCCGTACCCAGGACGCGGCCCTGGGCGACTTCCGCCAGGAGATGCAGAACCGCGCCGCGGCCCTGCCCGCCGAGCCCACCCCCGAGGAACTGCAGCGCACCGCCGAGCTGATGGCGGGCAGCAGCCCCGGGTACAGCGTGCTGCTCGTGCACGAACGCAAGGACAAGCGGCTGGTGTTCGGCGCGGCCGGAGCGGCCTCGTTCGGGCTGGACGACGTACCGAAGTCCCTCCAGAACGCGGTGAACGACCGCCAGAAGACCACGACCGCCAACGACGCCGAGTACCACATGTACTGGCAGCGCACGAAGCCCGGCGGCAACCCGTACCTGGTCGGCGGCACGCGGATCGTGGGCGGCGGACCCACCGGCTACATGTACAAGTCCCTCGCCACGGAGCGGGACGACCTCAACGCGCTGGGCTGGTCGCTGACCATCGCGACGGGCCTGGCGCTGCTCGTGTCGGCGCTGCTCGCCCAGGCGGCGGCACGGACCGTCCTCAAGCCCGTCCAGCGGCTCGGCGAGGCCGCGCGGCGGCTGGGCGAGGGGGAGTTCGACCACCGGCTCGACGTGTCGGGGACCGACGAACTCGCCGACCTCTCGCGCACGTTCAACCGGACGGCGGAGGCGCTGGAGAAGAAGGTCGCCGACATGAGCGCCCGCGAGGAGGCGAGCCGGCGGTTCGTGGCCGACATGAGCCACGAACTGCGCACCCCGCTCACGGCGTTGACGGCCGTGGCCGAGGTGCTGGAGGAGGAGGTCGACGACCTCGATCCGATGATCGCGCCGGCGGTGGGCCTGGTGGTCAGCGAGACCCGGCGGCTGAACGACCTGGTGGAGAACCTGATGGAGGTCACCCGCTTCGACGCGGGGACGGCACGCCTGGTGCTCGACGACGTGAACGTCGCCGACCAGGTCACGGCGTGCATCGACGCGCGGGCCTGGCTGGACGCCGTCGAGGTCGACGCCGGACGCGGGATCGTGGCGCGGCTCGACCCGCGCCGGCTGGACGTGATCCTGGCCAACCTGATCGGCAACGCGCTCAAGCACGGCGGCTCGCCGGTGCGGGTGTCGGTGCGGGTCGAGGGGGAGTGGCTGGTCGTCGCGGTCAAGGACAACGGGCCCGGCATCCCGGAGGAAGTGCTGCCGCACGTCTTCGACCGCTTCTACAAGGCGAGCGCGTCCCGGCCGAAGTCGGACGGCAGCGGCCTGGGCCTGTCGATCGCCATGGAGAACGCGCACATCCACGGAGGCGACATCACGGCCGCGAACGGCCCGGAGGGCGGGGCCGTCTTCACGCTGCGGCTTCCGGTGGACGTGGGGAAGGTGATCGCCGGTGGCGGCACGGACGCGTAGGGCACGCAGGACGGGTACGGCGTGCGGGGCTCGTGGGACCAGTGGGACCCGCAGGGCCCGTAGGACGCTGTGGGTCGTGGGGGCCGCTGGAGCCCTGGCGGCGGTGCTGTCCGGGTGCGGGATCCGGGCCACGACCGTTCCGGTCGACGTGGGCCCCGCCCCGTCGCGGGTGTCCTGCGACACCCCCGACCTGCCGTCGGGGCAGAGCGGGGTGCAGGGGTTCCGTGCCAGGATCGAGCTGGTCTGCGGATCGCAGCTGGTGGCGGTGGAACGGGTCGTCCCGGTCCCCGAGAAGCGGACCGGGCGCGAACCCGTGACGCTGGTTGCGCAGGCCCTGCTGGAGGAGCTGGAACGGACCCCGTCCGAGCAGGAGCGGGAGGGCGGCTTCACCACCGGGGTACCGGACGGGCTGACGGCCGCCCCGGCGCGGCCCGGGGACCCGGCGGGCACGGTACGGCTCAGCCGCAAGCCCGAGGACCTGCCGCCGGTGGCCCTGGCGCAGATCGTGTGCACCCTGTCCGCGAGCGACGCCGTCTCGGCCGGCCCGGGCCCCGTGGTCCTGGGCGGCCCGGACGCGGACCCGCCCCGCGCCTGGGAGTGCACGGACGCGGTCCGCTCCCGGCCGGAATCGGCCCCGACCCTGGGAGAACTGGTCCGCCCGACGGCATCACCGTCGCCGTCGCCGTCCTGAGACGGAGGGCCGCGGTGCGGGCCCGCTTCACCCCCCGCGAGGGGTCGGGGACCGGTCGGCGACTGCCCACCCGCCTCCCCGGTGCGGGTGGGTGGGCCGGGGGCGGGGTCCCGCGCAGCGGGACCTGAACGCCGGACCGGTACCGGGGTGGGCGGAGCCTCGGCGGCGCGGCATGGGGAGGGCTTGGGGGTTTCCCGTCAGTCTCATCGTCCTTCCGCGTCGGGACGGCCCGTCAAGGGCGCTCCCTCCGGTCGCGTCGCTGCGCGATGGCCTTCGGCCACCCTTGACGGACCGCCCCGCCACGAAAAGCCGAAGACTGCCGGGAAACCCCCGAAGGAACGGGACGGATGTTCCTGGGACATGCGGCCGTATCAGGGATCAGACGAGGTCGTCGGGGGCCGGCAGACCGCCCATCCGGGCCCGCCACCCATGCGATCGGGGCCGCCCTCACGCGCCGGATCGCTACGCGCTCCTCATTCCCCAGCATCCGCAGTCCGTCCGGGGCCGTTCCCCGCGCCAAAGGGCGACGGGATGGGCTTTCGGCGCCGTCGGGCGCATCAGATCGCTACGCGCTCCTCATTCCCCAGCGTCCGCAGTCCGTCCGGGGCCGTTCCCCGCACCAAAAGGCGACCAGAGGAGCACGTGGCGACAGTGTGCGCGTCAGATCGCTGCGCGCTTCTCATCTCTCAGCGTCCGGCGACCGTCCGGGGCTGATCCCCGCACCAGAGGACGACGAGACGGGCATCCGGGGCCGGTAGGCGCACCACAGGACGACCGGCAGGGCATCCCAGCCCAAGACGGCCGCAAGACGCCGAGAAATGAGGAGCGCGTAGCGATCTGACGCGTGGGGAGGCTCCGACCGCATGGGTGGCGGGCCCCGATGGGCGGTCTGCCGGCCCCCGACGACCTCGCCTGGTCTCCGGTCCCGCCGGTTGTCCGACTCTGGACCGTGCCGTTCCTTTGGGGGTTTCCCGGCAGTCTTCGGCTTTTCGTGGCGGGACGGCCTGTCAAGGGTGGCCGAAGGCCATCGCGCAGCGACGCGACCGGAGGGAGCGCCCTTGACAGGGCGGCCCGACGCGGAAGGACGATGAGACTGACGGGAAACCCCCAAGCCCTCCCGATACCGCCCCGCCGAGGTCCCGGCCCCCCGCTCCCGTCCGGCAGTTCAGCCCCGCCCTGCCGGGATGGCGCTCACCCGCCCCCGCCCCCGGCCCGGGAATGCCGACGGCCCCCTCGGGGGGAGCCGAGGGGGCCGTCGGGGCGGGGGAGGGGTCAGAGGCCCATCGCTGCTGCGAGGTCCTTCTTCACCGTGTCCAGGATCTCCTGGCCGCGGACGCGGGCCGAGGCGAGGTCCGAGGCTTCCGCCACCGGGACGACCACCTCCAGGTAGCACTTCAGCTTGGGCTCCGTGCCGGACGGGCGGCAGATCACCCGGGCCTTGTAGTCGCCCTCCAGGTAGTAGCGCAGGCCGTCCGTCGGGGGGAGCTTCTCCGTGCCCCGGGACAGGTCCTCCGCCGAGACCACCCGCAGGCCCGCCAGGGCCGCCGGGGGTTCCGCGCGCAGCTGCGCCATCGCGTTCGCGATGACCGACAGGTCCTCGACGCGGACCGAGAGCTGGTCGGTGTGGTGCAGGCCGTGGGCCATCGCCAGGTCGTCCAGCAGGTCGGTCAGGGTGCGGCCCTGCTCCTTGAGCACCGAGGCCAGTTCGGCGACGAGGAGGGCGGCGGTGATGCCGTCCTTGTCGCGGACGCCCTCGGGGTCCACGCAGTAGCCGAGGGCTTCCTCGTAGCCGTAGCGCAGGCCCTCCACGCGGGAGATCCACTTGAAGCCCGTGAGGGTCTCCTCGTAGCCGAGGTTCGCCGCCTCGGCGATGCGGCCGAGGAGGGACGAGGAGACGATCGACTCCGCGAAGACGCCCCGGGCGCCCTTGTGGACCAGGTGGGCCGCCAGGAGGGCGCCGACCTCGTCGCCGCGCAGCATGCGCCAGCCGCCGTTGTCGGGGACCGCCACCGCGCAGCGGTCGGCGTCCGGGTCGTTCGCGATCACGATGTCCGGCTGGACCTCGGCGGCCTTCGCGAAGGCCAGGTCCATCGCGCCCGGCTCCTCCGGGTTGGGGAAGGCGACCGTCGGGAAGGCCGGGTCCGGCTCCGCCTGCTCGGCGACGAGCACCGGGGTGGGGAAGCCGTGCCGGGCGAAGGCGGCCATGACGACGTCCTTGCCGACGCCGTGCATGGCCGTGTAGACGGTCCGCACGCCCCGGGGGGACCCGGGGGTCAGGACGGAGTCCGTGCGCGCCAGGTAGGCCTCCAGGACCTCCTCGTCGAGCTGCAGCCAGCCGTCCGAGGGGCGGGGGACGGACGCGAGGGTGGTGATCGCGTCGATCTCCGCCGCGATCCGCGCGTCCGCCGGGGAGACGATCTGCGAGCCGTCGCCGAGGTAGACCTTGTAGCCGTTGTCCCGGGGCGGGTTGTGGCTCGCGGTCACCTCGACGCCGGCGACGGCTCCCAGGTGCCTTATCGCGTACGCGAGGACGGGCGTGGGGAGGGGGCGGGGCAGTACGGCCGCGCGCAGGCCGGCGCCCGTCATGACGGCCGCCGTGTCGCGGGCGAAGTCCGCGGACTTGTAGCGGGCGTCGTAGCCGACGACCACCAGGCCGCCCTCGTGGCCCTCCGCCTTCAGGTAGGCCGCCAGGCCCGCCGCGGCGCGGATGACCACGGAGCGGTTCATCC
Source organism: Streptomyces sp. NPDC093801 (assembly GCF_040701585.1). Taxonomy (NCBI): domain Bacteria; kingdom Bacillati; phylum Actinomycetota; class Actinomycetes; order Kitasatosporales; family Streptomycetaceae; genus Streptomyces; species Streptomyces sp. NPDC093801. The sequence continues at coordinate 64,663 of NZ_JBFBDP010000005.1, read as the reverse complement.
GCATCGGGCCCGCGCCGATCTCGCCGCGCAGTCCGGCGGTGCCGAACTGGAGCGTGCCGGAGAAGCGGTCCGCGAGCTCGGCGGTGTCGCCCGCGTCGACGAGCGCGCGCAGCTCGGCCGCCGTCTCCTCGTCGGGGTCCTCCGCCAGCCAGGTCCGGGCCCGGGTGAGCAGGTCGTCCTGTGCCTGTTCCACTAGTTCCGCCTTACCTCTCGTACGTCGTCGGTCGTCGATCAGATGCGGGCGAGGACCTGCGTCAGCAGCGTGCCCATGCGGGCGGCGGAGTCGCGGCCGGCCTGGAGGACCTCTTCGTGGTTGAGCGGCTCGCCGGACAGGCCCGCGGCCAGGTTGGTGACCAGGGAGATGCCCAGCACCTCGGCGCCGGCCTCACGGGCGGCGATGGCCTCCAGCACGGTGGACATGCCGACCAGGTCGGCGCCCATGACGCGGATCATGTTGATCTCGGCCGGGGTCTCGTAGTGCGGGCCGGGGAACTGGACGTAGACGCCCTCTTCGAGGGTCTCGTCGATCTCCTTGCACATCGCGCGCAGGCGCGGGGAGTACAGGTCGGTGAGGTCCACGAAGTTCGCGCCGACGATCGGCGAGGTCGCGGTGAGGTTGAGGTGGTCGCTGATCAGGACGGGCTGGCCGGGCTTCATGCCCTCGCGCAGGCCGCCGCAGCCGTTGGTGAGGACGACGGTCTTGCAGCCGGCGGCGACGGCGGTGCGGACGCCGTGCGCGACGGCGGCGACGCCGCGGCCCTCGTAGAAGTGGGTCCGGCCGAGGAAGACCAGGGCGCGCTTGTCGCCGATCTTGTACGAGCGGATCTTGCCGCCGTGGCCCTCGACTGCGGCGGGCGGGAAGCCGGGCAGCTCGGTGACCGGGAACTCGGCCTCGGGCGCCCCGAGCGCCTCTGCGGCGGGGGCCCAGCCGGAGCCCATGACGAGGGCGACATCGTGGGATTCGACGCCGGTGAGCTCGCGGAGGCGGGCGGCGGCGGCGTCGGCGGCGGCGAAGGGGTCGGTAACAGATGCGTTCACGCAGACGAGCGTAGCCGCTGTTGGCCTACGCGCGTAGATGGCACAGCTCACGGTGTTCGGATCGTTGCCTTGTCGTTTCCGCCGAATCGTCCCGGAGGGCCTCCGGGACGGGCCGCGGAGGACGTCCGGAGGGGTGGGACGGGCCCGGTGCGGGCCCGGACGCCGCGGGCGGGGCCGGACCGTCCGTCCGGCGGGGCTGGACGGAAGCCGGGGCTCCGCTTCAGGCCCCGCCCGGGCTCAGCACGGTCGCTTGCGGAGTTCCATCACGTAGTCGTGGGGGGCGCCCGCCGATTCCGCGGCGTCGGCGATCTCGCCGAGGTAGCGCGCCGACGGCAGGCCGCCCTCGTAGCCGTTGAGGACGTAGCACCAGGCGGCCTCCTCGCCGTCCAGCGTGTGGACCCGGATCCGCATGCGGCGGTAGATGTCCAGGCCGACGCCCTCCCAGCGGTCCATGGAGTCCTCGTCCAGCGGCGCGATGTCGTAGAGGGCGACGAAGACCTGCTGGCGGGGGGCTTCCACGATGGTGGCGAGGGCGCCCTCCCAGCCCATCTGCTCGCCGCCGAAGGTCAGCCGCCAGTCGTTGATCCAGCCCGTGCCGCGCAGCGGCGAATGCGGAGCGCGGCGCGTCATCAGCCGCGGGTCGAGGTTGCCGGCGTACGCGGCGTAGAGCGACATGAGGTCGAGGGTACGGGAGGGGCGCCCCGGCACGCGTGCCCGGATGGCGCACGGATGACAGGACCGGGAGTGGAGCACCTTGAAGCGTGCGGGACAATGGGCGTGGAATGCATCCCCCGGGGAGACCCCCCGGATCGCCGGCCGGGGCGGCAGCCGGCCGGGCAGACGTGAGGCGGAGTTTTCGTGACCCGGATCGTGATCATCGGCGGCGGACCCGGCGGGTATGAGGCGGCCCTGGTGGGGGCCCAGCTCGGCGCGGAGGTGACCGTCGTCGACTGCGACGGCCTGGGCGGGGCGTCGGTGCTGACCGACTGCGTGCCCTCGAAGACCCTCATCGCGACCGCCGAGGTCATGACCACCTTCGACTCCTCGTACGAGGAGCTCGGCATCGTCGTCGCCGACGACACCCCGCCCATCGAGCAGGCCGCGCGCGTCGTCGGCGTCGACCTCGGCAAGGTGAACCGGCGCGTGAAGCGCCTCGCGCTCGCCCAGTCGCACGACATCACCGCGTCCGTGACCCGCGCCGGCGCCCGCGTCCTGCGCGGCCGCGGCAAGCTCGGCGGGCCGCAGGGCATCGACGGCACCCGTGACGTCATCGTCACCGCGGCCGACGGCACGGAGACGATCCTCACCGCCGACGCCGTGCTGATCGCCACCGGCGGCACCCCCCGCGAGATCCCCGACGCGATGCCCGACGGGGAGCGGATCCTGAACTGGACCCAGGTCTACGACCTGGAGGAGCTCCCCGAGGAGCTCATCGTGGTCGGCTCCGGTGTGACCGGTGCCGAGTTCGCCGGCGCGTACCAGGCGCTGGGCTCGCGGGTGACGCTGGTCTCCTCGCGCGACCGCGTGCTGCCGGGCGAGGACCCGGACGCGGCCGCCGTCCTGGAGGACGTCTTCCGCCGCCGCGGCATGAACGTCATCGGCCGCTCGCGCGCCGAGTCCGCCAAGCGGGTCGGCGACCGGGTCGAGGTCACCCTCTCCGACGGCCGGGTCATCAGCGGCACCCACTGCCTGATGGCGGTCGGCGCGATCCCGAACACCAGGGACATGAACCTGGAGGAGTCCGGGGTCCGCCTCAAGGAGTCCGGGCACATCTGGACCGACAAGGTGTCGCGGACCTCGTCGCCGGGCGTCTACGCGGCCGGTGACGTGACGGGCGTCTTCGCGCTGGCGTCCGTCGCCGCCATGCAGGGGCGCATCGCGATGTACCACTTCCTCGGTGACGCGGTGGCCCCGCTGAACCTGAAGACGGTCTCCTCGAACGTCTTCACCGACCCCGAGATCGCCACTGTCGGTTACACCCAGGCCGACGTGGACGCCGGGAAGATCGACGCCCGTGTCGTGAAGCTGCCCCTGCTGCGCAACCCGCGCGCCAAGATGCAGGGCATCCGGGACGGCTTCGTGAAGCTGTTCTGCCGTCCGGGCACCGGGATCGTCGTCGGCGGCGTGGTCGTCTCGCCGCGCGCGAGCGAGCTGATCCACCCCATCTCGATCGCCGTCGACAACAACCTGACGGTCGAGCAGATCGCAAACGCGTTCACCGTGTACCCCTCGCTGTCGGGTTCGATCGCCGAGGTCGCCCGCCAGCTGCACACGCGCAAGGCGGCCGGAGAGGCCTAGGCGCCCGCGCCGCCCGGATCCAACCGCCCCTCCCCGCACAGGGGTTGGGGCGGTTTTCGGATACGGGCGGCGGCGCCCGGGTGGACGCGGGGTGTCGGTTCGGACGCGTATACCACTTGTCCCCCCGCCGTATGGACAACTTCGGTATTCCGGCGCAAGGAGCTGAAACCAGACGGTCGTTGGGGTTACTGTCAGTTTCGTGTTCGCTGCTGAACGTCGCCAATTGATCCTCGAAATGGTGCGGGCCAACGGGGCGGTATCCCTCCGTGAGCTCGCCCGCGTCGTCCAGACCTCCGAAGTGACCGTACGGCGGGACGTGCGGGCACTGGAGGCAGAAGGACTCCTCGACCGCCGACACGGCGGTGCGGTCTTGCCGGGTGGTTTCACGCGGGAGTCCGGCTTTCCGCAAAAGTCCCATCTCGCGACGGCGGAGAAGACCGCCATCGCCGACGTGGCGGCCGGCCTCGTCGAAGAAGGCGAGGCCGTCGTCGTCGGCGCGGGCACCACGACCCAGGAGCTGGCCCGCCGGCTCGCCCGGGTGCCCGGCCTCACCGTCGTCACCAACTCGCTGCTCGTCGCCCAGGCACTGGCGCACGCCAACCGGGTGGAGGTGGTGATGACCGGCGGCACGCTGCGCGGGTCGAACTACGCCCTCGTCGGCAGCGGCGCCGAGCAGTCCCTCCAGGGGCTGAGGGTCTCGCGGGCCTTCCTGTCGGGCAGCGGCCTGACCGCCGAGCGCGGGCTGTCCACGTCCAACATGCTCTCCGCGAGCGTGGACCGGGCGCTGGTGCAGGCGGCGGCGGAGGTCGTGGTCCTCGCGGACCACACGAAGCTGGGCACCGACACGATGTTCCAGACGGTGCCGACGGACGTGATGACCCGGCTCGTGACGGACGAGCCCCCGCCGCACGACGACCGGGCCGCCACCGAGCTCCAGGCGCTGGCCGACCAGGGCGTGCAGATCACCGTGGCCGGCTCCGCCCCGGCCTCCGGCGGGCACGGCGGCGCCGGGGACGGCATGGCGGGCCGCAGGCAGCGCCGGGAGTCGCCGCTGCCGGTCCAGCGGCGCGGCGGGCCCACCGCCCAGCTGCGCAGCGCTCCCGCGTCGCTGCTGGAGCAGCAGGCGGGGGAGCGGGCGAGGGTCGCCGACATGCGGCGCCGCTAGCCGCGCGTCCCCCCGGAGCCCCCGGCCGGTGTCCACCGGGCCGTCCCCGCCAGGGCGGCCCGTCGGACACCGGCCGGCGGCGCGCTGGGGGACCCTGCGGGGGCTGGTCCCCTGCCCGCCCCTCGCCCGCTCACCGGGGCTCCGCCCCGGACCCCGTGCCGTGCGCTGCGCGCCCGGCGCTCAACGCCGCGCGGGCTGCATCCCGCCCCGCAGGGACGCGCGAAGGCCCCCGCCCCGGGGGACCAACCCGGGGCGGGGGCCTTCGTGACGTGCGGGGGCGTCAGTCCTTGATCTCGCAGATCGTCGCGCCGGAGGTGAGGCTGGCGCCGACCTCGGCCGTGAGGCCGACCACCGTGCCGGAGCGGTGCGCGTTCAGCGGCTGCTCCATCTTCATCGCCTCCAGGACGACGATCAGGTCGCCCTCGTTGACCTGCTGGCCCTCCTCCACGGCGACCTTGACGATCGTGCCCTGCATCGGGGACGCGAGGGTGTCGCCGGAGGCGGCCGGGCCGGACTTCTTGGCGGCGCGGCGCTTCGGCTTGGCACCGCCCGCGGCGGCCGTACGGGCCAGGGTCATGCCCAGCGAGGACGGGAGGGAGACCTCCAGGCGCTTGCCGCCGACCTCGACGACGACCGTCTCGCGGCCGGGCTCGTCCTCGGTGTCCTCGGCGGCCGGGGCCGCGAAGGGCTTGATCTCGTTGACGAACTCGGTCTCGATCCAGCGGGTGTGGACCGTGAACGGGTTGCCGCCGGCCGGGGCGAACGCCGGGTCGGTGACGACCGCGCGGTGGAACGGGATGGCGGTGGCCATGCCCTCCACGTTGAACTCCGCCAGGGCGCGCGCGGCGCGCTGGAGGGCCTGCTCGCGGGTGGCGCCGGTGACGACCAGCTTGGCGAGCAGCGAGTCCCAGGCGGGGCCGATGACCGAGCCGGACTCCACGCCGGCGTCCAGGCGGACGCCCGGGCCGGTCGGGGCCTCGAACTTGGTGACGGTGCCGGGGGCGGGCAGGAAGTTGCGGCCCGGGTCCTCGCCGTTGATGCGGAACTCGAAGGAGTGGCCGCGCAGGACCGGGTCCCCGTAGCCGAGCTCCTCGCCGTCGGCGATGCGGAACATCTCGCGGACCAGGTCGATGCCGGCGACCTCCTCGGTCACCGGGTGCTCGACCTGGAGGCGCGTGTTGACCTCCAGGAAGGAGATGGTGCCGTCGGTGCCGACCAGGAACTCGACGGTGCCCGCGCCGACGTAGCCGGCCTCCTTGAGGATGGCCTTGGACGCGGCGTAGAGCTCGGCGTTCTGGGCCTCGGAAAGGAAGGGCGCCGGGGCCTCCTCCACGAGCTTCTGGTGGCGGCGCTGGAGCGAGCAGTCGCGGGTGGAGACGACGACCACGTTGCCGTGGGAGTCGGCCAGGCACTGCGTCTCGACGTGGCGCGGCTTGTCGAGGTAGCGCTCGACGAAGCACTCGCCGCGGCCGAAGGCGGCCACGGCCTCGCGCACGGCGGACTCGTACAGCTCGGGGACCTCTTCGAGCGTGCGGGCGACCTTCAGGCCGCGGCCGCCGCCGCCGAAGGCGGCCTTGATGGCGATGGGCAGCCCGTGCTGCTCGGCGAAGGCGACGACCTCGTCGGCCCCGGAGACGGGGTCGGGGGTGCCGGCGACGAGCGGGGCTCCGGCGCGCTGGGCGATGTGGCGGGCGGCCACCTTGTCGCCGAGGTCGCGGATGGCGTGCGGCGGCGGGCCGATCCAGGTCAGGCCCGCGTCGATGACGGCCTGGGCGAACTCGGCGTTCTCGGACAGGAAGCCGTATCCGGGGTGGATGGCGTCCGCACCCGAGTCGGCGGCGGCCTGCAGGACCTTGCCGATGTCGAGGTAGCTGGTCGCCGGGGTGTCACCGCCCAACGCGAAAGCTTCGTCTGCCGCGCGGACGTGCAGAGCGTCCCGGTCCGGATCGGCGTAGACGGCTACGCTCGCGATCCCGGCGTCCCGGCAGGCCCGAGCAACGCGGACAGCGATTTCGCCACGGTTGGCGATGAGCACCTTGCGCACGATGGCTCCCTCCTTGAAACAAGCTGAGTTTAGGGACTGCCGACACGGCCTTTCGACCCTTCCCCGGTGGTGAGCTTGCCCACACAGAGCGTGATGCGAGTGCCCCTTGAGTGTGAAAACCCTTGTGTCGCCCCAGGTCAGGGAGATCCCCGACTGCACAGTAACCCCGTGGCGCGTCGGAGGTCTCTGTTCGGCGGGTCAGCGGCCCCTGCTGATTCTTTGTGGAGTCCCTACGAACGGCCTATGCATTCTTTGCGTGAGAGCCGTCACGGCACCCCTCCTGTAACGAAGCCGCCGCGACCCCTTGTCCGCAGGTTTACTCGTTAGTAGCCTCCGTGGCGTCGAACACGCTTGTGGCGTGGGAGGGATGGGGGCGTCGTGCTGCGCAGACTCGTGGCGGGGCTGGGCGCGCTCGCGCTCGTCGCCGAGGCGGCGGTGCTCGTGCTCGTCCATCTGGTGCTCGGCCGGACGACCGCCAACCAGTCGATGTCGGTCGCGGGCAGCGACCCGGACGTCATGTCCAAGGCGACCTACGGCCTGGGCGCGGCCATCGGCGCGTTCCTGCTGCTGACCGCCGCACTCCTCGCCACGGCCGCCCTGCGCGACCACCCGCCCGGCCGTATCGCCCGTCCCGTCCTGGTCGCCGCCGCCGTCACCCACGGGGTGCTCGGCGCCCTCGCCGTCGGACTCGTCGGCTGGGGCGCCTTCGCGGCGACGATGGCGGTCTTCTGCCTGATCGTGCTGACCCTGACCCTCTACGCCGACCGGGCGGCGCCGGCGGCACCCGGGAAGGGGCTCAGACCCACAATTCCGTGATGGAGACGTCCAGTTCCCCCAGCAGGGAGCGCAGCAGCGGCATCGACAGGCCGATGACGTTGCCGGGGTCGCCGTCGATGCCGTCGATGAACGCCGACGACAGCCCGTCCAGGGTGAACGCACCGGCCACGTGCAGCGGCTCGCCGCTCTCCACGTACGCCGCCACCTCCGCGTCCGTCGGCTCGCCGAAGCGGACCGTCGTCGAGGCCGTCGCCGAGACCTGGCGTCCGGTCGCCGTGTCGATCACGCAGTGCCCCGTGCGCAGCACCCCGGCCCGCCCGCGCATCGACTTCCAGCGGGCCGTGGCCTCCGCCGCGTCCGCCGGCTTGCCCAGCGCCTCGCCGTCCAGCTCCAGCACCGAGTCGCAGCCGATCACCAGCGCGCCGGCGGCCTCGGGGAGCTCCGCCACCACGCCCGCCTTGGCCTCGGCCAGGGCCAGCGCCAGGTCGGCCGGGTTGTCGTGGTTCAGCGTGTCCTCGTCGAAACCGCTGACGATCACGTGCGGGGCCAGACCGGCCTGCCGCAGCAGGTTCAGCCGGGCGGGGGAGGCGGAGGCGAGGACGAGCGTGCGTACGGTCATGGGGGCCATCGTAGGGCGGCCCGGGGGCCGGATCCCGGGGCGGACCTAGAACGGGGCCACGCCGAGCACGTACACGCCGACCAGCGTCGCCAGCAGCAGCACCACCAGCATCCGCCGCAGCATCGCCTGGGCGTCGCGCATGTCCTTGGGCGGCTCGTCCTTCGGGTCTGACCAGAGCATGCTCCGATCCTTGCCCCGGCACGCCGGCGGCGCCTGAGTACGGGTACTCAGGCGCCACCGTCCGTTCGCGCCATCTTCCCCCCGGCGGGGGGGACGGCTCAGCCCTGGCTGGGCCAGTACGTACGGCCCCACGCCCGCGGCCCCGGCCGCAGCGCGTGCCGGCGGGCCACCCGGCCCGGCGCGGCCCACTCGTCCGGGACCCGGGGCGCGCCCGACGGGGCCGAGGCCAGCGCCGCCGCGCGCAGTCGGACCACCGCCAGTGCGGCGGCCAGCTCCTCGGGGGTCGGGTTGCCCTTGACGACCTTGATCATCACTGTGAGCTCCTCGGGAACCTAGAGGGGGATGTTGCCGTGCTTCTTCGGGGGCAGCGACTCCCGCTTGGTGCGCAGCTGCCGCAGGCCCTTCACCACGTGGGCGCGGGTCTCGGACGGCATGGTCACCGCGTCGATGTAACCGCGCTCGGCGGCCGTGTACGGGTTGAGCAGGGTGTCCTCGTACTCGGTGATGAGCCGGGCCCGGGTCTCCTCCACCTCCTCCGGTGCGGCTTCCGCGATCGTGCGCCGGTGCAGGATGTTCACCGCGCCCTGCGCGCCCATGACGGCGATCTGGGCCGTCGGCCAGGCCAGGTTCAGGTCCGCGCCGAGGTGCTTGGAGCCCATGACGTCGTAGGCGCCGCCGAAGGCCTTGCGGGTGATGACGGTGATGAGGGGGACGGTGGCCTCGGCGTAGGCGTAGATGAGCTTCGCCCCGCGCCGGATGATTCCGTTGTACTCCTGGTCGGTGCCCGGGAGGAAGCCCGGCACGTCGACGAAGGTCAGCACCGGGATGTTGAAGGCGTCGCAGGTCCGCACGAAGCGCGCGGCCTTCTCCGAGGCGTTGATGTCCAGGCAGCCGGCGAACTGCATCGGCTGGTTGGCGACCACGCCCACCGGGTGTCCCTCGACCCGGCCGAAACCGGTGAGGATGTTCGGGGCGAACAGGGACTGGGTCTCCAGGAACTCACCGTCGTCGAGCACGTGCTCGATCACGGTGTGCATGTCGTACGGCTGGTTCGCGCTGTCGGGGATCAGCACGTCGAGTTCGAGGTCGGCGTCGGACACCTCGGTGTCCGCCTCCTCGGGGAACGACGGGGGCTCCGACAGGTTGTTCGACGGAAGGTACGCGAGCAGCGACTTCACGTACTCGATGGCGTCCTTCTCGTCGCCCGCCATGTGGTGCGCCACGCCCGAGGTGGAGTTGTGGGTGCGCGCACCGCCCAGCTCCTCGAACCCGACGTCCTCGCCGGTGACCGTCTTGATGACGTCCGGGCCGGTGATGAACATGTGCGAGGTCTGGTCCACCATGACCGTGAAGTCGGTGATGGCCGGGGAGTACACCGCGCCGCCCGCGCAGGGGCCGACGACCAGGCTGATCTGCGGGATCACGCCCGAGGCGTGGACGTTGCGGCGGAAGATCTCGCCGTACATGCCCAGCGCGCTGACGCCCTCCTGGATGCGGGCGCCGCCGGAGTCGTTGATGCCGATGACCGGGCAGCCGGTCTTCAGGGCGAAGTCCATCACCTTGATGATCTTCTGGCCGTAGACCTCGCCGAGGGCCCCGCCGAAGACGGTGAAGTCCTGCGAGAACACGGCCACCGGACGGCCGTCCACCGTGCCGTAGCCGGTGACGACGCCGTCGCCGTAGGGGCGGGTCTTCTCCAGCCCGAAGTTGGTCGACCGGTGCCGGGCGAACTCGTCCAGCTCGACGAACGACCCCTCGTCCAGCAGCAACGCGACCCGCTCACGCGCCGTCAGCTTGCCCTTGGCGTGCTGCTTCTCGACGGCACGCCCGGAACCGGCGTGCGTGGCTTCCTCGACTCGGCGCCGCAGGTCCGCGAGCTTGCCCGCGGTCGTGTGCATGTCGATCGGCTCTGAGGGTTGGGACATCGGGGTCGCGGCTCCCTGTGTGGTGTCAACTGCCTGGTCAATTGATTGACTGCTGCTGGCTACTGGTGCGTAGCGTATCGGCGGGCATGGCGCTCGGCAGTGCGGCGTTTGACACACCTACATTGGGTTGCATGACTCCACAAGATGCTTCAGCCGGAGCGACGTCGGGCCGCTGGTCGAGCCTGGACCGCCCGCCCCTGAACGCCTCCGCCCTCTCGCGGGCCCTCGTCGCCGAGGGCGGGCTGTGGACCTCGTTGGAGGTCGTCGCCTCCACCGGGTCCACCAACACCGATCTCGCGGCCCGGGCCGCCGAGCTGCCCGAGGGGGCCGTGCTGGTCGCCGAGGAGCAGACCGCCGGTCGTGGACGGCTCGACCGCAGCTGGGTCGCACCGGCCCGGTCCGGGCTGTTCTTCTCCGTCCTGCTCAAGCCGGGCCCGGGCGTGCCGGAGGAGCGGTGGGCGTGGCTGACCCTGCTCGCCGGGGTGGCCGCGGCGACCGGGCTCTCGCGCGCGGCGGGCGTGGACACCCTGCTCAAGTGGCCCAACGACCTGCTGGTGACCGTGGACGGCGAGGAGCGCAAGGCCGCCGGGATCCTCGCCGAGCGGGTGGGCGACGGGGTGGTCATCGGGATCGGCCTGAACGTGACCCTCACCGAGGACGAGCTCCCCGTGCCCGGGGCGGGCTCCCTGGCCCTGGCGAAGGCGACGGTCACGGACCGGGAGCCGCTGCTGAAGGCCGTGCTGCGGTCGCTGGAGGAGTGGTACGGGCGCTGGCGCGACGCCGCCGGGGACCCGGGGGACAGCGGGCTGCAGGAGACGTACGCCGCCGGCTGCGCGACGCTCGGCCGGCACGTCCGGGCCGACCTGCCCGGGGGCAGGACGCTCACCGGTACGGCCGAGGCGCTGGACACCGACGGCCACCTGGTCATCCGGACGGCCGAGGACGAGCGGGTGGCGGTGGGGGCGGGCGACGTGGTCCACCTCAGGGCGGTGCGGTAGCAGGGAGCCCGGGTGAGGCGCCGTAGGCCGGGTCCCGGCCCGGTGGATCCCCTGTCCGGCCGAAGCCCGCACGAGGCGCCTGAGCCGGAGGGGCGCGCCCGGCCCACGGGTCCGAGCGCGCGGAGGAAACCCGAGGTACGAGGGTTTTCGAGCACGCACGGACCCGTGGGCCGGGCTCCGGCGCCCCGGAGGCGAAGGAGCCTCCCGAAAGAGGGGGGAGTGAGCTACGGCACACCTGCCGTATGGTTTAGGCGATCCCGGTCCTCGCGGTGATCAACCGGTTCGGCTGTGCGCACGGAATGGACAGGAGGCGGCCCTTGACCGTCGACGACTCTACGTCCAGCGCGTCCTCGTCCGGCTCCGCGGGCGGCCCCGGAACCCCGATCGGGCGGGACCGGCACACCCCCTTCCACGAGGTGGACCACGCGGCCCAGCCCACGGCCGATCCGCTCGCCATCCGGCTGGAGCAGCTCATCCTGGGCGCCGAGCGCCGCTACACGCCCTTCCAGGCGGCCCGCAGCGCCGGCGTCTCGATGGAGCTGGCCTCCCGTTTCTGGCGGGCCATGGGCTTCGCGGACATCGGGCAGGCCAAGGCGCTGACGGAGGCCGACGTGCTGGCGCTGCGGCGCCTCGCCGGCCTGGTGGAGGCGGGGCTGCTGAGCGAGCCGATGGCGGTGCAGGTGGCGCGTTCCACCGGGCAGACCACCGCCCGCCTGGCGGAATGGCAGATCGACTCCTTCCTGGAGGGGCTCACGGAGCCGCCGGAGCCCGGGATGACCCGTACCGAGGTCACGTACCCGCTGGTCGAGCTGCTGCTGCCGGAGCTGGAGGAGTTCCTCGTCTACGTGTGGCGGCGCCAGCTGGCGGCGGCCACGGGCCGGGTGGTGCAGGTCGCGGACGACGAGGAGATGGTCGACCGGCGGCTCGCGGTGGGCTTCGCCGACCTGGTGGGCTTCACCCGGCTGACCCGGCGGCTGGAGGAGGAGGAGCTCGGCGAGCTGGTCGAGTCCTTCGAGACGACGGCGGCGGACCTGGTCGCGGCGCACGGCGGCCGGCTGATCAAGACGCTCGGCGACGAGGTGCTGTACGCCGCCGACGACGCGGCGACGGCGGCGGAGATCGCGCTGCGGCTGATCGAGACGATGGAGGCGGACGCGCAGATGCCGGAGCTGCGCGTGGGCATCGCGTTCGGGACGGTGACGACCCGGATGGGCGACGTCTTCGGGACGACGGTGAACCTGGCCAGCCGGCTGACGTCGATAGCGCCGAAGGACGCGGTGCTGGTGGACGGTGCGATGGCCGAGGAACTGGGCCGGGTGGGCGCGGCGCCGGTGTCGGAGAAGTCGGCGGAGAAGGAGGAGGGCGGCGGCTCGTACCGTTTCGCGCTCCAGCCGATGTGGCAGCGGCCGGTGCGCGGACTGGGTGTCGTGGAGCCCTGGTCGTTGACGCGGCGTACGCCTAAGATCCCCGGGTAACGTTCGTTAACTTTTCCGGGGAGAGTGTGCCGTGGGCAGGAGCGAGAGCCGTTACGGGGAGTTCGTGGCGGTGCGGCGGCACGGTGACGGCGACGTGGTCGCCGAGCTGGTGCTGGACCGGCCCAAGGCGATGAACGCCGTCTCGACGGAGATGGCGCGCTCCGTCTCCGCCGCCTGTGACGCGCTCGCGGCCGATGCCGGCGTGCGGGTCGTCGTGCTGACCTCGACCCACGAGCGGGCCTTCTGCGTGGGTGCGGACCTCAAGGAGCGCAACTCGATGTCGGACGCCGAGCTGGTGCGCCAGCGGCCGACCACCCGGGGTGCGTACGGGGGCGTGCTGGAGCTGCCCGTGCCGACGATCGCGGCGGTGCACGGTTTCGCGCTGGGCGGCGGCTTCGAGCTGGCGCTGGCCTGTGACGTGATCGTGGCCGACGCGACGGCGGTCGTGGGGCTGCCGGAGGTGTCGGTGGGCGTGATCCCGGGCGGCGGCGGTACGCAGCTGCTGCCGCGCCGGGTCGGGGCGGCGCGGGCCGCCGAGCTGATCTTCACGGCCCGCCGGGTGGAGGCGGCCGAGGCGCTGTCCCTGGGGCTGGTCGACGAGGTGGCCCCGGCCGGAGAGGACCGTGCGCGGGCCCTGGAGCTGGCCGCGGCGATGGCGGCGAACTCCCCGGTCGGGCTGCGGGCGGCCAAGCGGGCGCTGCGGCTGGGGCACGGCATGGACCTGGCGGCGGGGCTGGAGATCGAGGACGCGGCCTGGCGGACGGTGGCCTTCTCGGGCGACCGGGCGGAGGGCGTGGCGGCGTTCAACGAGAAGCGCAAGCCGGAGTGGCCCGGGCAGTAGGGCCGGTTGCGCGGCAGGGCCGGCCGTGCGGCGGTGCCCGTGCGGTGCCGGTCGTGCGGCGGCAGCCGCGGGGCGCGGTTTCGAGATCACCCAAAGTCGCGGTTTTCATCACTAAATCGGATAAAGCTCCCTAGTCTGGGGTGATGGGAGTTGACGGGCGGCTTCGGGCCGTCGTGGGCCTCGCGCAGGCCATGGCGGCGGCCTGCGCGCCGCGGGACAGTGTCCGGGCCGCCGCCCGGGGGGCCCGGCTGGCGATGGACGGCTCCTTCGCCGCCATCTCGGCCTGGGAGCGGGAGCGGGGCCGGCTGCGGGTCCTGGTGAACGAGGGGGAGCTGCGGGCCGGGGAGGAGGAGTTCCCCGAGGACGAGTCCTACCCGGTGCACGACTTCCCGGAGATCACCGAGTTCCTGCACGAGCGCTGGGTCGGCGGCGGCGGGCCGCACGCCTGGGTCGACAGCGCCGACGGCGGCCGGCCGGGACGCCGGAGCGCGGCCCTGAGGGCGCGGGGTCGCGGAACGTGCGTGGTGGCGCCGATCGTGCTCAGCGGGCGCGCCTGGGGGGAGCTGTACGTCGCCCGGAACGACGGGCTGCCCGGCTTCGACGACACCGATGCGGAGTTCGCGACGGTCCTGGCGGCCGTCGTGGCGGCCGGGCTCGCCCAGAACGAGCGCCTGGAGGAGGCCCGGCGGCTGGCCTTCACCGACCCGCTGACCGGCCTGGCCAACCGGCGGGCCGTGGACATGCGGCTCGACGGGGCCCTGGAGGAGCACCGGCGCACGGGTGCGGTGGTGAGCCTGGTCGTCTGTGATCTGAACGGCCTGAAGAAGGTCAACGACACCCTCGGGCACGCGACGGGCGACCGGCTGCTGGAACGTTTCGGCTCGGTGCTCAGCCTGTGCGGGGCCATGCTCGCGGGCGCACTGGTCGCGCGGCTGGGCGGGGACGAGTTCTGCCTGGTCAGCGTGGGCCCGTCGGCGGACGAGGTGGTGCGGGTCACCGAGGAGGTGTGCGCGCGGGCCGCCTCGCTGGAGCTGGGGGAGGGCGTGGCCTGCGGGGTCGCCTCCACCGGGGACCCGATCGGGCCGGTGAAGTCCTCCCGGCGGCTGTTCCGGCTGGCGGACGCCGCCCAGTACAAGGCGAAGGCCGCCCGGTCGGTGGGCCCGGTGGTCGCGGGGCGGGACACCGCGGTGGTCCGGCTGGCCGACGCCGCGGCGCGGGAGGCTCCGGGCGAGCGGCGGCGGTTCCGGGGGCGGCAGCAGGACCTGTAGGTGCAGGTGGGGCGGGCGCTGTCGGCGGGGTTGATCCGTAAGGGGTAACCAGCGGACCCGATCGTGACATTTTTGGCTAGTGACATGAAGGGATTCAGTCCGTAGGGTGCTGAATATGGATATGCACACTGTCGTGGTGGGGACCTCCGGGACCACCGCCGAGGACGTCATCGCCGTCGCCCGAGGCAACGCGCGGGTCGAGCTGTCCGGCGAGGCGCTCGAAGCCCTCGGCCGCGCCCGCGAGATCGTCGACGCGCTCGCCGCCAAGCCCGAGCCCGTCTACGGCGTCTCGACCGGCTTCGGCGCCCTCGCCTCCCGGCACATCAGCCCCGAGCTGCGCGCGCAGCTCCAGCGCAACATCGTCCGCTCGCACGCCGCCGGCATGGGCCCGCGCGTCGAGCGCGAGGTCGTCCGCGCCCTGATGTTCCTGCGCCTGAAGACGGTGGCCTCCGGGCACACCGGCGTACGGCCCTCCGTCGCCCAGACCATGGCCGACCTGCTCAACGCCGGCATCACCCCGGTCGTCCACGAGTACGGCTCCCTCGGCTGCTCCGGCGACCTCGCGCCGCTCTCCCACTGCGCCCTCGCCCTCATGGGCGAAGGCGACGCCGAGGGCCCCGAGGGCGTCGTCCGCCCGGCCGGCGAACTCCTCGCCGAGCACGGCATCGAGCCCGTGGAGCTCCGTGAGAAGGAGGGCCTCGCCCTCCTCAACGGCACCGACGGCATGCTCGGCATGCTCGTCATGGCCCTCGCCGACCTCCACACCCTCTACAAGTCCGCCGACATCACCGCAGCCCTCACCCTCGAGGCGCTGCTCGGCAGCGAGAAGGTCCTCGCGCCCGAACTGCACGCCATCCGCCCCCACCCCGGCCAGGGCGCCGCCGCCGCCAACATGGCCGCCGTCCTCAAGGGCTCCGGGCTCACCGGCCACTTCCAGGAGGAGTCCGCACCGCGCGTGCAGGACGCCTACTCCGTGCGCTGCGCCCCCCAGGTCGCCGGCGCCGGCCGCGACACCATGGCGCACGCCGCCCTGGTCGCCTCCCGCGAGCTGGCCTCCGCCGTCGACAACCCGGTCGTCCTGCCCGACGGCCGCGTGGAGTCCAACGGCAACTTCCACGGCGCGCCCGTCGCCTACGTCCTGGACTTCCTGGCCATCGCCGCCGCGGACCTGGGATCCATCGCCGAACGGCGCACCGACCGGCTCCTCGACAAGAACCGCTCGCACGGCCTGCCGCCGTTCCTCGCGGACGACGCCGGCGTCGACTCCGGCCTGATGATCGCCCAGTACACGCAGGCCGCCCTGGTCAGCGAGATGAAGCGGCTCGCCGTTCCGGCCTCGGCCGACTCCATCCCCTCCTCCGCCATGCAGGAGGACCACGTCTCCATGGGCTGGTCGGCGGCGCGCAAGCTGCGCACCGCGGTCGACAACCTGACCCGCGTCATCGCCATCGAGCTGTACGCGGCCACCCGCGCGCTGGAGCTGCGCCACGGCCTCACCCCGGCCCCGGCCAGCCAGGCCGCCCTCGCGGCGGTCCGCGCGGCGGGCGTCCAGGGCCCCGGCCCGGACCGCTTCCTGGCCCCGGACCTCGCGGCGGCCGACGCCTTCGTCCGCGCGGGCGGCCTGGTGGCGGCGGTGGAACCGGTGACGGGCCCGCTGGCGTAACCCACCCCGGCCAAGGAGGCCGCGCCCCCGGAACCCCGGGGGCGCGGCCTCCGGCGTTCGCGGGGTGCGGGGGCCGGCTTCCGCCCCGGCGAGGGGCCGGTGGCGGGCCGGCGCCCGCCCGAATGGCGACGCCCGGCTACCCCGCCCGGGAGCGGCGGATCGAGAAGGTGACGAAGCCGGCTCCCAGGCCCAGGCAGAGGGTGCCGCCCATGACGTACGGGGCGGTGTCGACGCTGCCCGTGTCGGCCAGGGAGAGGACCGTGACCGTCGCGGGGCGCGCCTCCGGGGCGATGGTGCCGTCGCCCGTGCCGTCGCCCGTGACGGTGCCCGTGTTGGCGGCGGCGGGGGCCCCGGAGGAGGTCTCGGGCTCCGGAGCGGTGGCGTTCGCCGACGGGACGAACCAGAGGGCGGCGAGGAGGGTGGTCGCTCCGAGAGCGGTGAGCAGCGGTCGACGTGCGGACACGGTGCGATCCCCCTTGCGGAAGCAGCGAATTGGCCGTGTGCGCAGATGCTAGTGAAAGGGGCGGGTCGCGGGAAAGTCGAGGCTGTCAGGGGCTTACTCTCCGTCGTATGAACCCTTCTGAGACATCACGATACGTACGGCTTCGGGTTGATTTGGTGCTGGAGGTGACGGATTCCGATGCCCTCATCGGTGCCGCCCTCGACCACATCAAGGCCGACGAGTTCATGCCGGACGAGGAACGCGGCCACGCCGAGTCCGCCGTGAGGGAAGATGAGTCCGAGGCCCTGGCCTACCTCGTCGACCCGACCGACCTTGTCGTCGAGCTCGCCGGCGTGGAGCTGGCACAGGCCTCCTGGAGCAGTGAACCCGTCGAATACGACCCCGAGTCCCTGGAGTGGGACCTGGGCGAGGAAGATGGGGTCTTCGAAGAAGAGGCCGACAACGCCTGACCGTGGGGTTGCACACATTCGAACGGAGTGTGGAACCGAACCGCGTCGTTAACGCGTTGTCAGGACGTGCAGGGGGTGATCCCCCCTGCCCGGCCCGATCCCGGGAATGCAGCCTCGGGGTTTCCGGCAACGATGGAGTGACGTGTGAGGACGTACAGCAAGCGGCGGCGAAGGTCCCTGGTGGCCGTGTCCGCCGTGCTCGGTGGCGTACTGATGCTTTCGGCCTGCAATGACGGGGGTTCCGACAAGTCTCAGGGCGGGGACGCGGCCAAGTCGCAGGCCGATGTCGACGCGGCGGCGGCGAAGGACGCCTCCAAGGCGAAGATAGCGATCACGCCCAAGGACGGCGCCACCAACATAGCCACGACCGACGGGGCGAGCGTCGCGGTCAGTGACGGAACGCTCACCAAGGTCGAGCTGAAGAGCTCGGACGGCGCGGCCGTCGCGGGCAAGATCTCCGCCGACGGCAAGAGCTGGAAGCCGGACGCCGCGCTGAAGCGCTCCACGAAGTACGCCCTGGCGGCGACGGCGAAGGACGAGGCCGGGCGCGAGGCGCACGAGAACGCGTCCTTCACGACGCTCTCGCCGGAGAACAGCTTCATCGGCGACTACACGCCGGAAGAGGGTCAGACGGTCGGCGTGGGCATGCCGGTCTCGATCAACTTCAACAAGCCGATCAAGGACATGAAGGCCGTCCAGGCGGCCATCACGGTCACCTCCAGCAGCGGCCAGGAGGTCGTCGGCCACTGGTTCGGCAACCAGCGCCTGGACTTCCGTCCGGAGCAGTACTGGCAGGCGAACTCCACCGTCACCCTGAAGCTGGCGCTCCAGGGCGTTCAGGGCGCGCCCGGCATCCAGGGCGTGCAGAACAAGACCGTCACCTTCAAGATCGGCCGGAGCCAGGTCTCCACGGTCGACACGAAGACCAAGAAGATGACGGTCACCCGGGACGGGCAGGTCCTCAAGACCATCCCGATCTCGGCGGGCTCCCCGGAGAACCCGACCTACAACGGTCAGATGGTGATCTCCGAGAAGTTCAAGGAGACCCGGATGGACGGCTCCACGGTCGGCTTCAAGAACAGCGAGGGCAAGGGCGAGTACGACATCAAGGACGTCCCGCACGCGATGCGGCTGTCCACGTCGGGCACGTTCATCCACGGCAACTACTGGGGCGCCGACTCCATCTTCGGCAGCGTGAACACCAGCCACGGCTGTGTCGGTCTGAACGACACCAAGGGTGCCAACGACCCGGACACGGCCGGCTCCTGGTTCTTCGAGAACTCGCTCATCGGCGACGTGGTCACCGTGGTGAACTCCCCGGACAAGACCATCAAGCCGGACAACGGCCTCAACGGCTGGAACATGAGCTGGGCGGAGTGGAAGGCCGGTCCGTCCGCGTGACGCCGGCTTGACGTGAAGCGGCTGTGAGCCGATCGACGGCGGGGAGTCCCCAGGGACTCCCCGCCGTTCCGCTTTTCCACCGCCGGGCACCTTCGGCCGCCGCCGGGCATGGAAGCTGTGAGCGAGCTGTGGATTCCGGTTCTCCGGCCCGTTCTTATCCTTCTCTCATCCGGGGCTTATCCGTCCATCACGGGTGCTCCCTAGCTTCGCCCGCATGTTCTTCACCTACCTCCGGCGCGAGCTGCGCCGACGCCGGAAGGCCGCGCTCGTCGTCGCCTCGGGGCTCGCCCTCGGCATCGCCCTCGTCATCGTCGTCACCTCCGTCTCCGCGGGCATGGCCGCGGCACAGGAAAAGGTCCTCCAGTCGCTGTACGGGCTCGGCACGGACATGACCGTCACCAAGGCGCAGAAGCCCCCGCAGGAGGGCTCCGAAGGCAGCCGTCCCAGGTTCCGCTTCGACGCCAGGGACGAGGGCGCGGGCGCCGACGGCCAGCAGAGCAGCGACATGGTGATCCCCCAGGGCTTCGAGACCCTCGACGCCGCCACGGTCGCCAAGGTCGACGCGCAGGACGGGGTGGCCGAGGCCGTCGGCGGGCTCAGCCTCCAGGTCGTCAAGGTCAACGGCCAGTTCAAGCGCGGTGAGATCCGTCGAGGCCAGGGCGGCCAGGGCGGCCAGGGCGGCCGGGGTCCCGGCGGCGCGGGCGGCGGCGCGGGTGACACCGTGCAGGGCGGCGGAGCCGACTTCGACGTCAACTCCTTCTCCGTGTACGGGACGGACGTCGCCCAGCCCGCCATGGGCCCGCTGACCACCTCGAAGATCACCTCGGGCCGCGGCTTCCAGACGGGCGAGGCCGACGCCGCCGTCGCCGTCCTCGACAGCGCCTACGCGCAGAAGAACAAGCTCGACGTGGGCGTCGAAGTCACCGTCAAGAACACCAAGTTCAAGGTCGTCGGCATCGCCACCGCCGACAGCGGCGACGCCGCCGCCAACCTCTACGTCCCCCTCAAGCAGGCCCAGGCCCTCGCCGGCACCCCCGACAAGATCACCACGGTCTACGTCCGGGCGAAGGACTCCCAGGCGATCGGCTCCGTCAAGCAGGCCATCCAGAAGAACGTCCCCGACACCACCGTCACCACCTCCGCCGACCTCGCCGACACCGTCTCCGGATCGCTGTCCACGGCCTCCTCCCTCGCCTCCACCGTCGGCACCTGGCTCTCCTACACCGTCCTCGCCGCCGCCTTCCTCGTCGCCGGCCTCCTCACCTCCTCCGCCGTCTCCCGCCGCGTCCGCGAGTTCGGCACCCTCAAGGCCCTCGGCTGGAAGAGCAGCCGCGTGACCCGCCAGGTCGCCGGAGAAGCCCTGGTCAACGGCCTGATCGGCGGTGTCCTCGGGATCGGTCTCGGACTCGCCGCCGCGTACGCCATCACCGCCGCCGGCCCCAGCCTCACCGCGCACCTCGGCGGCGGCGGGGGCGCGGGCCGGGGCGCGGGCGGCGGCGGGGGCCGGATGTTCGGGCAGGGCGCCCGCCACGCCGCCGCCAAGGCCGTGGACGTGGCCCTCACCGCGCCCGTCTCCCTCTCCACCATCGGCCTCGCCGTGGCCCTGGCCGTCGCGGGCGGCCTCGTCGCGGGCGGCTTCGGCGGCTGGCGCGCCTCCCGGCTGCGGCCGGCGGACGCCCTGCGCCGCGTCGAGTAGCCCGCGCACGTCCGCCCGTACGCACACACCACCACCCGAGGGAAGAAGATGTACCAGCTCACCGGAGTCACCAAGCGCTACCAGCGCGGCAAGCAGACCGTCGACGCGCTCGCCGGCGTCGACCTGACCATCGAGGACGGCGGCCGGCTCGTCATCCAGGGACCCACCGGCGGCGGCAAGTCCACCCTGCTCCAGATGCTGGGCGGACTCGACCGGCCGACCGCCGGCCAGGTCGTCCTTGACGGGGTCGACCTGGCCGCGATCTCCGAGGCCCGGCTCACCAAGGTCCGCGCCGAGAGCATCGGCTTCGTCTTCCAGTCCTTCAACCTGATCCCGACGCTCACCGCCCAGGAGAACGTCGAGACGGCCCTCGTCCCGCTCGGCCTCAAGGCCGCCGAGCGGCGCACCCGGGCCGCCGAGGCGCTGGAGTCGGTCGGACTCGGCGAGCGCACGGGCCACCTGCCCGCCGAGATGTCCGGCGGCCAGCAGCAGCGCGTCGCGATCGCCCGCGCCCTGGTGAAGAAGCCGAAGGTGCTCCTCGCCGACGAACCGACCGGCAACCTCGACGAGTCCACCCGCGACGAGGTCATGGACCTGCTGGAAGGCCTCTGGAAGGACCACGGGCTGACCTTCGTGATGGTCACCCACGACAGCGCCCTCGCCAAGCGGGCCCCGCGCGTGGCGACGATCAAGCGGGGGCGGGTGACGGTCACCGAGAACCTGCTGAACCGCCACTGAGGCCGGCCCGCCGGCCGTCGTCGTCGCTCAGGCCCGCTCCTCCGCGGTCGACGGCGTCGGCCCGGCAGCCGGTCCGGACGCCGGCGGCGGCATGGGGGCGGTCCACGACGACAGCAGCCGCAGGGCGTCCGCCGACGGCGAGCCCGGCTCGGCGTGGTAGGTGACCAGGAACTGCGCCGGGTCGTCCGGCAGGGTCAGCGTCTCGAAGGTCAGGTCCAGCTCACCCACCAGCGGGTGCCGCAGCCGCTTCACCCCGTGCGTCTTGTCGGCCACCGTGTGCGCCGCCCACAGCCGGCGGAACTCCTCGTTCTTCACCGACAGCTCCCCGACCAGCGCCGTCAGCTGCTCGTCGTCCGGATGCTGGCCGGCGTACAGCCGCAGGTTGCTGACCACCTCGCAGGCCCGGCACTCCCAGTCCGCGTACAGGTCTGCCGTGGCCGGGTCCAGGAACACCAGCCGCACCAGGTTCCGCTCCGCCGCCGGGTGCGCCCCGAAGTCCCCGAACACCGCCGCCGCCAGCCGGTTCCAGCCGATCACGTCCTGGCGCCGCCCCACCAGGTACGCCGGTACGCCCTCCATCGCGTCCAGCAGCGTGCGCAGCTCCGGGCGGACCTGCTGCGGGCGCCGGGTGCGGCCGCGCCGGCGGGTGCGCGGGCTCGCCAGGTGGTTCAGGTGCGCCGCCTCGGTGTCGCTCAGGCGCAGGGCCCGGGCGACGGCGTCGAGCACCTCCGCCGAGACGTTCTGCCCGTGGCCCTGTTCGAGCCGCGTGTAGTACGCCACCGACACCCCGGCCAGCTGCGCCAGCTCCTCCCGGCGCAGTCCCGGCACCCGGCGGCGCCGCCCGTGGTCGGGCAGGCCCACGTCCTCGGGGCGCAGCCGGGCGCGGCAGGTGCGGAGGAAGTCCCCCAGTTCGGCTCGTTGGTCCAGGTGGTGGTCCATGGCGCAAGTATCCGTGGTGACGCGGCCCGGCGCGGGGCCCAGCCTGACCCCGCCAGGGGTAGGTCCGTCAGTCCTAGGCTCCGCAGGGGGCTGGGTGCGCGGACCGGGCCGGGGCAGGGTGGGGTCATCGCATCACGGACGCCCCGGCCGGCAGAAGACCGGCGGGCCGGCGTCCTCGTCCGAGGAGAACACCCCCATGCCCGTCACCCAGGTAGCCGCCTACGCCGCCCCCGCCCCCAAGGCCCCGCTGGAGCGCACCACCGTTCCGCGCCGCCCGGTCGGCGAGCACGACGTCCTCATAGAGATCAAGTACGCCGGCATCTGCCACTCCGACATCCACCAGGCCCGCGACGGCTGGGGCGAGGGCATCTTCCCCATGGTCCCGGGCCACGAGATCGCCGGTGTCGTCACCGAAGTCGGCGCCGGTGTCACGAAGTTCGCGGTCGGCGACCAGGTGGGCGTCGGCTGCATGGTCGACTCCTGCCGGGAGTGCGAGTACTGCCTCGCCGGGCAGGAGCAGCACTGCGTCAAGGGGATGACCGGCACGTACAACGCCCTCGACAGGAACGGCGAGCCCACGTACGGCGGCTACTCCACGCACCTGGTCGTCGACGAGAACTACGCCGTCCGCATCCCCGACGGCCTCGCCCTCGACGTCGCCGCGCCGCTGCTGTGCGCCGGGATCACCCTGTACTCGCCGCTGAAGCACTGGGGGGCGGGCCCGGGCAAGAAGGTCGCGGTCATCGGGCTGGGCGGCCTCGGCCACATGGGCGTGAAGATCGCGCACGCGCTGGGCGCGGAGGTGACCGTCCTGTCGCAGACCCTGCGCAAGCGGGAGGACGGCCTGCGGCTGGGCGCCGACCACTACTACGCGACCGGCGACGAGGCCACCTTCACGGAGCTGAGGGGCCGCTTCGACCTGATCCTGTCCACCGTCTCGGCCCCGCTCGGCCTCGACCGCTACCTGGCCCTCCTGCGGGTCGGCGGCGCGCTGGTGAACGTCGGCGCCCCGGAGGAGCCGGTGGAGCTCAACCTGTTCTCGGTGATCGGCGGCAACAAGACCCTGGCCGGCTCCATGATCGGCGGCATCGCCGAGACCCAGGAGATGCTCGACTTCTGCGCGGAGCACGGGCTGGGCTCGGAGGTCGAGGTGATCAGCGGCGACCGCATCAACGAGGCGTACGAGCGCGTCCTGGCCAGCGACGTCCGCTACCGCTTCGTGATCGACGCCTCGACCATCTGACCGGCCCGGCCGGCCTCCGGCCCGCGGCGCGGGCCTGAGGCCGGCCGGGGACGGCCGTTCGCGCGCGGGGCCGGCGGGGTCCTACGCCTCCGGTGCCGGGGCCACGCCGACGGGGCAGCTCACGCCCGTGCCGCCGATGCCGCAGTAGCCGCCGGGGTTCTTGTCCAGGTACTGCTGGTGGTACGGCTCCGCAGGCCAGAAGGGGCGGGAGTCCGCCGGGAGGACGGCCGTGGTGATCGTGCCGTAGCCCGAGGAGGTCAGCACCTGCTGGTAGGCGTCGCGGGAGGCCTCGGCGGTCTTCTGGTGGGCGGGGGAGTGGGTGTAGACCGCCGAGCGGTACTGGGTGCCGACGTCGTTGCCCTGGCGGAAGCCCTGGGTGGGGTCGTGGGACTCCCAGAAGAGCTTCAGGAGGGTCTCGTAGGAGACCAGGGCGGGGTCGAACACCACGCGGACGACCTCCGTGTGGCCCGTGAGGCCCGAGCAGACCTCCTCGTACGACGGGTTCTCCGTGTATCCGCCCTGGTAGCCGGCCAGGGTGGTCCAGACGCCGGGGGTCTGCCAGAACTTGCGCTCCGCGCCCCAGAAGCAGCCCAGGCCGAAGTCGGCGACCTCCAGGTGGGCGGGGTAGGGGCCGGCCAGGGGGTTGCCGAGGACGGTGTGGTGCGCGGGCAGCGAGAACTGCGCTTCGGCGCGGCCCTTGAGGGCCTCCTCGCGGGTGGGCAGTTCGGGCGTGCGGCGGTACGAGAACATGGGATTCCCTCCTTGTGGGAGGGTCAACGGACGGGGGCGGGCGGGGATTCCCTCCCCGCCCGCCCGGCGGTCACGCGTCGGGCGCCGTCACGTCCACCGCCCAGTCACGGGCGTACAGGTAGCGCCGCTTCGGCTCCCCGGCGTACGTCCACGGCACGGCGCCGATGTGCCCGTCGACGTGCCGGAACTGCTCCAGCGCCTCCGCGTCCCGGTCCTGCCAGAACAGCAGGTAGGCCAGCATGTGCCGCATCCGGGGGGTGCCGGGGTGCGCGTTGCCGGCGGCGGCCAGGTCCGCGAGCGCCGCGTCCACCGCGGCGACGATCTCCGGCTCCTTGTAGTACGTCTCCGGCAGGAGGTCGTCCTCCCACTCCTCCTGCTCGAAGTACGCCATGAGCGGGAGCAGGGTCAGCAGGTCGCCCGGCTTCCCGGCGGCCGCCGACGCGCGGGCGTACTCCAGGGCCAGCTCGTGCGAGCCCCGCCACTTCGCGCACCAGTACTGCAGGCCCGCGACGTGCGACCACAGCAGGCGCGGGGCACGTTCGGTGATCTTCCCCCACAGCTGCCGGTAGTCCTCGTGCGAGTAGCCCAGGCCCATGGCGACGGCCTGCTCGACGACGTACGGGCAGGGGTCCGCGGGGCCGGCCAGCTCCTGCGCCGCGTGCGCGTCGGCCCGCGCCGTGGTGAGCAGCTGGTGGAAGAGGCGGAACTGCTCCTGCGTGGTGCGGCTGCCGGACTGGCTGCCGCGCACGTTCCAGGCCACCATGACGCTGGTGTCGGCGTTGACCAGCGCCGCGGTGGGGTCCGCGGGCCGGGCCGCGCGCCAGGCCAGCAGCCAGGCGTCGTCCTCCGCGGCGGCCTCGGCCAGCGGGCGCACCCGCTCCAGCCGCTCCTGCCAGTCCTCGCCGGCGGCCGCGACGTAGGCGGCGGCGGCCTCCCAGTCGCCCGAGCGGACGGCTTCGAGGACGGTGAGGCGCTCGGCCGGGACCGGCGCCGGGTGGTCGGTGTCGAGGCCGTCCTCCGCGACGAAGCCCAGGGCGACGGCCGCGGCCGCCTTGCGGGCCCGCTCGTCGTCGCGGGCGGCGTCGGCCTCGGCGTCCAGGGCGCCGATCTCGGCTTCGAGGCGCTTGGCCTTGCGGATGAGGAACACTCCGCGCAGCACCCAGCAGACGACGGCCAGCAGCAGGACGCCGAGGACGGCGAGTACGACGGTCACGGGGCGAGCACCAGCTTCCGCAGGAGTCCGGTGTCGGGCAGGTCGGCGACGGCCGCGTCCAGGGCGGGGCCGAGCTCGTCCTCGAAACCGGGAACGGGGTAGGACAGGGCGGCCGGGTCCGACCAGGACAGCTCCCAGCGGGCGGCGCCGCGGGCGAGGAGTTCGACGGTGACCAGCCGGTCGAGGGCGCGCCGGACGACCGGGCGGGCGAACTCGCGGGCAGTGCGGCCGGTCGCGGCCCGCGCCTCGTCGGACTTCGGGAAGCGGTCGGCGATCCGCCAGCGCACCGCCGGGTCGGCGTCGATGGCGTCCAGCAGGGCGTCGAGGCCGGGGCCGGCGCCCTCGGCGGTGAGGGCCTCGCGGACCTCCTCGGCGCCCCGGCCGACGTAGGTGGTCATCGACCGGTGGACGAGCTCGTCCCAGTCCACGCGGGTGAGAGCCAGCGCCTCCGGGGTGAGGACGACCTGCTCCAGGGCGGCCAGCGCCTCCTGCGGGGAGGAGAGCAGCTCCAGGGCCGGCCGGGCCGCCTGGCCGGCGCGGCCGTCGTCGGGCAGGGCCTCGATGCGGGCCACGCGCTCGGCGAGCGCGGGGTGGGAGTCGTACGGGGAGGCGGGCTCGGTGGACAGGTCGTGGCGCATCTCCTCCAGCTCGCCGGGGCGGGCGTCGAGCAGCTTCCGCAGTCCGCCGAAGACCTGGCCGGGGCGCGGCAGCAGGCCGGCGCCGACGCCGAGGGTGGCGTACGAGCTCATGTAGAAGCCGTGCGCCGAGTCGAGGGCGTTCAGCTCGCGCAGCGCGGAGGCGGCGGAGTCGCGGCCGGCGACGCGGACCGAGGCGAGGTCGGCGGCGAGCTCCTGGCGGCGCGAGGAGGAGAGGGTGGCGCGCATGTAGAAGTGGGCGTACCCGGTGTAGATCTTCGCCATGGCGCGGTACGAGACGCCCGCGCCGTCGGTGTCGACCGCCTTGGCCTTCTTGCCCTTGGCGATCCGCTTCTCGGCGCGCTTCTCCTGCCGGGCGCGCTCCTTGGCCTCGGTGGTGTCGGCGCGCTCGTGGAAGTGGCCGATGGTGCGCACCAGCTGTGCGCGGCCGCGGGCGATGAGCGGGGTGAGGCGGGTGTCGAGGTTGGCGTAGTGGCCCATCTCGTGGGCGAGGACGGCGCGCAGCTGCATCTCGTCCAGGCCGGTCATCAGGGGCAGACCGAGGTAGAGGCGGCGGGTGCCGGACCGCAGGCCGAGGAACGCGGCGTCCTCGGAGACGGCGGCGTTGACCTCGTCGATGAGCAGGATCTCGTCGGGGGCGCGGGTGCCGACCTGGTCGGCGATCTCGCGGACGGCCTGCCACAGGGCGGGCTCCTGCGCCTCGGTGACGCGGACGCCGGGCAGCGGCTCGGCCTTGGGGGTGCGGAGCATGAACATGCCGCGCACGATCGGGACGGCGAGGACGGCGGTGCCGATGAGGACCTTGCCGGCGGCCGCGCCGTGCAGCCAGGAGAAGGCCGCCCAGTCGGCGAGTCCGAGGACGGCGAGCAGGACGACGCTCAGCAGGTAGAAGCCTGCGAGCAGGACGAGGGCGCGCAGAGCGCGCAGCGAAGCGCCCATATGGACGGGGTCCCCCCACGGGATGGCGCGGCTTTTGACACGCGCTTGGTGCGATGTTTACGCGCACCTTACGTCCCGGGCCGGGCAGCGGGAAGCGGGGGGTACGCGTCGGTACCCCCCGCTTCCTCCGCAGGTCAGTGCGGCAGCGTCGCCGGGGAGCCGCCGTTCGCCTCGTACCCCGCCACCGCCAGCGCCCGGACCACCGCGTACGCGTGCGCCGGGTCCTCGCAGGCCGACCACGGCAGCGCGCCCACGTAGCCGTCCACGTGCCGCACCTGCTCCATCGCCTCCGCCCAGCGCTCCATCCGCACCAGGAACCACAGCAGCAGGTGCCGTACGTGCACCAGCATCGGGTCGTCCGCCCGCGCCTGGTGCACCGCGTACAGGGCGCCCTCCACCGCCCGCGAGACGACCGCGGTCCGACCGAAGTCGTTCACCAGGAGCTGGTCGGGCAGGTTCTCGTACACCGAGAACAGCGGCAGCGCCGCCAGCAGCGAGCCCCGCGGGGCTCGGGCCGCGGCCGCCTCCGCGAAGGCGGCGGCCTTCTCCCGCGAGCCGTGCCACTTCTCGCACCAGTAGTGCAGGGCCGCCAGGTGCGCCCCCATGTGCGCGGGCGCCACGTCGATCACCTTCGCCCACAGGGCGTCGAACTCCGCCTCCGCGTAGCCGAGCCCCCGCGCGACGGCCAGTTCCGTGATGAACGGCACCGGGTCGCCCGGCGCCAGCAGCGCCGCCTTGCGGCAGGCCTCCCGGGCCTCCTCCAGCATGATCCGGTGGTCCTGCGAGCCCACGCCGCCCGAGGACCGCCACGCCTGCTGCACCAGCAGCTCCGCGTGCACCTGGGCGCCGCCCGCGTCCTTCTCCGCCTCCAGCCGCCACGCCTTCAGCCACGGCGCACCGGCCCCCGGCCGCTCCACGAGCTCCAGCGCCGCCGCCCCGCCGAAGGCCTGCACCCGCTGCCAGCGCTGCTCTCCGTCCTTCGGGGTCCCGGCGAGGAGGGCGGAGGCCGCCTGCCACCCGCCGCCGCGCTGGACGTTCCCCAGAGCGTCCATCAGGTCCTGGTCGGGCCCGGGCACCCGGACGTCCAGCTCCTCCTGGCGGACGAACCCGTAGTCCGCGGGGTCGGCGGCGTCGGGGCTGCCCGGCGCGACCAGGCGGACACCGCCCCCGCGCCTGGCCCGGACGAACGAGAAGACCATGACGCCGGCCAGGGCCAGCCCCATCAGGACCCAGATAATCTGCATGCCGCCAAGCGAACCAGACTCGGCCGGGCAAACGCGAATGCCCCCGGCCCCCCGCCGCCTCCCCGGCCAGGTCAGCGGCGTGTCACGGCGGGGTCAGGCCAGGAGAGGAACGATGCGCGCGCGGGGCATAGCATCTGCCCCATGAGCGACGACAGCC
Organism: Streptomyces sp. NPDC093801; assembly: GCF_040701585.1. Taxonomy (NCBI): domain Bacteria; kingdom Bacillati; phylum Actinomycetota; class Actinomycetes; order Kitasatosporales; family Streptomycetaceae; genus Streptomyces; species Streptomyces sp. NPDC093801. The sequence continues at coordinate 36,484 of NZ_JBFBDP010000005.1, read as the reverse complement.
ACGAGCACCAGAGCTTCGAGACCCGCGCGATCCACGCGGGCAACACGGCGGACCCGCAGACCGGTGCGGTCGTCCCCCCGATCTACCAGGTGTCCACCTACAAGCAGGACGGCGTGGGCGGTCTGCGCGGCGGCTACGAGTACAGCCGCAGCGGCAACCCCACCCGCACCGCGCTGGAGGAGAACCTCGCCGCGCTCGAGGGCGGCCGGCGCGGCCTCGCCTTCGCGTCCGGGCTCGCCGCCGAGGACTGCCTGCTGCGCACGCTGCTCTCCCCGGGCGACCACGTGGTCATCCCCAACGACGCCTACGGCGGCACCTTCCGCCTCTTCGCCAAGGTCGTCTCCCGCTGGGGCGTGGAGTGGTCGGTCGCCGACACCTCCGACGCCGAGTCCGTGCGCGCGGCCATCACCCCGAAGACGAAGGTCATTTGGGTCGAGACCCCCTCGAACCCGCTGCTGGGCATCACCGACATCGCCGTGGTCGCGGACATCGCCCGCACGGCCGGCGCCCGGCTCGTGGTCGACAACACCTTCGCCTCCCCCTACCTCCAGCAGCCCCTCGCGCTCGGCGCCGACGTCGTCGTGCACTCGCTGACCAAGTACATGGGGGGCCACTCCGACGTCGTCGGCGGCGCCCTGGTCACCGCGGACGAGGCGCTCGGCGAGGAGCTCGCCTACCACCAGAACGCCATGGGCGCCGTCGCCGGCCCGTTCGACTCCTGGGTGGTGCTGCGCGGCATCAAGACCCTGGCCGTGCGCATGGACCGGCACGCCGAGAACGCCGCGAAGATCGTGGAGGTGCTCCAGCGCCACCCGAAGGTCACCAAGGTCCTCTACCCGGGCCTGCCCGAGCACCCGGGCCACGAGGTCGCCGCCAAGCAGATGCGCAACTTCGGCGGCATGGTCTCCTTCCAGGTCGCCGGCGGCGAGGAGGAGGCCGTCGCGATCTGCGGCCGCACCCGGATCTTCACCCTGGCCGAGTCCCTCGGCGGCGTCGAGTCCCTCATCGAGCACCCGGGCCGCATGACCCACGCCTCGGTGGCCGGCTCGGCCCTGGAGGTCCCCGCGGACCTGATCCGCCTGTCCGTCGGCATCGAGAACGCCGACGACCTCATCGCGGACCTCACCCAGGCCCTGGGCTAGGCCGCACCCGCCGCCCCCGGAAGGGCTACCAGCCCTCCAGGGGCGGCGAGACGTGGCTGGGCGGCGTCACCCACGGGTGCGTCAGCGCCGCCCACACCGCGAAGGCGACCGCCGCCGCCCACAGGACCGCCCAGCCGAACCGGCGCAGGGCGCGGCGCCGCCGCAGCAGCCGCCTTCCGCGTGCGGCGGCGGCCGCCGCCAGACCGGCCGGCACCACCGGGTGCGGCCCCTCCAGCAGCTGCCTGACCTGTGCTTCCTTACGGTCGAAGGCGCTCATGCCGCCCCCGGCTCCGCCGCGGGCCGCACCGCCTCGCGCAGGACCGCCACCGCCCGGTTGCGCAGGGCCTCGACCCGCTCCGGCGCCAGCCCCAGCTGCGCGGCCGTGACCTCCTCGGCGACGCCCTCGTAGACCCGCATCACCAGCACCAGCCGCTGCGGCGGACTCAGCGGCGCGAGGACCCCGCTCCCGGCCGGCAGCCGCCGCGCGGTGCGCGCGTACGCCGCGCAGACCTCCTGGCGGGTGTGGTCGTACGGGTCGTCCCCGCGCAGCCGCTCCCAGTGCGCGTACGTACGGGCCAGCGCGCCGGCGAGGATGCGGTGCGCGGCGAACGCCCGGGCCGGGGGCTCGGCCGTCAGCAGCACCGCCACGTGCAGCAGCCGCCCCGCCGCGCCCGCGACGAAGGCCTCGAATTCCGGGTCGCGCCCCGAACGCCGGTCCACAGCACACATGGTGGGGCCTGCGGCACCACCCCGGTCAAGGGGTGGGACACGGCCGGATCCCGGCGTGCGGTGCGCGCCGCGTCAGGAGGCGGGGCCGCCCTCGGAGGCGGCGGACATCAGCTCCGACAGCGAGCCGTTGAAGCGGGTCAGCAGCGTCGTGAACACCTCGCGCTCCTCCTCCGCCCAGCCCTCGGTCACCCGGGCCATCAGCTCGCGCCGCGAGGAGCGGACCTCCTCCAGCCGCGCCAGCCCGCGCGGGGACAGTGCGAGGACCACCGCCCGGCCGTCCTCGGGGTGTGAGGTGCGCTTGACCAGCCCGCCGTCGACCAGCGGCGCCACCTGCCGGGTGACGGTCGAGGAGTCGATCCCCATGCCGCCCGCGAGCGCCTTGACGCCCATCGGGCCTTCGAGGTCGAGCCGGTTCAGCAGCAGGTACGCGGCGCGGTCCATGGAATTGCGGGCCTGGCCGACCCCGCCGAGGCGGGTCTGCTCGGCCCTGCGCGCGAAGACGGCCACCTGGTGCTGGAGCGCGTCCAGGAGTCCGGATCCGGCGGGCGCTTCGGCCGCCGTGGGCAGGTCGGAACTGGCCGGGATGGAGGGCATGGCCGTGGCTCTCTTCGCGTGGGGCCGACAAGGATGGGGGACAGAGTACGCGGCCCTGCGGCGGCTCGTACGCCGCGTTTGACAACTGATACGCCCCATCCGCGCGACCGCCTCCCGCCCCTTCCGCATGGCGGGATTTCGCCCCCCGCCCCGGGCCCGCCCGGCGGCCCCCTCGAGACGCCCCGGACGCCCCGTCCATCCCTGAGCCGGAGCCCCCGCAGGCTGCGAGACTGGCCGCATGAACTACCGCGTGCAGCCCGTCCCCCAGGTCATCCTCGACGACGTCCGGGGGGCACAGAAGATGCTGTCCGGGGTGTCCCGGGTGACCCCGATGGAGGGCAGCCGGCACCTCTCGGCCCTCGTGGGCGCCCCCGTCCACCTCAAGTGCGAGAACCTCCAGCGCACCGGCTCCTTCAAGCTGCGCGGCGCGTACGTGCGCATCGCGGGCCTGCGCCCCGAACAGCGCGCCGCCGGGGTCGTCGCCGCCAGCGCCGGAAACCACGCCCAGGGCGTGGCCCTGGCCTCCTCGCTGCTCGGCGTCCGTTCCACCGTGTTCATGCCGGTCGGCGCCCCGCTGCCCAAGGTGGCCGCCACCCAGGAGTACGGGGCCGAGGTCCGGCTGGAGGGGCAGGTCGTCGACGAGACCCTGGCCGCCGCCCAGGAGTACGCGGACCGCACCGGAGCGGTGTTCATCCACCCCTTCGACCACCGCGACATCATCGCCGGCCAGGGCACCGTCGGCCTGGAGATCCTGGAGCAGTGCCCCGAGGTGCGCACGATCCTCGTCGGGGTCGGCGGCGGCGGGCTCGCCGCGGGCATCGCGGTGGCGATCAAGGCGCTGCGCCCGGACGTGCAGGTGATCGGCGTGCAGGCGGCGGGCGCGGCCGCCTACCCGCCCTCCCTGAAGGTCGGCCACCCGGTGTCCGTCGACCGCCCGGCCACCATGGCCGACGGCATCAAGGTCGGCCGCCCCGGCGACGTCCCCTTCGCGATCATCGGGGAACTGCTGGACGACGTGCGGACGGTGTCCGAGGACGCCCTGTCCAGCGCCCTGCTGCTGTGCCTGGAGCGGGCCAAGCTCGTCGTCGAGCCGGCCGGCTGCGCCCCGGTGGCCGCGCTGCTGAGCGAGCCCGGGCTGTACGGGGGCGGGCCGGTGGTGGCCGTGCTGTCCGGCGGCAACGTCGACCCGCTGCTGCTCCAGCGGATCCTGCGGCACGGCATGGCGGCGGCGGGCCGCTACCTGTCGCTGCGGCTGCGGGTGGCGGACGCCCCGGGGGCCCTGGCGGGGCTGCTGGGGGTGCTGTCGACGGTGGACGCCAACGTGCTGGACGTCAGCCACGTACGGACCGACCCGCGCCTGGGGCTCACCGAGGTGGAGGTGGAGCTGCACCTGGAGACGAAGGGGCCCGAGCACTGCAAGGAGGTCGCCCGCACCCTGCACGCCGCCGGCTACCGGGTGATGGGCTGAACGCGCGGGGCCCCGCCGGACCTGGTCCGGCGGGGCCCCGCGGTACGTTCCGGTGAAGGGGACGGTCAGCCGTTGAAGGGCTTGACCGCCATGACCTTGACCGTGGCCTTCTTGCCGTTCGGCAGCTCGTACTGGGCGTCCTCGCCGACCTGCTTGCCCAGCACGCCCGCGCCCAGCGGGGACTGGGGGGAGTAGGTCTCGAAGTCGTCGGAGGCGTACTCGCGGGAGGCCAGCAGGAACTCCAGCGTGTCGTCCTCGTCTCCGTCGAACGCGATGGTCACGAGCATGCCCGGGGCCACCTCGCCCTCGGCGGAGGTGGGGGCGGTGCCGACCTTCGCGTTCTCCAGGAGCTGGGTGAGCTGGCGGACGCGGAGCTCCTGCTTGCCCTGCTCCTCCTTGGCCGCGTGGTAGCCGCCGTTCTCACGCAGGTCGCCCTCCTCGCGGGCAGCCGCGATCTTCATGGCGATCTCCGTGCGTGCGGGACCAGAGAGGTAGTCCAGCTCGGCCTTCAGCTGGTCGTACGCCGCCTGGGTCAGCCAGGTGACGCTCTCGCTCGTCTGGGTCACGGGTGCTCCTCGTCGGTACAGGGGACTACATAGCCGCCAGCGGCGGGCGAAACCACGAGCCTAACAATTCGGGAAGAAAAGGGGGAGGACACGATGTGTATGAAGTGTGTCATCGCACCCCCGGACGGTCGCGTTGCGTGTCCGGACGGTCGCGCGGTGTCGGAAACGGCTGCGGCGTGTCGGCCCCCCGGGCGGCGCACCGGGCCGGCGGGCGGCGCACCGGCACCCGGCCGGCGGGCGCCGCGGCGGGCCTCAGCGGGCGGTGCCCGAGGCCTGGCAGCCGACCAGCTCGACCATGGTGGCGCGGGCCGTGGTCTTCAGGGTGACCACCTCGTCGATGCGCTTCTCCTTCTGCGGGAAGGTGAAGTCCGCCCGGCCGACCTCGCTGTGGTCCGCGTCCTGGGAGTCGAGGGTGCAGACGCCGGTGACGGAGGCGTCCTTGCGGACCTCCAGGTGCACCTTCACCTCGGTGTCGGAGACGATCTGGAACTTGATGACCTCGGCGCTGACGCTCTGCCCGCCGACGTAGTCCCAGCCGATCCATCCGACGAGGGCCAGCAGGCCGACCCCGAGCACCGACCCGACGATCTTGAGCTTCCGGTCCGCACGCTCGTCCGCAGACCGGCCGTAACGGCCTTCCGGGAGCCCTTCGCGCACCGCGCTCATGATCGATTCCTCTCGCTGGGGAGGGTGAGGCACCCAGGAATTTTCCGTCCCCCGATTCGGTCAATATAGAGGTTGACCGTCGCGCCGAATCACAGAGGATCCTGTCTTGACCGAGCAGCTTCGACTGATGGCCGTGCACGCCCACCCCGACGACGAGTCGAGCAAGGGCGCGGCCACGATGGCCAAGTACGTGTCCGAAGGCGTGCCCGTACTGGTGGTGACCTGCACCGGCGGTGAGCGCGGCTCCGTACTGAACCCCAAGCTCCAGGGGGACAAGTACATCGAGGAGAACATCCACGAGGTCCGCGCCAAGGAGATGGACGAGGCGCGCGAGATCCTCGGCGTCGAGCAGGAATGGCTCGGCTACGTCGACTCCGGCCTGCCCGAGGGCGACCCGCTGCCGCCGCTGCCCGAGGGCTGCTTCGCCCTCGCGGACGTCGAGGAGGCCGCCGGCGAGCTGGTGAAGAAGATCCGCGCCTTCAAGCCGCAGGTCATCACCACGTACGACGAGAACGGCGGCTACCCGCACCCCGACCACATCATGACGCACAAGATCACGATGGTGGCCTTCGACGGCGCGGCCGACACCGACAAGTTCCCCGAGGCCGAGTACGGCGCCGCCCACCAGCCGCAGAAGCTCTACTACAACCAGGGCTTCAACAAGCCGCGCACCATCGCCCTGCACGAGGCGCTCCTCGCGCGCGGCCTGGAGTCCCCGTACGGCGAGTGGCTGGAGCGGTGGAAGGAGTTCGAGCGCAAGGAGCGGACCCTGACCACGCACGTCCCCTGCTCGGACTTCTTCGAGATCCGCGACAAGGCCCTCATCGCGCACGCCACGCAGATCGACCCGGACGGCGGCTGGTTCCGCGTCCCGATGGAGATCCAGAAGGAGGTCTGGCCCACGGAGGAGTACGAGCTGGCGAAGTCGCTCGTCGACACTTCCCTCCCCGAGTCCGACCTCTTCGCGGGCATCCGGGAGAATGCGTAGCCATGAGCGCTATGCAGGCAGCAGTCACCCAGCTCGTTCCACTGGCCGCCGACACCTTCGACAAGAACAAGGTGACCCCGGGCCTCCTCGGGTTCATCGTGTTCGCCGCCCTCGCCCTCGGCGTGTGGGGCCTGATGAAGTCGATGAGCAAGCACATGAACCGGGTGGACTTCGAGGAGGCCCCGGAGCCCGCCGCCGCGACCCCGGCCGCGACCGCCGAGGGCTCCAAGGCCTGACCCCGCCCGACGGGCGGACACCCCGCCCCGCCGGCCCCCGGCGGGCCGGGGCGCTCCCGCGTCCCGGGGCGCGGGAGCGCCGACAGAGCGGCGCTCACACCGGTGAGCGCTGCCCGTGTCGGTGGGCGGTGCCCGCGTCGGACGGCAGCGTCCGTGTCCGCGGGTGGTGCCCGCCGTGAGGCCGGCTCGCCACCCGGGGGCCCGGGGGCGGACCGCCCGCCGGGCCGGGGTTCAGGCCGACGGCGCCGGCAGCGCCACCCCCATGACCTCCCGTGTGCGCAGGTCCGGTACCAGGCCCAGGCGCCAGGCCTGCCAGCCCTCCGCCGGATCCACGCCCCGCGCCAGGACCGCCCCGTACGCCTCCACGCACTCCTCCAGCCGCTCCCCCCGCAGCTCCGCCCCGCCCCGCGCCAGCCGGGCGAGCTCCGCCCGGGCCCCCTCCGCCCCCGGCGCCGCGTACGGCAACAGCGTGCAGCGCAGGAAGCGCGCCCAGTCCTCCCCGCGCCGGTCCCCGTACGAGCCGAACAGCCCCGCCGCCTCCTCGCACAGCGCCAGGGCCTGCGGCACCCGCCCGTTCCCCGCGTCCACCACCGCCAGCTCCAGGCAGGTCCAGCCCTCCCCGTGGGCCAGCCCGATCCGCCGGAAGTCGGCCCGCGCGTCCACCAGCAGCTGCCGCGCGAACCCGGAGTTGCGCAGGTTGCCCGTCTGCGCCGCCCGCAGGTCGCGCGTCACCCGCCCCGAGTGGTAGCGGGCGTGCGCCAGCCCGTACACGTCCCGCATCCGCGAGAACATCGTCCGGGCCCGCTCCAGCTCCCGCACCGCCCGGTCCAGCCCGCCGTCCTCCTCCAGCGCCTGCCCCAGGTAGTACAGCGTCCACGCCTCGCCCCGCGCGTCCTCCGCCAGCCGGTGCCGGGCCAGCGCGTCCCGCAGCCGCTCCAGCGCCGTCCCCGGGTCCCCGGCGATCACCCGGGCCCGGCCCAGCTGGGTCAGCGCCCACGCCTCACCCCGGTCGTCGCGCGTCCGCCCGTACAGGCCGAGCGCCAGCAGCAGCTCCTCCTCCGCCCGCGCCACGTCGCCCACCCGCAGGTGCACCTGCCCCAGCTGGAAGTGCGCCCAGGCCTCCCCGTGCATGCTCTCGCTCTCCCGGTGCAGCGCCAGCGACCGCTCCAGCAGCGCCGCCGCCTCCGCCAGGCGCCCCCGGTCCCGCTCGACCGCCCCCAGCGCGTGCAGCGACCACGCCCGGTCGCCCGCCAGCTCCTCCGGCTCCTGGAGCACCAGCGCCTCCCGGATCCGCGCCGCCGCCTCCGGCAGATTGCCCTGGTGGTGCAGGGTGATGCCCAGCGACAGCAGCGCCATCGCCGCACCCGCCTCCTGCCGGGCCTCCTTGTACTGGTCCACCAGCGAGGTCAGCGTCGTCCGCGACTTGTCCAGCTCGCCCAGCTGGCGCGCCGCGATACCCGTACGCCACTGCACCGAACGGTTCAGCCGCCCCTGGTCCACCGCCCGCGTCAGCTCGTTGATCTCACCCAGCCGGTACAGGTCCCCGCGCAGCAGGCAGAAGTCGCACAGCGCCCCCAGCAGGTCCAGCACCGCCTGCTGGTCCACCCCCTCCGACTGCCGCAGCGCCGCCGTGATGAAGCTCGACTCCTCGTCCAGCCAGCGCAGCGCCGCGTCCAGCGAGGCGAACCCGTGCCCCCCGAACCGGTTCGCCCGGGTCGACATCTTCCCGTCGACCATCCGGATCACCGAGTCCGCCAGCCGCGCGTAGTCCCGGATCAGCCGCTCGTGCGCGGCCGCCGCCTCCACCCGGTCCTCGTCCGCCGCCAGCCGCGCCGCCGCGTACGCGCGCACCGCGTCGTGCATCCGGTACCGCTCCCCCCGGACGAGGTCCAGCAGACCCGCCCGCGCCAGCTCGCCCAGCAGCCGCCCGGCCTCCACCCGCTCCGCGTCCGCCAGCGCCGCCGCCGCGGCCGCGCCCAGCGAGGCCCACCCGGCCAGCGTCAGCCGGCGCAGCAGCCGCCGCCGCTCCTCGGGCAGACGTACGTAGGCCAGCTCCAGCGCCTGCTCCAGCGCACCGCCGCCGCCCCCGTCCGAGGCCCGCGCCGACCCCAGCGGGGCCAGCACCCGCAGCGCCAGCGGCAGCCCCGCCGCCAGCTCCAGCAGCCCCGCCTCCGCCGCCGGCCCCGGCGCCGCCTCGCCCGCCGCCCGCGCCCCGGCCCGCAGCACCTCGGCCGCCTCCGGCTCCGCCAGACGCACCACCGGCAGCTGGTGCACCCACGCCCCCAGGTCCGCGGGCAGCTCCAGCGGCTCCCGCGCCGTGACGAGCACCAGGCTCTCGGAGCGCTCCGGCACCAGTGCCCGCACCTGCTCCGGATCCACCGCGTCGTCCAGCACCACCGTCACCGGCAGCCCCTGGAGGTGCTGGTGGTACAGCTCCCCGAGCCGGCGCACCTGCTGCTCGGCCGAAGCCCCCTCCCGGAACAGCAGCTGCTCGCGCGGGGCCCCGAGCCGGTTCAGCAGGTGCAGCAGCGCCTCCCGCGTCGACAGCGGGGCCTCGCCCGCGGCCGGGGCCCCGCCGCGCAGGTCCACCACGCAGGCCCCCCGGAACTGGTCCCGCAGACCGTGCGCCGCCCGCAGCGCCAGCGCCGTGCGCCCCACCCCCGGCTCGCCGTGCAGCACGACCACCACCGGCCGGGTCTCGGTACTGGCCCTCGCCGTCCGCACCCACTGCGCGATCCGCTCCAGCTCCGCCCGCCGCCCGGTGAACAGGGCGTCGGTGTCCGGCAGCTGCCCGAACGACTGCTCCAGCATGCGCCGCCGCCGCGCCTGCGCACTCCGGTCCGTACCGCGCAGCTGCGGCGGCACGGCCGGCTGGACCTCGCCGCGCACGGGACCCCGCACCACGGTGGCGGCGGCCGCAGTGGTCGCCGCCGCCACGGCCCGCTCCTGCTCCAGGAAGGGCCGGATCCCGCGCACCTCCAGCGCCGTCAGCCACTTCAGCCTCAACTGCTCCGGTCCGCCCGGGCGCCCCGCGGCCCCGGCCCGCCGGTTCGCCGCCGGCACGTGCACCGCCGCCGCCCGGGCCACCGCGGTCGCGGCCCCCGCCGCGCCCACGACGATGCCCGCGCTGAGCGCCGTACCGGCGTCCACCCCGAAGGCCATGTCCGCCCCGGCGGCGGCCGCCGCGGCGACGGCCGTCACCAGCAGGGCGGTCCCGCTGCCGGTCCGCCGGAAGGCCTCGCCGAGCGACTGCTCCCCGGCGGCGGCCTCGTCCAGGGCGGCCACGTACGCGGCGTACTCCTCCTCCGCCACCCCGGCCAGCCCGTCGAGCGCCTCCCGCCCCCGCGCGAGCAGCACCTGCGCATCCACCCCGCCCCCCGCCCGCCGGACCTCCTCCCCGACGGCCCGGCCCAGCACGCGCTCGGCCTCGACACGATGGCTGTCCCGCATCGGCATCCTCCTCGCAGAGCTCCGCAAACGTGCGCCAAGTGTCCTGCGGTACGCCCCGCAGCGCGAGGCAATCTGAGCTAGATCAGAGGGAGTTGAGCCCAGAACGACCAACACCGCGCATATATGCATGCCCTGCCCGGGGTGCGGGCCCGTCGCCGCCCGCAGGCCGCTGCCCGCGCGTCACCGTACGCCGCCGGTGCGGACGGCGGGCCGTGGGGCGGGATGGGCCGTGTGTCCTCCTCGTGCAGGTGCTCGAAGGCGTACGGGATGTGAGGACCGCGCGGTACTTCGTGGAACGGCGTTGGACCGTGCTGCATTTCGGGAAAGCGGCGGTACACGGTCCATTGCCTCCCTACCCTTTCCTCTAGAACAGGGGAGGGTGTCATGCGCGAGGACCACGCCACGCTCGTCGGGTTGGGGCTCGGCCTTGAGGAACTGGAAACCCTGGGATTGGACAAGCCCGCGACTGCGGACCCGTCCGGCCTCATGGATGCCTACCTGCGGCGTAGCAACAAGACGGAAGACCTGGCCACGCTGCGGGGCCATCTGCGAGACGTGGTGCGCTGGGCGCAGGCGAACAGGCTCCAGATCCGGCATGTCTGGTTCGAACAGCTTTCGGCTTCCAAGGCCTACGTGCGGCGCAGGGAGTTCGAGAAGGCCACGCAAGCGGTCATGGACGGCAAGGCCAAGACGCTCGGCGTGTGGAAGACGGACCGCTTCGACCGGCGCGGCATGGGGGCGGTGGGCCGGATGCTCGACGAGTTCGAACGCAGGCAATCGCGGCTCGTCTCCGTATCCGAAGGGCTGGACTCGTCAAAGGGGGGCCGCATGGTCTTCGCGATCCTGAGCGAACGCGCCAGGGAGGAAGCGAAGGACGTGGCGAAGCGCGTGAAGATCGGCCACGACTCGCACAAGGCGGAAGGCCGGAGGGGAACGGGCAGGCCGCCGTTCGGTCTCTACAGCGCCCCCGGAAGCGGCAAGGTCGAACCCCATCCCGATGAATACGGCACGGCTCGCAGGCTGGCGGATCTCTTGCTGGACAAGAAGACGACGAAGGACACGGCCCACCGACTCAACGAGGAGGGTCACCGGACCCGGAGCGGTGCCACGTGGTCGCCCACGACGGTGAGCAAGCTGGCTCAGTCCCCGCTCTTCGCGGGCATGGTCCCGGTCCGGCGGCGCAAGACGGACGAGCACGGCAACCCCTTGGACCGTTGGGAGGGGTACGGCGAGCCGCTGCGCGACGAGAGGGGCGAAGCCATCATGTGCGGCACAGGAGTGGTGACGCCGGGCGAGTGGTTCATGATCAAGGCGCTCATTGCCGGGCGGACCGATGAACGGTGGGCGAAGGGGAAGCCGGAGGCGAAGTACCTGGGTACCGGGAGCTACCGGTGCGGACGGCTACGGGACAAGAAGGGCACGGGGGAGCTCGAATCGTGTGGCGGCCCGATGAGTCACCGTGGCGGACGCTACCGGTGTGAGGTCCGGCAGACACGGGGCAGGTCCATCTGCGAAGGAGTCGTGACCCTCGCCGGCCGTATCGACCATGCGGTTGGACAGGCTTGGATCCACCACATCACCGCCCTTGAGCCCGGTGACCCGGTGATCACCGAGATAGCCCGCCGGTGGATCGCCTTCGCGGACCCCGAAACGCAGGTGAAGAAGGTCGAGGCCCAGAAGGCCCTCGAGGCGGCTCAGCGGCGTGTGAAGAAGCTCGAAGACGACTTCTACGTGTACGGGAAGATGGACGAAGAGCGCTTCGAGGAGCTGAGCGAAGGGCAGCGCGCCGTGATCGAGGGCAGTGCCGCGATCCTTGAGGCTCTGGATGCGGAGGCGGACCTATCGCCCCTCACTCGGTTCGACACCCTGCGTGAGGCGTGGGAAGCGGCGGACATGGTGGACAAGCGGATGCTCCTGAAGTGCGCCCTGGGGAAGAAGGGCATCACGGTCAAGGCCGCAGCGCGGCAGGGCGACCACACCCCGATCTTGGAACGGCTGGAGTTCGACTGGCTGTCGAAGAAGGACACAACCGCCTGACCTCCAGTCCCGTTCCACGCGAACCACAAACACTGTCTGACCCTGTGGCGTATGGGCGGGGCGAAGGCCGGTGCGCAAGGATGGGGGCATGCCCAACCGACTTGCCCAGGCCACGTCCCCGTACCTCCTCCAGCACGCGGACAACCCCGTCGACTGGTGGCCATGGGAGGCCGGCGCGTTCGAAGAAGCCCGGCGGCGCGATGTTCCCGTGCTGTTGAGCGTCGGCTACAGCGCCTGTCACTGGTGTCACGTCATGGCGCACGAGTCCTTCGAGGACGACGACACCGCTGCGTACATGAACGAGCACTTCGTGTCTGTCAAGGTGGACCGTGAGGAGCGGCCCGACGTGGACGCCGTCTACATGGAGGCGGTGCAGGCGGCCACCGGACAGGGCGGCTGGCCCATGTCCGTGTTCATGACCCCGGACGGGAAACCCTTCTACTTCGGCACCTACTTCCCGCCCGAGGCACGCCACGGCATGCCGTCCTTCCGTCAGGTCCTCGAAGGCGTGCACAACGCCTGGACGAGCCGACGGGATGAGGTGGGAGAAGTCGCGGGGAGGATCGCTCGGGACCTTGCCGAGCGGGAGCTGAGCACCGGGGACGCCGGGGCCCCCACTGAGGAGACTCAGGCCGTGGCGCTCCTCCAGCTGACCCGGGACGTCGATCCCGCGAGCGGCTGGTTCAAGGGAGACACCAAGTTTCCGCCGTCGATGGTGATCGAGTTTCTGTTGCGCCACCACGCGCGGGCCGGTTCCGTGGCGGCGTTGGAGATGGCGGAAGGTCTGTGCGGCGCGATGGCCCGTTCGAGCTTGTACGACCAGGTGGGGGGCGGATTCCACCGGTACGTGCTCACGCCGCGACCAGGTGGGTCTTTGGTACCCCACTTCGAGAAGATGCTCTACGACAACGCGCTGCTCTGCCGGGTGTACGCGCACCTGTGGCGGGCCACCGGGTCGGACCTCGCGCGGCGGGTCGCGCTGGAGACCGCCGACTTCATGGTGCGCGAACTGCGGACGCGGGAGGGCGGGTTCGCCTCCGCGCTCGACGCCGACAGCGAGGAGGCGGGGAGCGGGCGCCACGTCGAGGGGGCGTACTACGCGTGGACTCCGGGGGAGTTGGCGGAGGTGCTCGGGGAGGCGGACGGGGAGCTGGCCGCCGCGTACTTCGGGGTCACCGAGGAGGGGACCTTCGAGCACGGGAAGTCGGTGCTGCAACTCCCGCAGGACGGGCCCGTGGTGGAGGCCGGCCGGCTGGCGTCGATCAGGGAGCGGCTGCTCGCGGCGCGCGGGCTGCGGCCCGCGCCCGGGCGGGACGACAAGGTCGTCGCCGCCTGGAACGGGCTGGCCATCGCGGCCCTCGCCGAGTGCGGGGCCTTCTTCGGGCGGCCGGACCTGGTCGAGCGGGCCGTGGAGGCCGCCGACCTGCTGGTGCGGGTGCACATGGACGGTACGGCCCGGCTGGCACGGACCAGCAGGGACGGGCGGGTCGGGGCGAACGCGGGGGTGCTGGAGGACTACGGGGACGTCGCCGAGGGGTTCCTGACCCTGGCCGCCGTCACGGGGGAGGGGGTCTGGCTGGAGTTCGCCGGGTTCCTGGTCGATCTCGTGCTGGCCGGCTTCACCGCCGAGGACGGCTCCCTGTACGACACCGCGCACGACGCCGAGCGGCTGATCCGCCGCCCCCAGGACCCCACCGACACCGCCGCCCCGTCCGGCTGGACGGCCGCCGCCGGCGCGCTGCTCTCGTACGCCGCGCACACCGGTTCGCGGCCGCACCGTGAGGCGGCCGAGCGGGCGCTCGCCGTGGTGCAGGCCCTCGGGCCGCGGGCCCCGCGGTTCATCGGGCACGGGCTGGCCGTGGCGGAGGCGCTCGTCGACGGGCCCCGCGAGGTTGCGGTGGTCGGGCACCCGGAGGACCCGGCGACGGCGGCCCTGCACCGCACCGCGCTGCTGGGGACTGCTCCCGGGGCGGTCGTGGCGGTCGGGCTGCCGCGCGCGGCGGACGGGAGCGGAGGGGAGTTCCCCCTCCTGGCCGAGCGCACACTCGTGCGCGACCTCCCGACGGCGTACGTGTGCCGGCACTTCGTCTGCGCGCGGCCTACGACCGAACTGGTCGAGCTGGCGGATCAGTTGGGTGTGGTTCATCACTGAAACGGGTGGAGTAGCGTCAATTCCGGTTGCAGTGGGTCAACTCGGAAATGTGGTTTTTAACCAGTCGGTGCCTGAGCTTCACATGTGCTGCCTAGTCTCGTGTCTCCGGGAGTCACCGAGACGCGCACCGGGGGGGTGCGCACGAGGGGGTACGCGGAGACGGCGGGCCGGGGGGCCCGCGCAGGGTCTCCGGGGGGTTTGCCGGTCGCCGCCTGGGGTTGCGGCATGTCTGTGGGGGACGGTTTGTTCACCTCTGTTGTCATCTGCTCCATTTCCTTTGCGCTCTTCTGGATGGCCGCCTTCACCTTGTGGTGGCAGATGCACGCCTGGCGCACACCGGAGACGCTGGCCTCGACGCGCTTCGACCGCCCCGACGGCGGGGACCGGCTGGCCTTCTCGCTCCTGTTGCCGGCCCGCCACGAGCAGGCCGTGCTGGAGCACACCGTCGACCGGCTCCTGGAGTCGAGCCACACCGCCTACGAGATCCTCGTGGTCGTCGGCCACGACGACCCGGAGACCGCCGCCGTCGCCGACCGGGCGGCTATCCGCGCGCCCGAGCGGGTGCGGGTCGTGGTCGACCACAACGAGACCAAGAACAAGCCGAAGGCCCTCAACACCGCCCTCCCGCACTGCCGGGGCGACATCGTCGGGGTCTTCGACGCCGAGGACCAGGTCCACCCCGAGCTGCTCTCCCACGTCGACCACGCCTTCCGCGCCACCGGCGCCGACGTGGTCCAGGGCGGCGTCCAGCTCATCAACTTCCACTCCAGTTGGTACAGCCTGCGCAACTGCCTGGAGTACTTCTTCTGGTTCCGCTCACGGCTCCACCTGCACGCCGAGAAGGGCTTCATCCCGCTCGGCGGGAACACCGTCTTCGTCCGGACCGCGGTGCTGCGCGAGGCCGGCGGCTGGGACCAGAACTGCCTGGCCGAGGACTGCGACCTGGGCGTACGGCTCTCCTCGGTCGGCAAGAAGGTGGTCGTCGCGTACGACTCCGACATGGTCACCCGCGAGGAGACCCCGGGCTCGCTGATGGGCCTGCTCAAGCAGCGCACCCGCTGGAACCAGGGCTTCCTGCAGGTCTACCGGAAGAAGGACTGGCAGCAGCTGCCCGGCCGGGGCCAGCGCTGGCTCGCGCGCTACACGCTGATGACCCCGTTCCTGCAGGCGGCCTCCGGGGTGATCATCCCGGTCAACTTCGCCGTGGCGGTCTTCCTCGACGTGCCCGTCGGGGTCGCGATCATCACCTTCCTGCCCCTGATCACGGCGATGGTGACCTTCGTCTTCGAGATCGTCGGCCTGCACGACTTCGGCCGCCAGTACGGGCTGCGCGTGCGCTTCGTGCACTACCTCAAGCTGATCGTCGGCGGGCCCTTCTACCAGGTGATGCTGGCGGGCGCCGCGATCCGGGCGGTCTGGCGCGAGCAGCGCGGCCGCAACGAGTGGGAGCTGACCAGCCACACGGGCGCCCACCTGGAGAACGCCGCCTCCGCCGGCGCCCCGCACTCCTGCGCCCCGATCCGAGAGGACGCCCACCGGTGACCGCCACCGTGCCCACGGCCACTGATCCCCAGCCCGCGGACCCGGCCGCCGCGAACGCCACCGCGCAGCTCCTGCCCGTACGCGACCTCCCCGGCTCCCGCCGCCCCGCAGGACCGGACGGGTCCGAGGGCGGCGGCGGTACCGGCGACCGCCCCGGCGTCCGGCCGGCCGTCCCCGCCCGCCCGCCGGTCCGCTTCCACTCCTCGCGCCCCGACCTGGTCCTCTGCGGGGCCCTGCTGCTCGTGATCGTCCTCGTCCAGGGCTGGAACATCACCCACTTCCCGACCCTGAGCGACGACGAGGGCACCTACCTCGCCCAGGCGTGGGCGGTCCAGCAGGGCGAGGGCCTGGCGCACTACACGTACTGGTACGACCATCCGCCGCTCGGCTGGATACAGGTCGCCGGTCTGACCTGGCTGCCGTCCCTCCTCGTGCCCGACGGGATGACGGTCGCGCCGATGCGGTTCTCGATGCTCGCCGTCTCCGCGGCCGGCTCCGTACTGATCTACGTGCTGGCGCGCCGGCTGTGGCTGCCGCGCTGGGCGGCCGGGCTCGCGATGGGGCTGTTCGGGCTGTCCCCGCTCTCCGTGGTGCTCCAGCGGGAGATCTTCCTCGACAACCTCGCCGTCGTGTGGATGCTGCTGGCCTTCTGCCTCGCCGCGTCCCCCAGCCGGCACCTGTGGCACCACTTCGGCTCGGGGCTGGCGGCCGCCACCGCAGTCCTGACCAAGGAGACGATGCTGGTGGTGCTCCCGGCGCTGCTGGTGACGATGTGGCGCCACAGCCATCGCGACACCCGCAAGTTCGCCGTCACCGGGGCCATCACCGCCTGTGCGCTGATCGGCCTCTCGTACCCGCTGTACGCCCTGCTCAACAACGAGCTGCTCCCGGGCGCCGGGCACGTCTCGCTCATCGACGGCATCACCTACCAGATGAGCCGACCCGGCTCCGGCTTCATCCTCGACCCCGGCTCCGGGTCCCACGGCGTCCTGCGGTCCTGGCTGTACTACGACACCGTGCTGCCGCTCGGCGGCCTGGCCGGCGCCGTCCTGCTGCTGGCCACGCACCGGTGGTCGGTCACCGCCCGGGCGCTCGCGGGCCCGGCGCTGGCCGCCGTGATCCTGGCCGCGGTCGCGATGCGGCCCTCCGGCTACCTCCCCGCGATGTACGTGATCCAGGCCCTGCCCTTCCTCGCCCTGGTCCTGGCCGCCGCCGCGGCCAGCGTCACCCACGCCGTCCTGCGCCGGCGCCGCGGCCCCGGAGAGCGGCGGCCGCTGGTGTACGCGCGCCGGGCGCTGGTCGGCGTACTCGCCCTCGCGGCGGCCGCGTACGTGCTGCCGCGCTGGTACGCGGGCGACCGCACCGCCCTGACCGCCGACGCCAACGCCCCCTACCGGCAGGCCGCCGCCTGGCTGGGCCGCGAGGTGCCCGACCCGGCGAACACCCGGGTCCTCGTCGACGACGCGCTCTGGCTCGATGCCGTTCACCACGGATTTGCACCCGGACCGGGCGCCATCTGGTTCTACAAGGCGGACCTCGACCCGGCCGTCACCAAGACCCTGCCGCGCGGCTGGCGGGACATCGACTACGTAGTCTCCTCGCCCACCGTGCGTCGCGACGCGGTGGACCTGCCCACCGTGAAGGCTGCTCTGGAGCATTCGACCGCGGTCGCCGTCTTCGGTACGGGCGAGGACCGTATCGAGATCCGCCGCACCGACCGCGAGAGTGGGAGCTGAACCAGCATGAGCGAGGACCTGTGGCCCCCGCATGCCCTGGATGATCCGGAAGTCGACACTCCGCCGACGTCCTCCAGGTCCGGCAGCGTCACCCTGATCATCCCGACCTTCAACGAGTCCGCCAACGTCGCCGAGCTGCTCCGGCAGCTGCGCTCCGCCCTGCCCGCCGGCCCGCCCTGCGAGGTCCTCTTCGTCGACGACTCCACCGACGACACCCCGGCCGTCATCGAGAAGGCCGCGTCCGACTGCCCGTTCCCGGTGGCCGTCCTGCACCGCGACAGCCCCTCGGGCGGCCTGGGCGGAGCCGTGGCCGAGGGCATCGCGCGGGCCTGCTCCGACTGGATCGTCGTCATGGACGCCGACCTCCAGCACCCGCCGCACCTGGTCCCCGAGCTGGTCGGCGCGGGCGACCGCACCGGGGCCGACCTCGTCGTCGCCTCCCGCTACCTGCCCGGCGGCAGCCGCGCCGGACTCGCCGGCGGCTACCGCGTCGCCGTCTCGCGCGGCGCTACCTGGCTGGCCAAGGGGCTCTTCCCGCGCGCCCTGCGCGGCATCAGCGACCCCATGAGCGGCTTCTTCGCCGTGCGCCGCCGGGCCGTCACCGCCGAGGCGCTGAAACCCCTCGGCTACAAGATCCTGCTGGAGCTGGCCGTCCGCTGCCGGCCGAAGAAGACCGCCGAGGTCCCCTTCGTCTTCCAGGACCGGTTCGCGGGCGAGTCCAAGTCCACCGCCCGCGAAGGGCTGCGCTTCCTGACCCACCTGGCCGCCCTCCGCTCGGCGAGCCCGCTCGCCCGGATGATCGGCTTCGGCCTGATCGGGCTCTCCGGCTTCGTCCCCAACCTCCTCGCGCTGTGGCTGCTCACCCACGCCGGGATGCAGTACCTGGCCGCCGAGGTGCTGGCCAACCAGGCCGGCGTGCTGTGGAACTTCCTCCTCATCGAGACCCTCCTCTTCCGCGACCGCCGCCGCCACCGCCACTGGGCGGACCGCGTCGGGCGCTTCGCCCTCCTCGCCAACGCCGACCTGCTGCTGCGCATCCCGCTGATCGCGCTGTTCGTCGCCCGGCTCGGCCTCGACGTCCTGCCCGCGACGGCCCTGGCGCTGGTCACCACCTTCGTCCTGCGCTTCGCCGCCACCGAAGCCCTCGTCTACCTGCCGCGCGGGCCGCGCGCGGCGGCCCGCACCCGTCCCACGACCAGGAGTTGAGCCGCACCGAAAGGACCACCGCATGCGAAGGACGATCCGACGGAGGGCGGGCCGCAGGGCCGCGCTGGCCGCCGTCGGGGCGATGACCGCAGGCCTGCTGCTCACCGCCCCGCAGCAGGCCACGGCCGGAGCACCCAACCTGCTCACCAATCCCGGCTTCGAGACCGCCGGCGCGCCCGGCTCCGACATGCCGTCGTGCTGGTCCAAGTCGGGCTGGGGCGACAACGACTTCACCTTCGCCACCGTCCCCGACGCCCACAGCGGCACCCGGGCCGTGAAGGTCTCGCTCACCCGCCGGGTCAGCGGCGACCGCAAGGCCCTGGTCACCGAGAACACCACCTGCGCCCCCACCGTCGTCCCGGGCCGGCAGTACGACCTGTCCGCCTGGTACAAGTCGAACACCCCGGACGTGGCGGTCACCGTCTTCCGCCACGACACCGCCGCCGGCTGGCAGTACTGGACCGACCTGCAGAACCCGCCGGTCAGCGCCGCCTGGTCGCGGACCCAGGTCCGTACGCCGGCCGTTCCCCCGAACACCGACAAGATCGCCTGGGGGCTGTCCGTGTACGGCGTGGGCACCCTCACCACCGACGACTACGCGCTGGAGGAAGTGGGCGCCGTCCCGCCCCGGCCCGGCTGCACGGGCACCGC
Organism: Streptomyces sp. NPDC093801; assembly: GCF_040701585.1. NCBI lineage: Bacteria > Bacillati > Actinomycetota > Actinomycetes > Kitasatosporales > Streptomycetaceae > Streptomyces > Streptomyces sp. NPDC093801. The sequence goes on along the minus strand of NZ_JBFBDP010000005.1, from coordinate 17,321 downwards.
CGAGGAGTGCACGAAGGGCAAGTGGGAGGTGATGGCGACGCAGAACCCGGTGCGCTCGATGCACGCCGTGGTCCTGAAGAACGGCAAGGTGCTGCTGATCGCCGGATCCGGCAACGACATCTCCCAGTTCAACGCCGGGACCTTCACCTCCGCCGTCTACGATCCCGTCGCCGGCACCGTCAGGACCGTCCCGACCCCGGTGGACATGTTCTGCTCCGGGCACGTGCAGCTGGCCGACGGCCGGGTGCTGGTGATGAGCGGCAACAAGGGCTACCCGTCCGCCGACGGCAGGATCGGCTACCAGGGGCTGAAGGACTCGTACGTCTTCGACCCGGCCACCGAGACGTACACGAGGACGAACGACATGAACGGCGGGCACTGGTACCCGTCCGCGACCCTCCTCGGCAACGGCGACGTGATCTCCTTCGGCGGGCTGAAGGAGGACTCCACCGGCAACGTCACCGCGGAGCGGTTCTCCGCGGCGCAGAACAGGTGGCTGCCGATGAACCAGGTCAACCAGACCTGGTCGTACTGGGGCCTGTACCCCTCGATGATCCTCATGCAGGACGGCCGGCTCTTCTACTCCGGCAGCCACACCTTCGGCAACGGCACCGCCGGATCCGGCTCCTCCGTCTACGACTACGACGCCAACACGGTCACCGACGTGCCCGGGCTGCGCAGGAAGGACGAGCGCGACGAGTCCGCGAGCGTCCTGCTGCCCCCGGCCCAGGACCAGCGGGTCCTGACCATCGGCGGCGGCAACAACGAGACCAATCCGGCCGCCAACCGGATCACCGACATCATCGACCTGAAGAAGCCCGCTCCCGCCTACACCGCGGGCCCCGACCTTCCCCAGGGACTCGTCGACACCGGGGCGGGCAAGCGCCCGCAGACCGGGGCCGAGGGCAAGATGTACGTCTCCGCCGTACTGCTGCCCGACGGCAAGGTGCTGGAGACGGGCGGCGGCCTGCACGACCGGGCCGACCCGGTCTTCGAGGCCTCCTTCTTCGACCCCGGGACCAACACCTACCAGGCGGGCCTGGCCACCGACCCGATCCCGCGGACCTACCACTCGGGCGCGTTCCTGCTGCCCGACGGCCGGGTCATGTCCGTCGGCGACAACCCGGGCAACGGCACCTACAACCACGCGGTGTCGATCTACACGCCGCCCTACCTGTTCAAGGGGCCGCGCCCGCAGCTCACTTCGGTGATCGACACCGAGTGGGTGTACGGGGACACCCAGCGGATCACCGTCGACCGGCCCATCGCCAAGGCGGAACTGATCCGCCCGGCGGCGGTCACCCACTCCTCCGATCCCAACCAGCGGTTCGTCGACCTGCCGATGACCGTGGTCAACAACACCACCATCGACCTCAACGTCACCAGCAACCCCAACCTGGCGCCACCGGGCTGGTACATGCTCTTCGGCGTCGACGCGGCCGGCATCCCCTCGGTCGCGACCTGGGTCCACCTGGGCGGGGCGCCCTCCACGAACGCCGCCCGGCAGGGGCCCGCCCCGCACGAGCACACCTTCGCGGACGGCCTGGCCGCACCGAAGGAGAACCCGCGGCAGCGGGCCTCCGTCCCGGTCGCGCCCACCGTGGCCGGCTGCGACCGGCACTACGGGACGGTCAACGTGTGCGTCCCGACGGCCTTCCCGGCGGAGGTCGCGCAGACCACCGCGGGCCGCTGCGACTGGCTGGCCGCACACCGGTTCCCGCAGCGGATGAAGGTCAACGGCAGCGACCCGCAGCGCCTGGACGCCGACGGGGACGGCTACACCTGCTGACTGCGCCGCCCGGCCGCCCGGCCGCCCGCGCACGGACCGGGGCCCCGCCGCACACCCGCGGCGGGGCCCCACGCGCAGGACGCGCCCGGAATGCGGGGCCCGGCCCGCCGTGCGATAACGGCAGCATGAAGCAGACCCCCGCGGCAGCGGCCGCGGAACTCAAGATCAGCTTCGCCGGGGCGGAGGCCGGGGCCGCGTCCGACGCCCTGGGACTGCGCCGGGAGGAGGGGCGGCCCCGGGTCATCCACTTCTGGGACCGGCCGGTCCGCGCGGCCGGCGCAGAGGTCTCCCTGCCCCTGCTGGACCGGGGGCTGATCCTGCGCCTGCGCCGGGACGCGGACGAGGGTCCGGACTCCAAGCGCAAGGCGGACCTGACCGTGAAGCTGCGCCCCTGCCCGCCGCTGCCCGGGGACTGGCAGGAGGACCGGGAGGAGGAGCACTGGGAGTTCAGGGTCGAGGAGGACCGGGCCGGCCCCGCGTTCACCCCGGTCCTGTCCGCCTCGCTGGAGGCCGCGCGGAAGTTCGGGGACGCCCTCGACGCCGAGGGCGGCGACCTGGAGGACCTGCTGGTCGAAGCGCAGCGCGAGCTCCTGGAGGCGGCCGGCGCCGAGGGGGAGGACCTCGGGGCGCTGACGGTGCTGGGGCCGGTGCACGCCGTCAAGTGGAAGCAGGACTGGGACGGGCTGCCCGGGTCCGTCGCGATCGAGGAGTGGACCACCCGCGGCGGGCTGCGGTTCCTGGAGGTGTCGGTCCGCACCGACCTCGGTGATGCGGCCGCGGCCCAGGACCTGCTCGCGGCCGGGCTCAAGGAGCGGGGCCTGGTCCCGCCGGCGACGGGCGAGACCAAGACCCGGGCCGTGCTGGCCGCCCTCGCCCGGAGCCTGCCGGTCTGACGGACCGGTCCGCCCGGCGTCCTCCGGTTGCTCGACGTCCCCCGGCTGCTCGACGTCCACCCGCCGCCCGGCGGGCCCGGGCGGCCCGGCGTCCCGCGGCCGCCCGGCGCGCCCCGCCCGCCCCGCACGGGACCGGCGGAGGGCCGGGCCCGTGCGGGGCGGTGTGCTCAGTGCGAGTAGGCGGCCAGCGAGATGCCGACGTAGTGCGCGACGAAGGCCGCCAGCGTCAGCGAGTGGAAGACCTCGTGGAAGCCGAAGACGCGGGGCGAGGGGTTGGGACGCTTGATCCCGTAGATGACCCCGCCCGCGCTGTAGAGGAGGCCGCCGACGATCACCAGCACCAGGACCGCGATGCCGCCGGTGCGCAGGAAGTCCGGCAGGAAGAAGACGGCGGCCCAGCCCATCGCTATGTAGCAGGGGGTGTAGAGCCAGCGCGGGGCGCCGACCCAGAAGACGCGGAAGGCGATGCCGGCCGCCGCGGCGAGCCACACCGCCCACAGCAGGGTCCGGCCGGTGGAGTCCGGCAGCAGCAGGACGGTGAGCGGGGTGTAGGTGCCCGCGATGATCAGGAAGATGTTGGCGTGGTCGAGCCGGCGCAGGACGGCCTCGCCGCGCGGGCCCCAGGTCCCGCGGTGGTAGACGGCGCTGACCCCGAAGAGCAGGCAGGCGGTGAGGATGTACACCCCGCACGCGACCCGCGCCCGCGTCGAGTCGGTGAAGGCCATCAGCACCAGGCCGGCGACCACCACGGCCGGGAACATTCCGGTGTGCAGCCAGCCGCGCATCAGCGGCTTGGCCGGTTCGGCCTCCGGAACTGCGCGTTCGGCCGGTGCGGCCGCTACGGCAGCGGCGTCAGAAGTCATGGTCGCCATGCTACCTACGGGTCCGTAGGTTTCCGTTATTCCTCTTTACGGAAGATTGACTGACGTGGCGATGCTCACGTGAGAGGCCCCCTGGACATATGCGCACATCCACCGGATGATCAGATGAGTGCGGTCGACACCGGATGAGCGGAGCGCGAAGCGTCCGGGTCGCGGCCCCCACGGGGCATACACCAAACAAACCCCTCAACAAGGAGCAATCGTGGCGCGCGACAACGCGGCTCCCACCCCTTCCCTCCCGACGACGCACCAGGAGCTGATCTCCTGGGTCGACGAGATCGCGGCCCTCACGCAGCCGGACCGCGTCGTCTGGTGCGACGGCTCCGAAGCCGAGTACGAGCGCCTGTGCGAGGAGCTCGTCGCCAAGGGCACGTTCAAGAAGCTCGACGAGACCAAGCGCCCGAACTCGTACTACGCCGCCTCCGACCCCTCCGACGTCGCGCGCGTCGAGGACCGGACCTTCATCTGCTCCGAGAAGGAGGAGGACGCGGGCCCGACCAACCACTGGAAGGCCCCTTCCGAGATGAAGGAGCTCTTCGCGGGCCGGGAGGGCATCTTCCGCGGCTCCATGAAGGGCCGCACGATGTACGTCGTGCCCTTCTGCATGGGCCCCCTCGGATCCGAGCTCTCCGCGATCGGCGTCGAGATCACCGACTCCGCCTACGTCGCGGTCGCCATGCGCACCATGACCCGCATGGGCAAGGCCGTCCTCGACGAGCTCGGCACCGACGGCTTCTTCGTCAAGGCCGTCCACACCCTCGGCGCCCCGCTCGCCGAGGGCGAGGCCGACGTCGCGTGGCCGTGCAACACCACCAAGTACATCTCGCACTTCCCCGAGACCCGCGAGATCTGGTCCTTCGGCTCCGGCTACGGCGGCAACGCCCTGCTCGGCAAGAAGTGCTACGCGCTGCGCATCGCCTCCGTCATGGCGCGCGACGAGGGCTGGCTCGCCGAGCACATGCTGATCCTCAAGCTCACCCCGCCGGCCGGCGAGGGCGAGACCAAGTACGTGGCGGCCGCGTTCCCGTCCGCCTGCGGCAAGACCAACCTCGCCATGCTCGAGCCGACCATCCCCGGCTGGACGGTCGAGACCATCGGCGACGACATCGCCTGGATGCGCTTCGGCGAGGACGGCCGCCTCTACGCGATCAACCCCGAGGCCGGCTTCTTCGGCGTCGCCCCGGGCACCGGCGAGCACACCAACGCCAACGCCATGAAGACGATGTACGCCAACACCGTCTTCACCAACGTCGCGCTCACCCCCGACGGCGGCGACGTCTGGTGGGAGGGCATGACCGAGGAGCCCCCGGCCGAGCTGATCGACTGGCGCGGCAACCCGTGGACCCCGGAGTCCGAGACCCCGGCCGCCCACCCCAACGCCCGCTTCGCCGTTCCGGCGTCGCAGTGCCCGACGATCGCCCCCGAGTGGGAGGACCCCAAGGGCGTCCCGATCTCCGCGATCCTCTTCGGCGGCCGCCGCGCCTCCGCCGTCCCCCTGGTCACCGAGTCCTTCGACTGGAACCACGGCGTCTTCATCGGATCGAACATCGCCTCCGAGAAGACCGCCGCCGCCGAGGGCAAGGTCGGCGAGCTGCGCCGCGACCCGTTCGCCATGCTGCCGTTCTGCGGCTACAACATGGGCGACTACATGGCCCACTGGGTCAAGGTCGCGGCCGACAAGGACCAGAGCAAGCTCCCGAAGATCTACTACGTGAACTGGTTCCGCAAGAACGACGCGGGCAAGTTCGTGTGGCCCGGATTCGGCGAGAACAGCCGCGTCCTGAAGTGGATCGTCGGCCGCCTCGACGGCAACGCCGAGGGCGTCGAGACCGCGATCGGCGTCCTGCCGACCAAGGCCGCCCTGGACCTCGACGGCCTCGACATCTCCGACGAGGACCTCGACTTCCTCCTCACCGTCGACAAGGACGTGTGGCGCGAGGAGGCCGCCCTGGTCCCCGAGCACCTCAACACCTACGGCGACCACACGCCGAAGGAGCTGTGGGAGCAGTACCACGCCCTGGTCGAGCGCCTGGGCTGAGCCCGACACGCCTGCCCCGATGCCGCAGGCCACATGAACGTGGGAGTCCCCGACCAAGGTTCTCCCACCGCTGTGGGAATCCCCGACCAAGGCTTTCCCATCGCAGCACACGCCTGACCGGCCGACGGAAGCCACTGTCCCGGCCGCCGTCGGTCCCGCCCCTCAGGAGCGCCCGCGCTCCTCGAGGTAGGCCGTGTGCGTCTGCTGACGGCGGGCCTCCCTGTCCTGGAGGCCCGCCGTCAGGCGTTCCGCCTCGTCGAACAGCACCGACAGCTGCCGCTCCAGGTGCCGCTCCGGCGACTCCCCGCCCGGCGTCAGCCGGGTCCACCAGCGGGTCCGGTTGTACGTGTCCACGCATTCCGGCACGTCCAGCCGGACCGCCCGCGACAGCGCGTGCACCGCGTCCGGGTCGGCCGCGAGGGCGTCCGTGACCCAGCCCGGCTCCAGCAGCGCCGCGTACACGTCCAGGACCTCGCCCAGCTTCCCCCCGGCGGCCGGCGGGAGCTCGACCTCCGCCACGTAGTCCCGCAGCCGGCCCAGGTCCTCCCGTACGGCCCCCAACTGCTCCGCGGTGCCCGGGAACAGCGGCACGGCCGCCCGCTCGGGCGGGGCGATCAGCGCCCCCGCCCCGTACAGGCCCGCGATCACCACCGGCCAGTACGCGCCCGCCGCCCCGGCCAGGGTCAGGGCCAGGCCGGCGAGGCCGCAGGCACTGCCGGCCAGGTTCTTCCTCGACTCCAGATATCCCAGTGCCCGCGCCGGCAGCCGGCCCGCAGGCCTACTGGTAGCCACGGATCTCCTCGAAGGCCCCGTCCAGCGAGCCGTTCCCGTTGGTGGCGTCGAAGAGCCGGCCACCCGTCAGCTCGGTGATGTGGCTCAGCTCCTTGCGGTCAGAGTCCCCGAACAGGACCGCAAAGACCGGAGTGTGCTTCTGCCCCTCGGGCAGTCCGGCGTAGAAGGAGTCGAAGTCCTGCACCCTGTCCCCGCTCTCCCCGTCCGTCATCAGGACGATCGACGTGAACGCGTCGGCGTTCCCCTGCCCCAGGTGCTGGTAGGCGGCCTTCAGGCTGCCGTACACCGCCGTGCCCCCCTCGGGGCGCAGGGACTTCACGTCCCCGCGGATCGCGTCCAGGGCCGGCCCCGGGTTCCCGGGCTCCACCACGTGCGTCAGCACCTCCTTCACCCCGTCGCCGAACGGCAGGAGGGTGACCTCCTCGCGGTCCCGGAACCGCTGCCCGGGACCCGAACTCCCCGTCCCGGTCAGATCCGTGAGCGCGTCGCGCAGCCGGCCGATGCGGTTGTCGCCGGCCATCGAACCGGAGGTGTCGAGCACGTACACCGTGCGGGAGGGCCGGCGCAGCTCGTTCTCGTACGAGGCCAGCAGCCCGTCGGCGACGGAGCGCGAGCCGGGGAAAGGCAGTTCGCGCCGCTTCTCGGCGTCCAGCCCGGCGGCCGGCGCCACCCCGGCCGCCACGGGACGGCGGAAGGTCCTCTCGGTGATGGCCTTCTGCGCCGCGTCGCCCCGCAGGTACTCCGTCAGCCGCCGGCCCGACTCGCGGGCCCCGGCGGGCGAGGAGGTCAGCAGGGCCAGCGGGTAGTGGGCCGTGACCACCCCGTCCTTGGGGCGGATGACCGTCAGGGGCGCCTTGGCGTCCTTGTTCATCGAGAGCAGCACCGACTCGTAGTTCACGAGGGCGTCGACGTCACCGCGCTGGGCGTAGGCCGTCGCGAGCCAGCCGGAGGAGCCGGAGGTCAGCTTCTGCCCGTTGAAGAAGCCCTTCAGACGGGGCCGTGCCTTCTGCACGTCCTCGTCGGTGAGGGCCGCCTGCGCCCCCGACAGCCCCGACGCCACCGAGACCAGCGCCGAGAAACCGGAGTTTGAGCGCACCGGGTCCGTCATCCCGTACGTCAGCTTCCCGGCCGCCACGGCCTCCTCGACCGCCGCCCAGGTCACCTCCTGCGGCTTCCAGCCGAGCCGGGCCAGCACCTCCGGCCGGACGCCGAGGGCGACCGGCGAGGACATCACCGGGGTCTCGTTCGCGAGCCGGGCGGCGGCCTCGGGGCGCAGGCGGAGGTAGTCGTCGGAGGAGAGCCAGATCGCGTCGTACTTCCCGTCCGCCTTGCCCGAGGACACCTGCTCGGCCGCGTCGAGCGTCCCCGACCAGGTGAAGTCGACGGAGACGCCGGTGGCGGCCTTCGCGTCCTTGAGGATCGGCTCCATATCGGCGAGCTCGCTGGAGGCCAGGACGCGCAGCCTGCCCTCCTTGTACTCCGCCGCCGGCTTCCCCGAGCCGGCGGAGTTCCCGCCGTCCGGCTTCCCGTCCGTGCAGGCCGAGGCCCCGAGCAGGGTCGCCGTCAGGGCCACGGCCGCCGCGAGACGTCTGCGCAGGCGCACGCCCACCGGTCCGTACCGCTTCATCGGTCACCGCCTTCCAGGGCGTTCGGCGTGCGGGTGCGGGCCAGGTACGCCGAGGCCGCCCGGAGCTCGCCCGTCAGGGACTCGACCGTCGCCGCCATGTTCTCGGCGGCCTGGGCCTTGAAGCCGTCGATCGCGTCGAGGGTCTGGTAGATCCGGCCGAAGGCCTCGCGCAGGGTCTCCGCCCCGACCGCGGGGTCGGCGGCGATCCGCTGGATCTCCCCGCTCTGGCCGGCCAGCATCTCGGCGTTCCCCCGGATCAGCTCCTCGGTGGTCCCGCGCAGGGCGTTGACCTGCTCGACCACCTTGCGCTGGCTGTCGAGCGCCGAGGCCAGCATCACGGCGATGCGCAGCGCCGAGACCGTGGTGGTCGCGGCCCGGTCGACGCCCTTGATCAGCTCGTCGTTGTTGCGCCGGACCACGTCCATCGCCAGGTAGCCCTGGGCGCAGACGGCCAGCTGGGTCAGCAGGTCCTGGTGCTTCTGGCGGACCGGGAACAGCACGTCGGAACGGAGCGCGTCCGCCCGGGCCGGGTCGGTGCGCCCGGCCTCGGCGATCCGCTCCCCGACGGCCGCGTCCAGGGCCTCGGTGAGGACCGCGTACTCCTGGAGCCTGCCCATGGTCTCCCACAGACGGGCCCGCTCGGTGTGCAGGGCCGCGTTGTCGCGGCGCAGCTCGTCCTGGCCGCCGCGCAGCGCCTGGACGATCCGGTTCAGGGTCTCCTGGGAGGAGGCGTACCGGGCGACGTGGTCGCGCAGCCGGTTGCCGCCGGGCAGCTTCGCCAGCAGCCTGCGGGCCCCCTTCGCGGGGGCCGCGGCCTGCGGGTCGAGGTCCTCGACGGTCCGGCGCAGCTCGACGAGCGACGCCTGCGGGTCGAGGTCCTCGACGGTCCGGCGCAGCTCGACGAGCGACCCGGCGACCCGGGCCTGGGCGTCACCGCCGCCGTCCGCGCCGATCGCGCGCACGGCCCGCTCCAGCATCCGGTTGGACTGGTCGGCGGCCGTGCGCATGTCGGAGGAGCCGAGCGCCGCGATGTCGTGGATACGGGCGGCGAACTCGGGGGAGCGCGTGTCGATCCCGGCGAGCTGCCCCACGTACTCGCCGGCCCGGCGGGACATCTCGTCGTGCACGCCCTCGTCCAGCGGGACGAGGCCGGAGGCCTGCTCCCGCTGCACGGCGGCCACGGGCTCGGGCGCCGTGAGGACGAGCGGGCTCCCGGCCCCGTCCCCGGGCGGCGTCAGCGGATACGTGGTCATCAGTTGTCCCCCTGGCCCTTGGCGCGGGCGGCCAGCGCCATCAGCACCTTGACGGTCGGAGCGCCCACCTGCCGGATCCCGGTCAGGCCCGGGTTGAGGTACCCGGCGTGGGGCGCGGTGGCGGCGGTGAACTCGGCGACGCCCTCCTGCGGGCGGAACCCGTGGCGCAGGGCGAGCCGGCGGAGCTCCGGGTCGGTGGCGAGGAGCGTGCCGAGCTCCTTCGTCTTCTCGTTGAGGGGGACGAAGGTGTGCGGGGAGTTGACGGTGGTGTCCGGGTAGAGCACGACCATGCTGCCCACCTCGGCGTTCGTCTGCTTCTGCATGAGGAGGGAGGCCACCTGGGACTCGTAGGCCAGGATCAGGGGCTCGCCGCTGCCGCTGATGAAGGCGCGGAACGGGTCGTCGGTGGAGGGTTCCAGGGCGCCCTGGACCTGGATCAGCTTGCGCAGGAGCGGCGCGGTGCGGGCGATCCCGGCGTCGTCGGAGACGACCGCGCCGCCGTTGGCCACGTTGGAGGCGGCGGCGATGAACAGGGCGCCGGAGTTGGAGGTGGCGGGGTCGGTGGTCTTGACGAAGACCCGCCCGGCCAGCTCCGGGTAGCCTGCGGAGCCCGTGAGCTGCTGCCAGTTCCGGTCCTCGGAGGCCGCCTTGAGGTACGGCTCCATCAGGAGGGTGCCCGAGTTCTTGCCGGTCATCCGGACCAGGCCGTTGTCCGCGAGGACCTTGGCCGCGTTGGCCCGGGCGATGACGACGAGGGGGGAGAAGAACGGCTTGGCGGTCTGCGCCCCCTTCACCCCGGCCGCGGCCTCGATCTCCTGCGCGGGCTCACTGCTGCTGGGGAAGGCGAAGTCGAACTCCTTGAGGGCCAGCTGGTCCATGGCCCAGGAGCCCGAGGTCTCCGTCTTCACGGTGTAGCCCTTGGCTGCAAGGGCCTTGACGACGTCGGGATCACGGAAGAACTCGGACTTCTCCGATCCGATGACGCCGCGCACGGTCTTCGTTGCCGTGCCCTCTGTTGCGTTCCCCCCGAGAACGACGACGGCGATCACGCCGCCTATCAGGAGGACCGCCAGAGCGATTCCTAGGATGCGTCTCACGGGTGCAGCCTGCTCACGGAAACCCACATTCCGCGAGGCGTTGGGTGAACGGCCGGTGTCCAGGCGGTCCCGCTTCGAAATGCTGTGTGAGCGGGTGGTTGCTGGCGGCGTGCCCGCCGTACCGGGAGGATCGGGGGCATGGCACTGAAATGGCAGGGCTGGGCGGTCGGCCTCGTCGCCCTGGCCGGTCTCCTGGTGTTCGCCCCGCTGGGCCTGTACGTGTGGGCCAGCAGCCCGGCCCGCCCGCCGGCCGCGTCCGCCCCGCCCCCGGAGGTCCGGGTCACCGACTGCCGCATCGACCCGGCGAGCCGGCGCGTCCTGGCGGTGGTGGAGGCCCGGGGCGGACAGGGCTCGTACGTGGTCACGGTCGAGTTCCGCGACCGCCGCCCGTCCCTCCCGGACGCCCGCACGTCCCGCTCCCTGGCCCGCCTCCCGGGCCTCACCCCGGACACCCCGCCGGCCCGCACGGAGGCCATCGGCCCGGTCTGGCCCCCGTCGACCCCGCCGTGGTGCGGCGTGGCGGCGGTGGCACCGGAGCCCACGCACGACTGAGAAGCCCGCCGCCTCCCCGGATGCAGGCCGGAACCGGGGCCCCGGCGGGGTCCGGCCCTCACCCCCGCGAGGGACTCGTGTCGCGGGTGTGCGGTGGGTCGTAGGCGGGCACGACGTTGGCGACGGCCGTGGTGAACTCCCGGTTTGACCTGTCCCGGATATAGGCCAGTTCCATCCAGCGCTCGGTTCCGGTGTCCGAGACGTTCTCGTTGACCACGGCCATCAGCACGCCCTCCACGCCAGAAGCGATGTCGCGAACGCGGCGGCGGAGAAGGCGGTGCGGGACGTACTCGTACTGCTCACTCATCCGGTGCCGCCTCGAAGGTGTGGAGGAAGCGCTCCCAACCGGCGAGCGCGCGATCCAGGAGCTCGGCACTGGGGGAGCACGCGGCTCTCGCCCCGGCAATACCCGATGCGTCGCATGGCGCATCGGGGCAGTGACTCCGATCGGTGTGGGACGTTGCCATGCCTGAACCTCCGCATTCCGCAAGCCATGGCGCTTGCAACAACCTCAGGAAAGCGGAGTGAATCGGGTACCTCCACGGCAGTCATGCGGCAGGCTTGATGCAAATCCGTGCAGGGGTCCCAAACGGACCAGAGGCACAAGAAGAGGTCGCATGGGACTGCCGGAACGGCGCAAGACCTTGGGTTACAGTCAGGAGAAATTGGCCGAGTTGCTTGGCGTGGACCGTACAACGGTCGGGCGCTGGGAAGGCGGCAAGATCACACCGCAGCCGTGTCAGCGGCCCGGCTTGGCACGCGCCTTGGACATCAGCCTCCAAGAGCTGGAAGCTCTCCTGTCGCCGCCACAGGCCGTAGAGCGGGGGACCGCGGAGCAGAAATCCACTGACCGCCCGAGCGTGGGAGACCCCGACGAGATGATCCGCCGTGAATTCCTCCGCATACTCACCGTCAGCGGTGCGCTGAGCGTCCTTCCGCTCGACGAGGCAGAGGCCCTTGCCGACGGTGTGCACCGGGGCAACCCGGACGACTTCGCCCGCATGAACGGTCACCTCTGGCAGGTCTACCAACTCGCCCGGACCAAAGGGACGGTCCACCCTGTCGTCCGCGATCAATTGACCACGCTGAAGGAGGCCCTCTCCGGGGAACGGCGCGGCAATTCGCTCCTGCTCCTCAACGCGGCGGCCGACCTCTTCCAACTGGCCGGCGAGGTTGCCTTCGACGCCAACCGATACGCAGACGCAGCCGCTTCCTATGCCCTTGCGGCATCCGTCGGCAAGGAAGCCGACGCCTACGACCTGTGGGCGTGTGCTCTCGTCCGTCACGCGTACGTGGATCTGTCCGAGCGCAAGTACCGCGAAGCAGCAGACATCCTGCATGCGGCGGAGCGCGTGGCTGCCCGCGGCGACAGCACCCTGTCCACCCGGCACTGGGTCGCTTCGGTACAGGCGGAGGTACTGGCCGGCTCGGGCGATCTGGCCGGGTGCGAGCGGGCCCTTGCGCGCGCCGAAGAGGTGCAGCACCTCGCCGGCGACAGCGCGAACGGCGGGTGGCTCCGCTTCGACGGCACCCGGCTGGCCGAGGAACGCGGTGCGCGGTACGTGCAGCTCGGCCGTTTCGATCTCGCAGAAGAGGTACTCACCAAGGCTTTGGACCACAGCGCTCTGGCTTTCGGGCACTCCTACCGTCGAAGAGGTGCGGTACTGGCGGACCTCGCTGTGATCGGCGTCAAGCGCAGGGATTCCGATCAGGTGGTGGCGTTCACCCGCGAGGCACTGGACCTTGCCCACGCCTCATCATCGGGATACATCGCCCGTAGACTCCGAAGCCTGTGCGACGAGTTCGGCCCCCTGAGCCGTGACCACCGTGTTGCGGGGCTGAGGGCGGAGATCGCCTCGCTGAGCACACCGTGACGAAAGGGGTTGGCATGGCGCAGGCCGAAGGCGCGCGACTGTTCCGGGAGGCCTGGATCGCGGGGGTGCGTCGGCACTTTCCCGGAGAGCCGAAGGCCGGTTACGTGACCCCGTGGGACGACACCCCGCAGTGGGAGCGCGAGGCCGCAGGGGCGGTTTACGCCCAGGTGCGTCAGTTCATCGAGCTCAGCGATGCCAGGACGGACCGGCTGACCCGGGAGCAGAAGGGCCGCTTCGTCGCCCTCTGCTGGACTGCCCAGATGTTCAAGCACTTCGACGTTCCGAAGTCGGGCTACGTCGCCGACTGGTCTGACCTTCCGGCCTGGCAGCGGGAGACCGATGCGGACATCTTCGAGGCGATCGAGAAGGCGACTGCCCGATGGGAAGATCGCCGCTGATCACGCATCTCGCCTGGGGGGAGATGGAGATCGAAGGGCTCGCGGCAGGAAAGGACTTCGTGCTGTATCCAGGCGGCGGGCAGCCGTGGGACTGGAACGAGCACGGGACTCGCCACGAGCCGGGGATCCAGCCGGGCGACGCGCGGGAACTCCTTGAGCGCGGGTGCACGGTCGTCGTGCTGAGCCAGGGCATGGACCGGCAGCTGAAGACGATGCCGGAGACGCTGCTCCTGCTTCGGGGAGCGGGCGTCGCCGTGCACGTCGAGGAGACGCGTGAGGCCGTAGGCCTCTACAACCGGCTGGCGGAGGAGGACGAAGCCGTCGGCGGGCTGTTCCACTCGACTTGCTGACGGTTCATGCTCGGATGAGGCCGCACGAGCCCCGGACGGGCCGCAGACGCTGAGAAGCGGGAAGCGCGTAGCGATCTGATACGTGCGGGAGGCTCCGATCGCATGGGTGGCGGGCCCGGATGGCCGGCGAGGTGCCCCCCCGACGACCTCGCCTGATCGCTGGTCCCGCCGCATGCCCCCGGGCCCGCGCCGCGGGGGTGGCCGGGGGAGGTGCGTGGCGCCCGGTCCGGAGCCTCCGCGGCCCCGGACCGGGGCCGTCAGTGGGCGCCGGCCAGGTGGGCGGCGGCGGCGTGGGCGTCCATGCGCTGGGCGGCGAGGATGGCCACGGCGGTGTCGGCGCGGGAGGCGGCGACGAGGAGGGCGCGGGCGGCGAGGTCGTGGGCGCGGCGGTGCAGGGTGGCGGTGTCGGCGCCGTCGGCCAGGGCCGGGTAGGAGACCCGTACCGGCTGGGACCCGCGCAGGCGGGCCACCTGCTCCGCGATGCGGGCGGCGCCGCCGTCCTCCATGCCGAGTTCGTCGGTGACGGCCAGCAGGGCCGCGAGGTGCCCGGCGAGCTGGATGTCGAGGGCTTCGCCCCGGCTGCTGTGCGGGTACTGGGGTTCGCTGCGGTTGCCGTCCACGACGTGGACGGCCGACTTGGAACGGATCGGCTCGTACATGAGGAGGCCTCCTGCGGGGTCAGGAGACCATCCTACCTTGGATCCGTTCTAAAGTTGAGCTGTATCCGGAGTCTGGGACGGCGCCCCCGCGTCCCGTCCGTCAGTGCTGGCCGTAGCCGTCCAGGAAGCGGCCGATGCGGGTCACGGCGTCCGCGAGGTCCGTGGCGTTGGGCAGCGTCACGATGCGGAAGTGGTCCGGTTCGGGCCAGTTGAAGCCCGTGCCGTGCACGACCATGATCTTCTCGGCCCGCAGCAGGTCCAGGACCATCTGCCGGTCGTCCTTGATCTTGTAGACCGCCGGGTCCAGCTTCGGGAACAGGTACAGCGCGCCCTTCGGCTTCACGCACGTCACGCCCGGGATCTGCGTGAGCAGGTCGTACGCCGTGTCGCGCTGCTCCAGCAGCCGCCCGCCGGGGAGCACCAGGTCGACGATCGACTGCCGCCCGCCGAGCGCGGTGGCCACCGCGTGCTGCGAGGGCATGTTCGCGCACAGGCGCATGTTCGCGAGGATCGTCAGGCCCTCGATGTACGAGGAGGCGTGCTTCTTGGGGCCGCAGACCGCCATCCAGCCGGCCCGGTAGCCGGCGACGCGGTAGTTCTTGGAGAGGCCGTTGAAGGTGAGGACCATCAGGTCCGGGGCGATGGCCGCGGTGTTCGTGTGCGTGGCGCCGTCGTAGAGGATCCGGTCGTAGATCTCGTCCGAGCAGACGATCAGGTTGTGGCGGCGCGCGATGTCCGTCAGGCCCCGCAGCATCTCGTCGTCGTAGACGGCGCCGGTCGGGTTGTTCGGGTTGATGATCACGAGCGCCTTGGTGCGGTCGGTGATCTTGCGCTCGATGTCCGCCAGGTCGGGCATCCAGTCGGACTGCTCGTCGCACCGGTAGTGCACGGCGGTGCCGCCCGCCAGGCTGACGGACGCCGTCCACAGCGGGTAGTCGGGGGCGGGGACCAGCACCTCGTCGCCGTCGTCGAGCAGCGCCTGCATCGACATCTGGATCAGCTCGGAGACGCCGTTGCCGAGGTAGATGTCCTCGACGTCCAGGTCGATGCCCTTGGTCTGGTAGTGCTGCATGACCGCGCGCCTGGCCGACAGCAGGCCCTTCGCGTCCCCGTAGCCGTGGGCGTTGCCCAGGTTGCGGAGCATGTCCTCGAGGATCTCCGGCGGGCACTCGAAACCGAAGGCCGCGGGGTTGCCGGTGTTGAGCTTGAGGATGCGATGACCTGCCGCTTCGAGCCGCATCGCCTCTTCGAGGACGGGTCCGCGGATCTCGTAGCAGACATTGGCGAGTTTCGTTGACTGGATCACCTGCATGACGGGAGCTTACGGGCCTCTCTGCTCGTCCGCTGGGGCATTCCGGCCGGACACGGGGGAGTGAAATGTCCCGTTTCAACTGATGGACGGGTGGCTTCCCCGTCCACCCTTTGAAACGGCGGCCTCCCGGCCGCTCCGGCCTGCGGATCGGATGGGCGGGTGGTGGCGGCATCCACTCCAGTGTTGCGCTCGTCACCCCCGCCGGGCCACCGCCGCGCCCCCGTGACCCGAACGGGTCCGGCCCAACTCCCGGGCCCCTGGCGCCTCGCCCTCCGCCGGTGCCCCCGGACGGGGGGCGGGCCTGCGGTTCCGCCCCCTGGACCGGGATTGACGGAGGGGATTCTTTAGGTGAGCCTTACCTTGCTTTGACGCGGCGGACGGTGCCGCGTACGCCCGTTCCCACCCCGGAGCCCACCGCCATGTCCTCCTCCGCAGCCAGACTCTCGCCCCGCCCCGTCCGCCTGTACGACTCCTGGTGGACCGTGGCGGCGGGCGCGCTGTGCGCGCTGGTCGTCCTGGCGGCGGGGCTGTGGTGCTCCCTCCATCTCCAGGCCGACGCGGCCATGCACTCCGCCGCGCTCTTCGCGCACCTGGCCTCGCTGGTCCTCGGCTTCGGCGCGGTGCTCTCCGCCGACTACTACGGCGTCCTGTGGGCCACCGGCCGCTGCACCCTGGACGAGGTGGTCGCCGCGACCGCCCGCCTGCACGTGCCGATCTGGGCCGGCCTCGGCGGGCTCGTGGTCAGCGGACTGATGCTGCACCCCGACATCCACTCCCCGCTGACCCTCACCAAGCTCGGCCTGGTCGCGGCCCTCACCGTGAACGGTCTCCAGGCGGGCCTGCTGGGCCGCCGCCTCGGATCCGTCGAGGGCGAGGCCGGGCGGGGGCTGCTGCTCTGGGGCGGCGTGACCGCCCTGGTCTCCCAGGCCTGCTGGTGGGGCGCGGTCGTCATCGGCTTCCTCAACACCAACGGCTGACCCGCCCCGCCCCCGCTCCGGCGAGGTGACATCCCGGGCCCCGGCGCGGGCCCCCGGCCGGCGGGCCGTGGCAGCATCGGCGCCATGCGCTACCGATACGCCACCGAGGCCGACGCGCCCGCCCTGGCCCGGCTGTTCGCCGCCAACCACCACGACGCCCTGACCGAGGAGCAGCGCGCCGCGCAGGGCTTCGTCCAGGGCTCCTTCGACGCCGCCACCCTGCGGGACATGGCTGCGGCCGGGGAGCTGCTGGTGGCCGACGACGGGCAGGGCCGGATCGCCGGGCTGCTCGCGCTGTCGGTCGCCGCGGACATGGCCGACCCGCCGGCGGCGGTGACCGGGCTGCTGCGGGCCCAGGCGGGCCTCGTCTGGCGCGGCCGCCCGCTGGGCGAGGTGCCGTGGCTGCTGTACGGGCCGGTGGTGGTGGACGCCGGCTTCCGGGGGCACGGCGTGGCCCGGGGCCTGTTCGCGCGGGCCGTCGAGGCCTCGGCGGGCCGCGCCGAGGCCCTGGTGGCCTTCATCGAGGCGGGCAACGCCCCCTCCTGGCGGGTGCACGTCGACGCCTTCGGCATGACCCCGCTCGGCGAGTACACCGTCTCCGGCCGCACCTACCACGCGGTGGCCACCCCCGCCGGGGCGTAGGCGGAACCCGGGCCGTGCCTTCCGGGCCGGGCTGGGCCGGGCCCGCGACGGCCCGATCCGAAAGGCGCGGCCCGGCCTAGCTGTATTGCCCGGTGAGGTTGGGGACGCGGCTGGCGGGTGGTTTGCCTGCGAGCGCGGTGTGTCCGCGGTGGTGATTGTAGGTGTGGAGCCACTGGGGGAAGGCGTC
>NZ_JBFBDP010000004.1:0-321122 GCF_040701585.1 Streptomyces sp. NPDC093801 | reverse complement strand
AGCACCTCGACGAGAAGGTCGCCCGCCTCCACCTCGACGCGCTCGGCGTCAAGCTCACCACGCTGCGCCCGGAGCAGGCCGAGTACATCGGCGTCGAGGTCGAGGGCCCGTACAAGCCCGACCACTACCGCTACTGACCGACGGGAACACCGTGGACACCATCGTGGAGACCGCTCCGGACACCGCAGCCGACCCCGACGTGCGGGACCCGTGGCTCCCGGACCTGCTGCTGCGCACCGAACGGGACGCGCTGATACCGCTGTTGCGGCGCACGCCGGAGGCCGCGTACGGGCTGCGCACCGCCTGCCCGGGCTGGACCGTCCGGGAGGTCCTCGCCCACTGCGCGGCCGCCCTCGTACGGATCGTCGAGGACCGGCTGGAAGAGGGGGTCTTCCTCCCCGCCGCCAACGCCGCCGACGTCGCCGAGCGCGCACACTGGCCGGTGGGCCGGATCGTCGACGAACTGGAGCGCGGGTTCAGCGAGGCGGGGCCGGTCATCGCCGCAGGTGACGGCCGGCTGGACACGGTGGCCCTGGGGGAGTGGATCCACGCCGGCGACGTCCGCGAGGCGTGGGGGGAGCCCGGTGCGTACGCGGGGGACAGCCTGGCGCTCGCCCTGCCCCTGCTGCGCACCGCCAGCCGCAGACGCGAGACGCCCCGGCTGATCGCCGAACTCGGCGGTCGCACCGGAGCGCTGGAACTGGGCAACGAGGTGGACGGCCGGCCCCCGGCCCGGTTCAGCGGCGACGCGGCGACCCTGATCCGGATCTACTCGGGCCGTCCCCTGGTCGCCACCCGCTACGAACTGGCGGGCGCGACCGAAGCGGAACTGCTCGTCTACCGGTGAGCCAGAGGGGCGCGCCCGGGCCGGCACCCGGCCCGGGCGGCCCTCACCCCTCGATCCGCACGACCTGGAAGGCCTCCGCCATCCGCCCCGCGGGCAGCCCCGCCGCCCGCGCGTGCTCGCCCAGCCACTCCCGCAGCAGCCCCGCCAGATCGTCGAAGTGGGCGGTCTGCGAGGTGTGGATGCGCAGCGCCTCGACCTTCCGGTCGAAGACCGGCGTGACGTCCACGTACTGGTTCGGGGTCGGACCGGTCATCAGCCACAGCTCGGGCACGATCCACGGCTCCAGTCCCTCCTCCTTGAGCAGGGACGGGTGGGCGAAGGGGTTGCGGGCCTCGGGGTAGATCGCCCGGAGGGCGGCGTCGCCCACGGCGCGGTGGTCGGGGTGCAGGTCGGCCACGCGGGACCAGTTGATCTCCGGGCTCGGGATGACGGCCCGCTGCGGGCGGACCTCCCGGATCACCCGGCACAGGTCGCGGCGCAGCTCCACGCTCGGCTCGACGTAACTGTCGGGATAGCCGAGGAAACGGACGTCGTCGACGCCGCTGCGCTTGGCCGAATGGACCTGCTCGGCCCGGCGGAGGTCGCCCATGGCCTGGCGCGGGAGCCGCTCGTCGTAGCCGCCGGCGCCGCCGTCCGTGACGATGCAGTACGTCACGCGCCGTGTGCCCTGCGCGATCCACCGCATGACCGTCCCGCTGACGCAGAACTCGATGTCGTCCGGGTGCGCGGCCACGACCAGCAGGGATTCCGGTGCGCTGCGGTCTGTGTGATGGGTCGCGAAGTGTTCCATGAGGTCAGCCTGTTGGGCGTGACCGTGGGCCGCAAGGCGGCCCCTTTGGCGTACTCGCGACATGTCGTCCGTACGCCACCCGAGGACTTCACCGCACCACATCGCTCAGGAACCACGCGCGCGTGGGAAGCGGAGGCGCCCCGTCATGTGCAGGATCTTCGGCTCCTTCTCGGCCGCACGGGCCGACCCGGACCCGGTCGAACTGGCCGCCGTTTCCGCCCGGCAGCGGCACGGCGGGCCCGACGAGCACCGGGTGCTGCGCGGGCCCGGCTGGTCGCTCGGCTGCGACCGGCTCGCCGTGACCGACCCGCGCGGCGGGAGCCAGCCGTACCGGCTCGCGCACCTGCCGGGCATCACGGCCGTCCTCAACGGCCAGATCTACAACCACGCGGCGCTGCGCCGCGAACTCGCCTCCCGCGGACACCGGTTCCCCGACCGCTGCGACGGCACCCTGCTGCCCGCGCTGTACGCCGAGTACGGGCCGGACTTCGCGCGGCGGCTCGACGGGATGTTCGCCGTCGCCGTCCTCGACCTGCGCGCGGCCCCCCGGCTGGTCCTCGCCGTCGACCCGCTCGGGACGAAGCCCCTGCACTACCACCAGGGCCCGGACGGCACGTTCCGCTTCGCCTCGGAGATCCCGGCGCTGCTGGCCTTCGACGGGGTGCGGGCCGCTCCGCGCGAGGACAGCCTCGACACCGTCCTGTGCCTGCGCACCCCGGTCTCCGCCCGTACCGCCCTGGAGGGGATCGGTCTCCTGCCGCCCGGCGCGACCGCCGTCGTACGCCCCGGCCGGGCCCCCGTCGTACGGCGCAGGCCCCCCGGGCCGCCGCCCCCCGCGCAGACGCCCGAGGGGGAGCGGGACGACGCCGGGGACCTGCTGCGCCGCGAGGTGCGCAGCCTGGCGCGGGCCGACGTGCCGGTGTGCGTCCTCACCAGCGGCGGCCTCGCGTCCGGCCTGGTCACGGCCCTGGCCGCCGAGTACGCGCGGGAGACCGGGGCGCCCGCACCGCACACCTTCCACCTCGCCCTGCGCGGCCGGTGGCCCGGCGCCGAGCACGGCCGGGCCCGGCAGACCGCCCGGCACGCCCGCACCCTCCACCAGGAGATCGCCCTGGACCCGGCCGAACTGCCCTCGCTGCTCACCCGGACCACCCGCCACCTGGGGCAGCCCGATGCGGACCCCGCCGCCCCCGCCGCGTACGCCCTCTTCCGGGCGGTCCGGCAGGCCGGCTACACGGTCGCGCTCACCGGGGACGGCGCCGACGAGCTGTTCGGCGGTCCGGCCCGGCTGCACGCGGCCTCCTGCGTGCCCTCCGGACCGGACTGGGCCGCCTCCTACACCGACGCGCTGGGCGCCGCGCCCCGGATGCTGCGCGCGTGGCTGTACACGCCCGCCTACCGTGCCTTCATCGCCGACGAGGGCTCGGCCGCCGACCGCGTCGAGCGGGAACTGCGCTCCTGCCCGGACGGCGACCGGCGGGCCGCCGTGGCCGCCTTCGAGACCCGCTGGCGGCTGCCCGCCGGGCCCCTGCGGCGGGCCGACCACCTGGGCATGGCCTGGGCGGTCGAGGCCAGGATGCCCTTCTGCCGCCCCGCCGTCGCCGCGTACGCCCGCACCCTCGCGCCCGCCGCCGCGCAGGACCGGGGGCCCCTGCGGGCGGCCGGGCGCGCGCTGCTGCCCAAGGCCGTGGCCCAGCGCGCCCGGCAGCCTGCCGCCCTGCCCCTCGCCGCCCTGATCGCCCCCGGCGGCCCGCTCCTGGAACCCGTACGCGAACTGCTCTCCGCCGAGCGGCTGGCGCGGGCCGGACAGGTCCGGCCGGAACGGGTCCGGGCGCTGCTCGCGCGCCAGTTGGAACGCCCCTCGGAGCGCGACGCGCTCGCGCTGTGGGCGCTGGCCGCGCACGAGCTGTGGACCGAGGTGGTACGGGGCATGCGCGTCCCGCTGGACTGCGCCGCCTGAACGGCCGTACGGGCCTGCGGGACCGGGGCCGCCGGGCCGGGGACCACCCGGCCGACCGGCCGGTACCTCCTGGCGTGTCCACGCAACGGCGTGAACGCGCACCCGCATATCAGACCGTACGGTTCGTTTCTCTGTCACGCTGGTACGGCACCCCGGGCTTCCCGGCGGCCGGGCGGCGGCCCGCCCGCCCCGACCGCTCATCCCGTTGCAAGCCCCGCTGCGTACTGCGCACCACAACGTCAAGGAGGTCCCATGAGCACCCCCGTATGGATCACCGCGACCCCGCCGGCCACCCACGGCGAACTCCACGTCGGCCACCTCGCGGGCCCCTACGTCGCGGCGGACGTCCTGTCGCGCTTCCTGAGGGCCGAGGGCGAGCCCGTCCTGTTCACCACGGGCACCGCCGACCACAACAGCTCCGTGCACGCCCGGGCCCTGCGCGCGGGCCGCAAACCGGAGGAGGTCGCGGAGGGGTACCGGGCCGCGATCACCTCGGACTGGCTGCGCTCGGGCGTGGAGTTCGACCACGTCGTGCGCCCCCGCCAGGACAAGGGATACGGACGCTGGCTCGCGGACCTCTTCCGGCGCCTGCACGCCGAGGGCGTCATCGCCGCCCGCACCCGCCTGACCCCCTACTGCGAGTCCTGCGCACGCTGGCTCCACGGCGCCCACGTCACCGGCACCTGCCCGCACTGCGCGGCCTCCAGCGACGGCGGCATGTGCCACGAGTGCGCCCGCCCCAACGACGGCGGCGACCTCCTGGAGCCCCGCTGCGCCCAGTGCGGCTCCCCGGCCGTGCCCCGGCGCTGCCGCCGCCTCTACGTCCCGCTGGAGCCGCACCGCGAGGCCCTCGCCGAGTACTGGGCCACCGCCGGCCTGCCGCCGCGCCTGGCCGCGCTCTGCGAGTCCCTCGTCGAGGACGGCCTGCCCGACATCGCGGTGGCCCACCCGGCGGAGTGGGGCCTGCCCGTCCCGGTCGACGGCTTCCCCGAGCACCGCATCGACGGCTGCTTCGAGGCCGCCGCCATGCACCTGTTCGGCTACGGGGACCAGGCCCTGCCCGAACGGGCCATCCACTTCTGCGGCTTCGGGCACGCCTTCTGCCAGGCCGTGCTGCTGCCGGTCCTGCTCTTCGCCCAGGGCGTCAAGCTCCCACAGCACTTCTGCGTCAACGAGGCGTACGTGGTCGGGGACGAGGCCCTCGTCCGGGGCTCCGGCCAGAAGGCCTGGGCCCTGGACCTGATCACCGAGTACGGATCGGACACGCTGCGCCGGCACGTCCTCCAGGCCCGCCCGCTGGGCCGCCGCACGGAGTTCCACCCCGAGCGGCTCGCCGCCGCCCGCCGTGAGCTCGACGAGAGCTGGAACAGCTGGCTGTCGCGGCTGTTCGCGGCGGTCCGGGAGGAGTGCGCCGGGCTGGCCCCGGCCGCCCTGCCCGGCGGCTCCGGCTGGGAGGTGCTGGAACGCCGGCTGCTGCGCGGGGTGGAGGACCTGCGCGACGCGTACGCGCCGGAGTCCTTCGACCCCCGCAGGGCGGTCGCCCTGCTCGACGAGACGGTGCGCTCGGCGGCCGACTTCGGCCACGTCAACGCGCACGAGGCGCACCGCCCCACCGCCGACAGCCGCCACCTGCCGGCCCTGGCGGCGCAGCTGGCCGTGGCCCGGGCGCTCGCCGCCTGGGCGCGGCCGGTGATGCCGGAGGGCGCGGACCGGCTGGCCGCGGCCCTCACGTCGCAGCCGGGCGGCCCGGTTTCGGCGGCGGCCCTCGTCCCGCCCGCCCCGGGCACCCGGCTGGCCCCGCCCTCGGGTCCGGTCTTCGGCTTCTGAACCGGCCCGGCCCGGCCCGGTCCCCCCGGACCGTGCCGCCGCCCCCCCCACACGGCGGCACGCCGGGAGCACGCACCACCCGCACCACAGTGAGACGACCATCCTCCTTCGCCGCGTGACCGCGCGCCGGTCACCCGGCGGTGCGGGGCGCACGCGGCCCCTCCCCGTTGGAGCTCCACGTGTCCCTGCGCGTCGCCATGCTCAGCGTCCACACCTCACCGCTGCACCAGCCCGGCACCGGGGACGCGGGCGGCATGAACGTCTACATGGTCCAGCTCGCCCGCGCCCTCGCCGAACAGGGCGTCGAGGTGGACCTGTTCACCCGCTGCCGGGGCGAGGAGCACCCGGACCCGGCCGGCCTCGGCCCCGGCGTCCGGGTGCGCCACCTGGAGGCCGGACCGCGTGCGCCCCTGCCCAAGGAGGACATGCCCGCCCTGGTGGTGCCGTTCTCGCTGGCACTGCTCAAGGAGGAGCGGCGCTACGACCTGGTCCACTCGCACTACTGGCTCTCCGGCCAGGCGGGGCGCATCGCGGCCGCCGGCTGGCGGATCCCGTTCGTGCACACCGCCCACACCCTGGCCCGGGTCAAGAACGCCGCCCTCGCCGAGGGGGACGCCCCCGAGCCGGAGCTGCGCATCCGCGGCGAGCACCAGGTCGTCGGCTCCGCCGACCGCCTGATCGCCAACACCGGCGACGAGGCGAGGGCGCTGGGCGAGCTGTACGGGGCCGACGCGCGCCGGACCCGGATCGTCCGGCCGGGCGTGGACCTGGCCACCTTCGGCCCGGGCCGGGGCAAGGTGCGGGCCCGGGCCCGGCTGGGCCTGCCGGCCGACGCGTTCGTCCCCCTGTACGCGGGGCGCATCCAGCCCCTCAAGGGACCCGACGTGATGGTGCGCGCGGTCGCCGCACTGCTGGAGCGGGCCCCGCACCTGCGCCGGCGCACCCTCGTCCCGGTGGTGGGCGGCAACTCGGGCGCCGGACCGCGCGGGGAGGCCTGGGAACTGGCCCGCGAGCTCGGGGTATCGGACGTCCTGCGCCACCACCCGCCCGTGCCGCAGCGGGAGTTGGCGCTGTGGTACCGGGCGGCGGACGTGCTGATGGTGCCCTCGCGCAGCGAGTCCTTCGGGCTGGTCGCCCTGGAGGCGCAGGCGTGCGGTACCCCGGTGCTGGCCTCGGCCGTCGGCGGGCTGCCGACCGCGGTGCGGGACGGGGTGACGGGCGTACTCGTCCACGGCAACGACCCGGCGGAGTACGCCCGCAGGCTGCAGTGGTTCGCCGAACACCCCGCGGAGGCCGCGGTGATGGGACGGGCGGCCGTGGCCCACGCGCGGAGCATGAGCTGGGGGAGCGCGGCGGCCCGGACCCTCGAGGTCTACCGGGACGTCCTGCGGGAGGAAGGGGCGCGACCGGCCCCGGACGGGAACGGGGCAGGAGCGGCGGCACGCTCCTGCCCCGCCGGCACCTCTCTCCTGGAGGGCCGAGAAGGCCGGAATTCCAACCTAGCAGCACTTTTGGGCTGACCAAAGGTGTGCAAGCGTAACGTCTGTATGAACTCCTTCAGATCCGCCTCAGGTGCGCTATAGGGAAGTGGCCCGCCCCCGGAATCCGTACGACAATAGAGAGGTCTTCGAAGGAATACCGGCGGCACGGATCCGCGGAGACGGAAAAGACCTTTCGCAATTCCTGGAGGAATCATGTCCGCTGCGCACACCGCCCCCGCCCGCCCGCTCTGTACGGTCCGTACCAACGGCAACGGCTGGGACTGAACAACCGGTCACGTCGGCGGACACGACCCCGCGACCTCCTCTCCGGGCGGTCGCGGGGTTTTTTCTTCGTCACTCTCCCGGCGTGTGAACGGCCCGCAATTCAATCGAGCCAGCCGAGGCGCTGCGCGCGTACTCCCGCTTCGAACCGGCTGGACGCCCCCATTTCCTGCATGAGCTCGGACAGCATGCGGCTCACGGTGCGCAGGGAAACTCCCAGGGTCCGGGCGACCTTTTCGTCCTTCATTCCCGAGGCCAGCATTTTCAGGGCCGCCCGCTGCTGCTCGGACAGTCCGTCGCCGCCGAGTTCCGGTGCCACGTCGTCGCCGTAGGGGGTGGCCGCGTGCCAGCAGTGCTCGTACAGCGCGAGGTAGGAGCGGACCAGGGCCGGGCCGCGGGCGAGGATCGCGCCGGCCGACCGGTCGTCGGGGTGCACGGGCAGGACGGCGAACTGCTGGTCCGCGATGATCATGTTCATCGGGACGGCGGGGGAGAGGCGGATCTCCACGCCCGCCTCCACCCGGCGCCGGAGCATCTCCACCGCCTCCGGGGACGTGGTGATCCGCTGGTGGTAGATGGCGCGGATGCGCACCCCGTTGTCGATCTGCCGGCGGTCCCGGCTCAGCACCCGGTCGGCCACCTCCCGCACCAGGGCGGTGACGTGCATGGACGTCAGGTCGTGCCGGATGACGTCGGTGATGTCCTCCAGGACCTGCTGGATCCGCCCGTAGTCGTCGAGGACCTCGACCTCCACCTCGGAACCGCTCAGCGCGCCGGGCCGCAGGAACCTCCCGACCAGCGTCTCCAGCGCGCTGTACGCGCGGTCCGACTCGTCCAGGTGCTCGCGCAGCCGCTCCCGTTCCCGCTGGAGCATCCGCAGCAGGGCGATCTCGGGATCGACGGCCGCGACCGCGTCCGGACCCGGCCGCCACTCATCGGACTGGAGGTCGGCGCGGGTGGCGTGGGTGGTGCCGGTGGGCACGACGAGGCCGAGCGAGATCAGCTCCGCGCGCCACTTCTCGCGCTCCTCGGCCGAGAGGTCGAGCTCGTCGAAGGCGTCGCTCAGGCTGGACACCCCGCGCAGGCGCAGCTCCTGATAGAGGGCCAGCACCTTGTCGGCCGACTGGATGCCGTCCCTGCCATCGCCCGTTGCCATCGCGAAGCGACCCCCTCGTCTTACGAATCGACAGTCACACTTTGGCACATGCCAATGGGGGAGCCACCGCCCCCCTGTTTCGGATGTGACGGGGGTCACGCAACACCTCTGAGGTGCGGGGCTCGTCCGCCGGCCGCCCGGAACGGCCGCCGCGCCCGACTCCCCGGCGATGGCGGGGAGGCGGGCGCGGAGGGGGGTCGGGTTCAGTCGCGGGCCGCGGCGAGGCAGTCGGGGCACAGCCCCTTGAAGACCACCTCGGCGCCGTCCGTCCGCCAGGCGGTGAGCGCGTCGCCGGCCGGCTCCGGCACCTCGGCCTCCACGTTCTCCACCCGCCCGCAGCGCAGGCACAGCGCGTGCTGGTGCGGCGGGCCGGCGACCTCGAAGACGGCGGGCAGGCCCGGGCGGTCGAACTTCGCGGCCAGCCCGGTCTCCAGGAAGTGCCGCAGCATCTCGTAGACGGCCTGGCTGGTCAGGGTCCCGAGCCGCTCGCGGGCGGTGGCCGTGATGGACTCGACGTCCATGTGGCCGCCGGCGGACAGGACCTGGAGCACTTCGAGGCGCGGCCCCGTCACCCGCAGGCCCACGTCGCGGAGGCGCTGGATCACTGCCTCGCGGCCGGTCGACTCCTCCACGACAGCCCTCACTGCGCCACCACCGCCATCTGGTCCACTCAAACCTTTGGGGGCATCGTACCTCTTGCGAGTCCTCCTCGAGCGGGAGGAGAGGAATGGGGGCGCGGGCCCGTCAGCCGCCGGCCCGGCACACGAGCAGGACGCTCTCGGTCCGCCCGTCCAGACGGTGGGCGCGCCGCCGTTCCACGCGCAGCCCCGCCGCGTGCAGCTCGGCGGCCAGGCACTCCGGATCGATGATCCACTTGTCGGTGGTCCGCGCCACCCGCTCGGTGCGCACCTTGCCGGTGCGCACGGAGTGGTAGGTGATCCGCTCGCTCATCCCGTCCAGGTCGAAGACCTGCCGGGCCACGGTCCATTCCTCGACCCCGTCGAACCGGGGGACCTGGAACGCCCAGGTGCGCTCGGGCTCCTCGGACAGCCCGCGCAGCCCGTGGGCGGTGTAGTCCAGGGCCAGTACCCCGCCGGGCTCCAGGTGTCCGGCTATCTCCCGCAGCAGCCCGGGGCGGGCGCGGGGCGGTACGGCCGCGATCATCGTCCCGGCCAGCAGGGCCAGCCGGTACGTCCCCCGCAACCTCAGCCGTGCCAGGTCGGCCCGAGTGGTGACCAGGCGCCGCGACACCTGGGGGCCGATCCGCCCGCCCCAGGCCCGCAGCCGCTCCAGGCTGGCCGCGTCCCGGTCCACGGCCTCGACGTGGAAGCCCTGCCGGGCGAACGGCACGGCCAGGCGCCCGGCCCCGCAGCCCAGGTCCAGGACCGGCCCGCCGCAGCTGCGGGCGAGGCCCAGGTAGCGGACGATGTCCGCGCTGTGCGGGCCCAGCAGCGCGTCGTGCAGCCAGCCGGAGTCCTCGTCCGCCGGGGCGGCCGACTCCAGGCCGGGCAGGTGGTCCGCCGGCGGTACGGCCGTCCCGCCGTAGAGGGGGAGACCGCAGGCCTCCGGCGCGGACGGCGGGACCGGTGCGAACGCGGCGGGCACGACCGGCCTGACGGGCAGGGAAGTGCCGCTCGGTGTGTGCATCGCTCCTCCAGGGGCTCGCTCGGTCCAGCCGTCCGGGGCGTGGCTCCCGTGCCGCCGGGAGACCGCGCCGCTGGGGAAATCCTGTCCTGCGGGCGGGTGGCGGGGCCAGCGTTGCGGGCTGCGTGAACACGCGATGGCGTGGATCTGCCACGGTCCCGGCGGAGCGGGGAGGAGGAGGGGCTGGGGCCCGTCGTCGAAGTCCCGTCGTCGCGGGGCGGACGGGAGTGTGACGACAGGCCTAGAGCGCGCGGCCGAGCCGGACCGGGGTGAGGGCGGTGAAGCCGTGGTGCGCGAAGAACGGCAGGGCCGGGGCCCGTTCGGCGGGGAGCGTCATCCGCTGGGACGTCGCCCCGTGCGCCCGCATCCGCTCTCCGGCGGCCGCCAGGAGGGCCGTGCCGACGCCCTGCCGACGGCGGGCCGGGGCGGTGCACAGGGCGTAGAGCTCGCCCTCGGAGGTCACCGGGACCCCGCCCGAGACGGCCCCCACGACGGTCCCGTCGGCATCGGCGGCCACCAGCCAGCCGAGCCAGGCCGGCGCCCCGCCGGGAATTTCTATTTCCGCTCGAATGCGGGGAAGCGCGCAATGGTCCGACACCAGCCGGCCGACGCGCATTTCACCGAGGAGGCTGCCGTAGTCCTCGCGTATGGCCTCGGCGAGGAGCCGGGAAATGGCCGCCGCGTCACGCGGAGCTGCGGTCCGCACGTCAGCCAGCAGCATCTATCCCCCACCTCTCGCCGTACCGGTCCTGAGCCCGCACGCGCCCACAATAGCGGCCAATTCGAGCGGCCGGGGTCGGGGGGAAATCTACGAATTGACTTAGTAAATAGCCGGGTTGGGTGGTCCTCTATCAACGGGTCCAACAACAGAGCGCGACCAGGGGGAGGATGGCGGACGCCGAGGCGGCCACCGCGAACAGCCCCCGCAGCACCGGACGTCCCGCCCGGCGCGGCCCCAGGATGCGCCGCATCCGCACCGCCGCCGACGGACCGCCCGCCGCGAACGCCCGCTGCGGCGCGTGCCCGGTCGCCAGCGCGTAGAGCGCCGAGGCCAGGGCGTCGCTCGAACAGCCGCGCAGCGCCCGGTCGTCGGCGGCCATCTCCAGCAGCAGCGGTACCGTCCGCCCCCCGATCCGGGCCAGCGGCAGCCGGCGGAACACCGACGCGTACGCCCCCGCCGCCGCCACCATCAGATGGTGGCGGCCGCCGATGTGGGCCCGCTCGTGCGCGAGCGCGGCGGCCAGCTCCCGCTCCGACAGCACCTCCAGGGCCCCGGTCGAGACCACCACCCGGCGCGAGCGCCCCGGCAGGCAGTACACCGCCGGGCGCGGGTCCTCCAGTACGGTCACCCCCAGCCGCTCGTCGTACCGTCCCACCAGGCGCAGCAGTTCGGCATGGCGCGTACGGGCCCGGCGCGCCCGCACCAGCTCCCGGACGAAGCCCGTCGCCGGGACCGCCAGCACCACGAGCGCCGACAGCGCGGCGAGGGCCTCGCGCGGCGTCGCGTCGAGCAGCCGGTGCGGCGAGGGCGGGTCCAGGGTCAGGGCCATGTCGACGAGCCGGTGGCTGGTCCGCGCGGGCAGCACCAGCTGCGCCGGCAGCAGCGCCGTCGCCGCAGCGAACAGGGCGCCGCACAGGATCCACGCGGCCAGCCCCAGTCGGGGCGCCTGCTGCGCCCACACGGCGCGGACCAGCATCAGCGGCAGCACCAGTCCCGTGACCAGGGCCAGCCCCAGCGGCGGCAGCACGTGGTGGTTCACAGGGCGTCACCCGCCGCGCCGGACGGGCGTTCGGAGCGGGCCGCGCGCAGGGCCTCGTCCAGCGCCTCCACGTCCTCGTGGGACATCCTCTCCACGAACCGCAGCAGCGTGGCCCGGCGGTCCTGGCTGTCGCCGAGCGCGTCCTGCATGAGCGCCGCGGTGTACTCCTCGCGGCTGCGCACCGCCTGGTACATCCAGGCCCGGCCGGACTTCTCGCGGCTCAGCCAGCCCTTGCGGTAGAGGATGTCGGCCACGGTCATGACGGTGGTGTAGGCGACCGTGCGGCCCCGGTTGATGTCGTCGACGATCTCGCGGACGGAGGCGGGCCGTTCCCACAGCCACACCCGGTCCATGATCTCGGCTTCCAGCTCTCCCAGCCGGCGTACGCGCATGCTTGTCGCCCTCCCCGTCGCGAGCGGCTCATCGTACGGCCCGCCCTCCCGGCGGGGGCATACCCCCACCCCGTAGCCGGGCCCCGCGCGGCCGGGCCGTGGAACGCCGCGAGCCCCTCCGCACGGACACCGTGGGGAGGGGCTCGCGGACCCTGCGGCCGCCGGGCTACGCGCGGATCAGCCGGGCTATGGCCCTGCTCGCCTCGCCGACCTTGACCCGGGCCCGGTCCCCGCCCTGGGCGATGGCCTCGGTGACGCAGCAGGCGAGGTGCTCGTCGAGCAGGGTCACGGCGCAGGACTGGAGCGCGGCGTTGATCGCGGACACCTGGGTGAGCACGTCGATGCAGTAGACGTCCTCGGCGACCATCCGCTGGACGCCGCGGACCTGGCCCTCGATCCGCCGCAGGCGCCGGATGACGTCTTCCTTGTGTTCTCCGTAACCGGCCACGGGGGCTCTCCTCAGTTGGCGGCGGCCCTGAAGCCGCGCAGACGCAGGCTGTTGCCGACGACGAAGACCGAGGAGAAGGCCATGGCCGCTCCGGCGATCATCGGGTTGAGCAGTCCGGCCGCGGCGAGCGGCAGGGCGGCCACGTTGTAGGCGAAGGCCCAGAACAGGTTCGAGCGGATCGTGCCCAGCGTCTTGCGGGCGAGCCGGATGGCGTCGGCCGCCGACCGCAGGTCGCCCCGGACCAGGGTCAGGTCGCCGGCCTCGATGGCGGCGTCGGTGCCGGTGCCCATGGCCAGGCCCAGGTCGGCCTGGGCGAGGGCGGCGGCGTCGTTGACGCCGTCGCCGACCATCGCGACGCTGCGGCCCTCGGCCTGGAGCCGCTTGACCACGTCCACCTTGTCCTGGGGCATGACCTCGGCGATGACCTCGTCGATGCCCACCTCGCGGGCCACCGTCTCGGCCACGGCCTTGTTGTCGCCGGTCAGCAGGATCGGGGTCAGGCCCAGCGCGCGCAGCCGGCCGATGGCCTCGGCGCTGGTGTCCTTGACGGCGTCCGCGACCTCCAGCACCGCGCGCGCCTCGCCGTCCCACGCGACCGCGATCGCGGTGCGGCCGGCGGACTCGGCGTCGGACTTGGCGCGCTCCAGGTGCGGGGGCAGTTCCATCGCCCACTCGGCGAGCAGCTTGCCGCGGCCGACGAGGACGGCGTGGCCCTCGACGACGCCCTGGACGCCGAGGCCCGGGATGTTGGCGAAGTCCTCGGGGGCGGGCAGGGCCCCGACCCGGGCGGCGGCGCCGGCGGCGACGGCCTGGGCGATGGGGTGCTCGGAGGCGTGCTCCAGGGCTCCGGCCAGGCGCAGCACCTCGCTCTCGTCGGTGCCCTCGGCGGTGTGCACGTGCAGCAGGGTCATCCGGCCGGTGGTGACGGTGCCGGTCTTGTCGAGGACGATGGTGTCGACCTTGCGGGTGGACTCCAGCACCTCGGGGCCCTTGATCAGGATGCCGAGCTGGGCGCCGCGGCCGGTGCCGACCAGCAGGGCGGTGGGGGTGGCCAGGCCCAGGGCGCAGGGGCAGGCGATGATCAGGACGGCGACGGCCGCGGTGAAGGCGGCCGAGAGGCCGGAGCCGGTGCCGAGCCAGAACCCGAGGGTGGCCAGGGCGATCGCGATGACGACGGGCACGAACACGGCGGAGATCTTGTCGGCGAGCCGCTGGGCGGCGGCCTTGCCGTTCTGCGCGTCCTCGACGAGCCGGGCCATGCGGGAGAGCTGGGTGTCGGAGCCGACGCGGGTGGCCTCGACGACCAGGCGGCCGCCGGCGTTCAGGGTGGCGCCGGTGACGGAGTCGCCGACGGAGACCTCCACGGGCACGGACTCGCCGGTGAGCATCGAGGCGTCCACGGCGGAGGAGCCCTCGACGACGGTGCCGTCGGTGGCGATCTTCTCGCCCGGGCGGACCAGGAAGCGGTCCCCGACCTGGAGGTCGGCCGTGGGCACGGTCACCTCCAGGCCGCCGCGCAGCACGGTGACCTCCTTGGCGCCCAGTTCCAGCAGCGCCTTGAGGGCGGCGCCGGCCTTGCGCTTGGACTTCGCCTCGAAGTACCGGCCGGCCAGGATGAAGGTGGTGACGCCGGCCGCCGCCTCCAGGTAGATGTTCCCGGCGCCGTCGGTGCGGGCGATGGTGAACTCGAAGGCGTGCCTCATGCCGGGGGTGCCGGCCGTGCCGAAGAACAGGGCCCACAGCGACCACAGGAACGCGGCGATCGTGCCCACCGAGATCAGGGTGTCCATGGTGGCCGCGCCGTGCTTGGCGTTGGTCCAGGCGGCGCGGTGGAAGGGCCAGGCGGCGTAGGTGACGACGGGCGCGGCCAGGGTCAGCGAGAGCCACTGCCAGAAGTCGATCTGGAGCGCCGGGACCATCGCCATCGCGATGACGGGCACGGAGAGGACGACGGCGGTGGTGAGCCGCTGGCGCAGCGGGGCCAGTTCGTCGGCCTCGGCCGGCGGCTCCTCCCCGGCGCCGGACGGGGCGGAGGAGCGGGGCGGCGCGGGCTCGTGCGCGGTGTAGCCGGTGGCCTCGACGGTGGCGATCAGGTCCGCGACGGAGATGTCGGCGTCGGCGTCGAAGGTGACCTTGGCCTTCTCGGTGGCGTAGTTGACGGTCGCCTCGACGCCGTCCATGCGGTTGAGCTTCTTCTCGATGCGTGCCGCGCACGAGGCGCAGGTCATGCCGCCGATGGCGAGCTCGACCTGGGCGGCGCCGGGAGTGATGGTGGTCATGAGTGCTGCTCCTCGTTCGAGCGCGGGGTCGGTGCCGGGGCCCGGTGGACGGGCCCCGGCGTCCGGGGTGGGTCGGGGTCGGGCGGCCGGGGTGTCAGGCCCGGCCGGTGAGCTCGTAGCCGGCGTCGTCCACGGCTTCGGCGATCGCGGCGTCGTCCGGCTCGCCGGCGGTGGTCACGGTGACCACGCCGCCGTCCACGTCCACGTCCACCGAGAGGACCCCGGCGAGCGCGCCGACGGACGCGGTGATGGCGGTCCGGCAGTGTCCGCAGCTCATGCCGGACACGCGGTAGACGGTGGCGGTGCTGTCGACGACGGCGACGGTGGTCGTGGTCTCACCGTTCGAGGCGCAGGCGCCATCGGGGGAACAGCAGGAAGACATGGGCTTCTCCTTGGTCGTGCAGATACCCTCTGGGGGTATCCGGGCTGACTCCAGATATACCCCCCGGTGGTATCCGTCCGCAAGAGTTTCCCGCGCTTGACTTGATACCCCCTGGGGGTATGGTGGAGGTCCATTGAACCGCTGTACGCGGCACCTACGTCGTACGGGAGACCAGGCATGAACACCGGAGTGAAGATCACCGCCTTCGCCGCCGCACTCGCGGCGGCCTTCGGCGCCGCCTACGGGGTCGGGGCGGGCGTCGGCCCCGTGGGCGCGCCGGCGAAGACGGAGCACGCGGGCCACGCGACCCGGGCACAGGCGCCCGGGGCCGGGGGCGGGCACGGCGGCCACGACCAGGCCGCGGCCCAGGGCCCGGCGGCCGGCGGCCTCCAGGTCTCCGACGGCGGCTACACGCTGAGCCTGGACACCCCGCAGGTGTCCCCGGGCCAGGGCGAGCTCAGGTTCTCGGTGAAGGACGCGGCCGGGCGCAAGGTCACCGGCTACAAGACCGAGCACGGCAAGGAGCTGCACTTCATCGTCGCCTCGCGCGACCTGACGGTCTTCCGCCACCTCCACCCGGTGCGCGCGGAGGACG
Organism: Streptomyces sp. NPDC093801; assembly: GCF_040701585.1. Lineage (NCBI taxonomy): Bacteria > Bacillati > Actinomycetota > Actinomycetes > Kitasatosporales > Streptomycetaceae > Streptomyces > Streptomyces sp. NPDC093801. Next base: position 305,279 of record NZ_JBFBDP010000004.1, on the reverse strand, counting down.
GGACCTGGTCGACCCCGGTGGACCTGCCCGCCGCGGGCGCCTACAAGGCCTTCGCCGACTTCGCCCCGTCGGCCGGGGACGCGAAGAACGTCACCCTGGGCGCGGACCTCACCGTCCCCGGGGCGTACGCGCCCAACCCGATGCCCCCGGTCGCGCCCACCGCGGAGGTGGACGGCTACCAGGTGGCGCTCGGCGGGACCCTGGACCCCGGCAAGCCCGGCGAGCTGAAGCTGACCGTCAGCAAGGACGGCCGGCCCGTCACCGACCTGGAGCCCTACCTCGGGGCCTACGGCCACCTCGTGGCCCTGCGCGACGGCGACCTCGCCTACCTGCACGTCCACCCCAACGAGGGCGGGCCCGGCCCGGACGTCTCCTTCACGGCCACCGCCCCGAGCGCCGGCACCTACCGGCTCTTCCTGGACTTCCAGCACCAGGGCAAGGTCCGCACCGCGGCCTTCACCGTCCGCGCGGGCGGCGGTCAGGCGGCCCCGGCGGCCGCCCCGCAGCCCGCTCAGCCGGCCGGGGAGGAGCAGGGCGGTCACTCCCACTGACCGCCCGGCGGAACATCCCGCGGCCCGTCCTCGTTGTCGCCATACCCCCCAGGGGTACAGACCCGATGAAGGGAAGCGATCGCCGTGCCCGGATACACCTCCCACAAGGACGACGTCCTCAAGCGCCTGCGCCGCATCGAAGGCCAGGTGCGCGGCCTCCAGCGCATGGTCGAGGAGGGGACGTACTGCATCGACGTGCTCACCCAGGTCAGCGCCGCCACCAAGGCCCTGCAGTCCTTCGGGCTGACCATGATGGAGGACCACCTGCACTCCTGCGTCGCCGACGCCATCGCCGAGGGCGGCGACCAGGCCCGGGGCAGGGTCGAGGAGGCCTCGCGGGCCATCGCCCGCCTGGTCCGCGCCTGACGCGGCGCGCAGGGCCCGCCCGCGGCCGGCCCCCGGAACGGGTCCGGGCCGGCCCCCTGGCGGGGCCGGCCCGGACGCGTCGTACCGGAGGGCGTCAGACGAGGTCGAAGCGGTCCAGGTCCATGACCTTGGCCCAGGCCGCGACGAAGTCCTTCACGAACGCCTCCTTGGCGTCGTCGCCGGCGTAGACCTCCGCCAGGGCCCGCAGTTCGGAGTTGGACCCGAAGACCAGGTCCGCCCGGCTGCCCGTCCACCGGACCGCGCCCGTCGCGGCGTCACGGCCCTCGAAGAGGGTCTCGTCCTCGGACACCGCCTTCCACGTCGTGCCCAGGTCGAGCAGGTTGACGAAGAAGTCGTTGGTCAGCGCCCCGGGGGTGTCGGTGAGGACGCCCAGCGACGACTGCCCGTGGTTGGCGCCCAGGACGCGCAGGCCGCCGACGAGGACGGTCATCTCGGGCGCGCTCAGGGTCAGCAGGTTGGCCCTGTCCAGCAGCAGGTACTCGGCCGGCAGCCGGTTGCCCTTGCCGAGGTAGTTGCGGAAGCCGTCGGCCGCCGGCTCCAGCGCGGCGAAGGACTCCACGTCCGTCTGCTCCTGCGAGGCGTCCACCCGGCCCGGGGAGAAGGGCACCTCGACCTCGAAGCCCGCCCGCCCGGCCGCCCGCTCGACGGCGGCGCCGCCCGCGAGCACCACCAGGTCGGCCAGCGAGACCTGCCGGCCGTCCGAGCGGCCCTCGTTGAAGGACCGCCGGATCCCCTCCAGGGTGCTCAGCACCGTCGCCAGGCGGTCGGGGTCGTTCACCTCCCAGCCGCTCTGCGGCTGGAGCCGGATGCGTCCGCCGTTGGCGCCGCCGCGCTTGTCGCTGCCGCGGAAGGAGGAGGCGGCCGCCCAGGCGGCGGACACCAGGTCGGACACCGACAGGTCCGACGCGAGCACGCGGGCCTTGAGGTCGGCGACCTCTGCGGCGCCGACGGGCTCGTACGTCCTGGCCGGCAGCGGGTCCTGCCACAGCAGCTGCTCGGCCGGGACCTCCGGGCCCAGGTAGCGGACGACGGGGCCCATGTCGCGGTGGGTCAGCTTGTACCAGGCGCGGGCGAACGCGTCCGCGAACGCGGCGGGGTCGGCCTGGAAGCGCCGCGAGATGGGCTCGTAGACCGGGTCGAAGCGCAGCGAGAGGTCCGTGGTCAGCATCGTCGGTGCGTGCCGCTTCGACGGGTCGTGGGCGTCGGGGACGGTGCCCGCGCCGGCGCCCTCCTTCGGCCGCCACTGGTGGGCGCCGGCGGGGCTCTCGAACAGCTCCCACTCGTAGCCGAAGAGGATGTCGAAGAAACTGTTGTCCCAGGTGGTCGGGGTGTTGGTCCAGATGCCCTCCAGACCGCTGGTGATCGCGTCCCCGCCCTTGCCGGTGCCGTACGCGTTCGCCCAGCCCAGGCCCTGCGCCGCCATCGGGGCGCCCTCCGGTGCCTCGCCGACGTTTTCGGCCGGGCCGGCGCCGTGGGTCTTGCCGAAGGTGTGGCCGCCCGCGATCAGGGCGACCGTCTCCTCGTCGTTCATCGCCATCCGGTGGAACGTCTCGCGGATGTCGCGGGCGGCGGCGACCGGGTCCGGGTTGCCGTTGGGGCCCTCCGGGTTGACGTAGATCAGGCCCATCTGGACCGCGCCGAGCGGGTTCTCCAGCTCGCGGTCGCCGGTGTAGCGCCGGTCGTCGAGCCAGGTGGTCTCGGGGCCCCAGTACACGTCCTCGTCGGGCTCCCAGACGTCCGCGCGGCCGCCGCCGAAGCCGAAGGTCTCGAAGCCCATCGTCTCCAGGGCGACGTTGCCGGCGAGGATCATCAGGTCGGCCCAGGAGAGGCTGCGGCCGTACTTCTTCTTCACCGGCCACAGCAGGCGGCGGGCCTTGTCGAGGTTGCCGTTGTCCGGCCAGCTGTTGAGGGGCGCGAAGCGCTGCTGGCCGGCCCCGGCGCCGCCGCGGCCGTCGCTGATCCGGTAGGTGCCCGCGCTGTGCCAGGCCATGCGGATCATGAAGGGTCCGTAGTGGCCGAAGTCGGCCGGCCACCAGTCCTGGGAGGTCGTCAGGACCTCCGCGATGTCCTGCTTCACCGCGGGCAGGTCGAGGGTGTCGAACGCCTTCGCGTAGTCGAAGTCCTCGCCCAGCGGGTTCGCCACGGCGGGGTTCTTCGCGAGGATCTTCAGGTTGAGTGAATCCGGCCACCACTGGCGGTTCCCGCCGCCCTGGGTGGGGTGCGGGGCACGGCCGTGGGCGACCGGGCAACCTTCGGCTTGCTTCTCAGACATGGGAATCCTTCCGCACCGGCGGGTAACGCGGTGCTCGGAAATCGCTGGAGTGTTTTCCTGTCCCTTGGCTATCGGCAAAACCGATCCTACGATGGACGGATTCCAAGTCAAGAAGCACGCCAAACAGCGCTTCCCCGGGAATGGGTGACCATATGAGTGACCTGCTGGAACGACTTCGAACCCGCGGCTGGCGGATGACCGCGCAGCGCCGCGTCGTCGCGGAGGTGCTGGACGGGGACCACGTGCACCTGACGGCCGACGAGGTCCACGCCCTCGCGGCGCGACGGCTGCCGGAGATCTCCCGGGCCACCGTCTACAACGCCCTGGGGGAGCTGGTCGCCCTCGGCGAGGTGGCCGAGGTGTCCACGGACGGCCGCGCCAAGCGCTACGACCCCAACGCCCGCACGCCGCACCAGCACCTGGTCTGCTCCGGGTGCGGGACCATCCGCGACGTCCGCCCGGCCGGCGATCCGCTGGCCGGCCTCCCGGAATCGGAACGGATGGGTTTCACGGTCTCCAAGGCCGACGTCACCTACCGGGGCCTTTGTCCGTCCTGTGCCTGATCCCTTTTCCGCCGCATACGGAGTTCGCTTTTCGGCCACGAGAAAAAAGGGGGCGTGTGCGGCGGCGCATTCACCCCGCCGCATTCCGGGCACGTCCGGCGGCGGTGCGGGCGGCGCGCCCGCACCGCTCACCCGTCACGGTGAGTAGTCGTACCGGTGGTCCACAGGCCCGGCGGGCGGGACGGGAGTGTCCCAGGGTGCCGCTAGGCTTCTCGGATGGCCCTTCCGGACGCTTCCCCCGAGATCTCAGACGACGTCTCCGACGCATTGCGGGTGCTCCACCGCGTATTCGGCTACAGCTCCTTCCGCGGTGAGCAGCAGGAGATCATCGAGCAGCTGATCGGCGGCGGCGACGCCCTCGTCCTGATGCCCACCGGCGGCGGGAAGTCGCTCTGCTACCAGATCCCGGCGCTCGTCCGGGAGGGCACCGGCATCGTGATCTCCCCGCTGATCGCGCTGATGCAGGACCAGGTGGACGCGCTCACCGCCCTCGGGGTCCGGGCCGGGTTCCTCAACTCCACGCAGGACCCCTACGAGCGCCAGGCCGTCGAACAGGCCTTCCTCGCCGACGAGCTGGACCTGCTCTACCTGGCCCCCGAGCGGCTGCGCACCGAGGGGACCCAGCGCCTGCTCGACCGGGGCCGGGTCTCCCTGTTCGCCATCGACGAGGCGCACTGCGTCGCCCAGTGGGGCCACGACTTCCGGCCCGACTACCTCGCGCTGTCGATGCTGCACGAGCGCTGGCCGAAGGTCCCGCGGATCGCCCTGACCGCGACGGCGACCGAGGCCACCCACACCGAGATCGCCGCGCGCCTCGGCCTCCAGGACGCCCGGCACTTCGTCGCCAGCTTCGACCGGCCGAACATCCAGTACCGCATCGTCCCCAAGGACAACCCCAACCGGCAGCTGCTGGACCTGATCCGCAGCGAGCACGACGGGGACGCCGGCGTCGTCTACTGCCTCTCCCGGTCCTCCGTGGAGAAGACCGCCGCCTTCCTGGCGGAACAGGGCATCGACGCGGTCCCCTACCACGCCGGCATGGACGCCCGGGCGCGCGCCGCGAACCAGGCCCGCTTCCTGCGCGAGGACGGTGTCGTGGTGGTCGCCACCATCGCCTTCGGCATGGGCATCGACAAGCCCGACGTGCGCTTCGTCGCCCACCTCGACCTGCCCAAGTCCGTCGAGGGCTACTACCAGGAGACCGGCCGCGCCGGCCGCGACGGCGAGTCGGCCACGGCCTGGCTCGCCTACGGCCTCCAGGACGTCGTCCAGCAGCGCAAGCTCATCGACGGCTCCGAGGGCGACGACGCCCACCGCCGCTCCCTGGGCATGCACCTGGACGCCATGCTCGCCCTGTGCGAGACGGTCGACTGCCGCCGGGTCCGGCTGCTGGAGTACTTCGGCCAGCAGGGCGGAGCCTGCGGCAACTGCGACACCTGCCTGACGCCCGCCGAGTCCTGGGACGGGACGGTCGCCGCGCAGAAGCTGCTGTCCACCGTGTGGCGGCTGGCGAAGGAACGCCGCCAGAAGTTCGGCGCCGGCCAGGTCATCGACATCCTCCAGGGCAAGAAGACCGCCAAGGTCATCCAGTTCGACCACGATGCGCTCTCGGTGTTCGGCGTCGGCGCGGACCTGGGCACCGCGGAGTGGCGCGGGGTCGTGCGCCAGCTGCTGGCGCTGCGGCTGCTGGCCGTCGAGGGCGACTACGGCACGCTCGTCCTCACCGATGCCAGCGGTGACGTGCTGGGCGGGCGCCGCACCGTCCAGATGCGCAAGGAGAAGAAGGCGCCCGCCGCCTCCCGCAAGGAGTCCGGGGCCCGCTCCGGGAAGGCCGCCCGCGTCCCCGTCGACCTGCCGGCCGCGGCCGTCCCGGTCTTCGAGGCCCTGCGCGCCTGGCGGGCCGCCACGGCCCGCGAGCAGGGCGTGCCGGCGTACGTGGTGTTCCACGACGCCACGCTGAGGGAGATCGCCACGGTCCTGCCGGGCACGGTCGAGGAGCTGGGCGGGATCGGCGGCGTCGGCGAGGCCAAGCTCGCCAAGTACGCCGAGGGGGTCCTGGAGGCCCTGGCCGGGTGCCGGGCCGACGGAGCCGCCGCCACCGCGGCCGTCCAGGCGCCCGCCACTGCCGCGGCCGTCCAGGCGCCCGCCGCCGCGCCCCGGGCCGCGGCGCCCCGGCAGGGCGATCCGTCCCCGTCCCACGAGGAGCCCCCGTTCGAGGACGAACCGCCGTTCGACCTGGACGAGATGGACCCCCCGTGGGACGACTGGCGCTAGGACGCGTTGCGGCCCCTGCCCGGGCCGCCCCGCAGGACCGCGCCGGTCAGGCGCCGACGTACGCCGCCAGGTGCTCGCCCGTGAGGGTGGACCGGGCGGCCACCAGCTCGGCCGGGGTGCCCTCGAAGACGATCTTGCCGCCGTCGTGGCCGGCCCCCGGCCCGAGGTCGATGATCCGGTCGGCGTGCGCCATGACCGCCTGGTGGTGCTCGATCACGATCACCGACTTGCCGGAGTCCACGAGCCGGTCCAGCAGCCCCAGCAGGTGCTCCACATCGGCCAGGTGCAGGCCGGCGGTCGGCTCGTCCAGGACGTAGATCCCGCCCTTCTCGCCCATGTGCGCGGCCAGCTTCAGCCGCTGCCGCTCACCGCCGGACAGGGTGGTCAGCGGCTGGCCGAGGGTCAGGTAGCCGAGTCCGACGTCCACCAGCCGCTCCAGGATCCGGTGCGCGGCCGGCGTGCGCGCCTCGCCCGAGCCGAAGAACGCCTCGGCCTCCGCCACCGGCATCTCCAGCACCTCGCTGATGTCCCGGCCGCCGAGCCGGTACTCCAGCACCGACGCGTCGAACCGCTTCCCCTCGCAGTCCTCGCAGGTGGTGGCGACCCCGGCCATCATCGCCAGGTCGGTGTAGACCACCCCGGCGCCGTTGCAGGTGGGGCACGCGCCCTCGGAGTTGGCGCTGAAGAGCGCCGGCTTCACCCCGTTGGCCTTGGCGAACGCCTTGCGGATCGGCTCCAGCAGCCCCGTGTACGTCGCCGGATTGCTGCGCCGCGAACCGCGGATCGGTGCCTGGTCCACCGACACCACCCCCGCCGAGGCCGGGACGGAGCCGTGGACCAGCGAGCTCTTGCCCGAGCCGGCCACGCCGGTGACCACGGTGAGCACCCCGAGCGGGACGTCCACGTCGACCCCGCGCAGGTTGTGGGCCGACGCCCCGCGGATCTCCAGGGCACCGGTGGGCTCGCGGGTCGACTCCTTGAGGCGGGCCCGGTCGTCGAAGTGCCGGCCGGTGACGGTGCCGCTGCCCCGCAGCCCCTCCACCCCGCCCTCGAAGCAGACCGTGCCGCCCGCCGCGCCGGCGCCGGGCCCGAGGTCGACGACGTGGTCGGCGATCGCGATCACCTCCGGCTTGTGCTCCACGACGAGCACCGTGTTGCCCTTGTCGCGCAGGCGCAGCAGCAGGCCGTTCATGCGCTCGATGTCGTGCGGGTGCAGTCCGGTGGTGGGCTCGTCGAAGACGTACGTGACGTCGGTGAGCGCCGAGCCGAGGTGGCGGATCATCTTGACGCGCTGCGCCTCGCCGCCCGACAGCGTGCCCGCCGCGCGGTCGAGCGAGAGGTAGCCCAGTCCGATCTCCACGAACGAGTCGAGGGTGTGCCGCAGGCTCGCCAGCAGCGGAGCCACCGAGGGCGCGTCGAGCCCGCCCACCCATGCGGCCAGGTCGCTGATCTGCATCGCGCAGGCGTCGGCGATGCTGACCCCGTCGATCTTCGAGGACCGGGCCCCCGCGCTGAGCCGGGTCCCGTCGCACTCGGGGCAGGTGGTGAAGGTGACCGCCCGCTCCACGAACTCCCGGATGTGCGGCTGCATCGCCTCCTTGTCCTTGGCCAGCATCGACTTGCGGATCCGCGGGATCAGCCCCTCGTAGGTCATGTTGATGCCCGCGATCTTCATCCTGACCGGCTCGTGGTGCAGGAAGTCCTGCCGCTGCCGCTGCGTGAACGAGCGGATCGGCGCGTCCGGGTCGAAGAACCCCGACTCGCTGTAGAGCCGGTGGTTCCAGCCGCCCGGCTTGTAGCCGGGGACGGTCAGCGCCCCGTCGTTGAGGGACTTGGAGTCGTCGAAGAGCTGGGCCGGGTCCAGGTCGTTGACCGTGCCCCGGCCCTCGCAGCGCGGGCACATGCCGCCGGTGACGCTGAACGCGCGCCGCTCCTTCACGGTCTGCCCGCCGCGCTGCAGGGTGACCGCGCCCGCCCCGCTGACCGAGGCCACGTTGAAGGAGTACGCCTTGGGGGAGCCGATGTGCGGGTCGCCGAGCCGGCTGAAGAGGATGCGCAGCATCGCGTTGGCGTCGGTGGCGGTGCCGACCGTGGAGCGGGGGTCGCCGCCCATCCGCTGCTGGTCGACGGCGATCACCGTCGTCAGCCCGTCCAGCACGTCCACGTCGGGACGGGCCGCGGCGGGCATGAAGCCCTGGACGAAGGCGCTGTACGTCTCGTTGATCAGCCGCTGCGACTCCGCAGCGACCGTGTCGAACACGAGGGAGCTCTTGCCCGAGCCGGAGACACCGGTGAACACCGTCAGCCGCCGCTTGGGGATCTCGACGCTGACGTCCTTGAGGTTGTTCTCCCGCGCGCCGTGCACGCGGATCATGCCGTGGCTGTCGGCGGCGTGCGGTGCGGGCGTCCGGTCGTTCGTCGTGCCCCTGCTCATCGTCTCTCCCTCGTCGGCGCGGCCGCGGCGGCGTCCCTCGGCGCCCCGGCCCGCTCCACGCTACGCGAGGGCCCGCGACCGCCGCTTCTCCGTTCGTGACCGGTCCGGGCCCGGGGGAGGGGCGGGCCGGGCGGCCACCGGGTTCCGGCCAATCGCACCGCACCGGGCGATCCGCGGACGTGCGGGACCACTGCCGCGGGAGCACCGGACGGGGGTGGGGGATTCGGCCGTCACGGCGGGGGGCACCGGCGCGACCCGGCCGGGGGCCCGCGCTAGTGTGCACGCGTGAACTCTCATGTCGTCATAGGTTTCGGACCCGCCGGTGCCGCCACCGCCCGGCTGCTCGTCGAGCAGGGCCACACGGTCAAGGTCGTCACCACCTCGGGCCGCAGTCCGGAGCCCGGGATCGAGCACATCGCGCTGGACGCCGGGGACGGCGGACGGCTGACCGAGGCGGTACGGGGCGCGGCCGCGCTCTACGCCTGCGCCGCTCCGCCCTACCACCGCTGGGCGGGGGAGTGGCCGGCGCTGGCCTCCTCGCTCTGTACGGCGGCCGAGGCGACCGGCGCGGTGCTGGTCATGCTCGGCAACCTCTACGGGTACGGACCCGTGGACGGCCCCCTGACCGAGGACCTGCCCCTCGCGGCGACCGGCACCAAGGGACGGGTCCGCGCCGCCGTCTGGGAGCGGGCGCGGAACCTGCACGAGCAGGGCCGGATCAGAGCGGTCGAGGTGCGCGCCTCGGACTTCTTCGGACCCGGCGTCACCGACGGCGGGCACCTGGCGGCGCGGGTGCTGCCGCAGCTGCTGCGCGGCAGGCCCGTGTCCACGCTCGGCGACCCGGACGCCCCGCACAGCTGGACCTACCTCCCCGACGTGGCCCGGGCCCTCGCGGAGGTCGCGGGCGACGAGCGGGCCTGGGGCCGGGCCTGGCACGTCCCGACCGAACCGGCCCTGTCCGTCCGGGAGATGGTCGACCGGCTCGCCGCGCAGGCGGGCACGGGCCCGGTCGCGGTACGCGGCGTCCCGCCCCTGGTGCTGGGCCTGGGCGGGCTGTTCTCCCCGCTCCTGCGCGAGCTGAAGGAGGTCCGGTACCAGTTCGACCGTCCGTTCACGGTCGACTCCAGCGCCTACGAGACCGCGTTCGCCGCCCGCGCCACCCCCCTGGACCAGCAGGTCAAGGCCACGGTGGACTGGTGGCGCGAACGCCTGGCCACCACCGGGTGACGGTTCCAGTGAGAGGGATGAATTCCACAGTGGACCCCAGGGGAGCGGGGCAGGGCCGGGAGCGGGGCCGGGACGACATAGCCGTCGTCGGGATGGCCTGCCGGTTCCCGGGGGCGCGGAACCTGAACGAGTACTGGCGGCTCCTGATGGATCCGCGGGCACAGTTCGGCCGCGTCCCCGACACGCGGTGGCGCGCCGGCGCCTTCCTCAGCGACGACTTCCGCGACACCGCGGCCGCCTACACGGACACCATGGCGCTCCTGCCGGACGTGGACCGCTTCGACGCGGCCCACTACGGCATCCCGCCGCGGCGGGCGAAGGCGATGGACCCCCAGCACCGGCTGCTGATCGACCTCGCCCGCGAGGCGATCCAGGACGCCGGATGGGAGGCCGACGGCTTCGACCGCGAGGAGACCTCGGTGATCACGGCCCTCACCGACAGCGGCTACCGGGGCCTGACCACCCTGCAGATCCGCATGCGCCAGCTGGCCGGCGGGGAGTTCGGCGCCCGCCCGGGCGACCCCGGCTGGCGTGAGACGGTCCGCGCCGTCGACGGGATGCAGGGCACCTCCGTGGCCGGCATCCTGCTCAACATGGGCCCGAACACGATCAGTTCGGTCCTCGACCTGCACGGCGAGAGCTACGCCCTGGACTCCGCCTGCTCCGGCGGGCTCATGGCCGTGGCCAACGCCGTCCACGCGCTGCGCTCCGGCCGCACCCGCATCGCCCTCGCGGGCGGCGCCCAGCTGGTCGTCACCCCCGACCTGCTCGTGGGCCTGTGCCGGATCGGCGCCCTCTCGCGCAGCGGCCGCTGCCTGCCCTTCGGCGCGGACGCCGACGGCTTCGTCCTCGGCGAGGGCGCCGGGGTGCTGGTGCTCAGGACCCTGGCCGACGCGCAGGCGGCCGGCGACCGCGTGTACGCGGTGATCCGCGGCGTGGGCAGCGCCAACGACGGGACCGTCCAGGGCGGTATGCACCCGCAGGCCGCCGGACAGCTGCGCGCCCTGCGCCGCGCCTACCGCGACGCGGGCCTGGCCCCCGGCGAGGTCGGCTACCTGGAGGCGCACGGGACCGGGACCACCGTCGGCGACCCCGTGGAGCTCGCCGTCCTGCGCGAGCTGCGCGCGGAGTCGGCGGCCCCCGCCCACCTGGGAGCGGTCAAGGCCGTGGTCGGGCACTCGCTGAACTCCGCCGGGCTGGCCGGGCTCATCAAGTCCGTCCTGGCCGTCCAGCGGGGCGTGATCCCCCCGCAGCCGGGATTCGGGCTCGCCGACCGCGCCCTGCTGGACGCCGCGCGGCTGACCGTGCCGACGGAGCCCGTCCCCTGGCCGCAGGACGGCCGGCCGCGCCGGGCCGGCGTCAGCGCGTTCGGCTTCGGGGGCACCGGCGTGCACCTGGTGGTGGAGGAGCACACCGCGGCGCCGGCCCGGCCGGCGCCGGCCGCGGGCCCGCACGTCCTGGCCCTCGGCGCCCGCGACCGGGCCGGGCTGGCCCGGTACGCCCGGGACCTGGCCCGTACCCTCGCCGAGGAGCGGCCGCCGCTGGCCGTCGTCGCCGACACCCTCGCCCGCCGCGCCCCGCTCACGGAACGCCTCACCGTGGAGGCGGCGGACACCGCCGAGGCGGTCGCCCGGCTGACCGCGGCTGCCGAGGCCGTCGAGGCGGGCCGAGCCGTCGGCTCCGGGGAGGCGGTCGTCCCCGCCGCCGGGCGGACGCCCCCGTGCACCCTGCCGCCGAGCCCGCTCGCCCCGCGCCGCCACTGGATCGTGGACGAGTCGGCGCGCGCGGCCGCCGACCCCGAGCCCGCACCGGCGCCCGCCGCCTCCGCTCCGCCGCTGCGGGAGGCGCGGTTCGACGGGGCGACCGCAGGGACGGTCGTCCTCGAAGAGGTGTCGCGGACCGGCGTCTACCCGCTGTCCGACCTGCACGAGGGCCAGACCCTGGTCGGCGACCTCGGCTTCGACTCCCTGATGCTGCACGAGCTGGACACGCGCCTCGCCCACCGGGTACCGGGGTTCAAGGCGGAGGAGATGTTCTCCCCGGACCTCACCGTCGGCCGCCTGATCGGCCTCGTCGACCCGGAGCGCACCGGACCGCAGGGCGCACCGGCGGCGCCCCCGCCGGACGCCGTGCGGTGGAGCGCCGAGACGGCGCACGTCGACGACTTCCCGGAGGTGGGCAAGCTCGAACAGCTCCTGGGATCCATCGCCGACACCGGGGCGGACTTCCCGTACTTCCGGGTCCACGAGGGCAACATCCGCGACACCACGGTGATCGGCGGCCGCCCGTACCTCTCCTTCGGCAGCTACAACTACCTGGGCCTGTCCGGACACCCCGCCGTCAACGAGGCCGTGCACCGGGCCGTCGAGCGGTACGGGACCTCGGTCTCCGCGAGCCGGGTCCTGTCCGGCGAACGGGACCTCACCGTCCGCCTCGAACGGGCCCTGACCGAGTTCCTCGGGGTCGGGGACTGCCTGACCCTGGTCAGCGGCCACGCGACCAACGTCACCGCGATCGGGCACCTCGTCGGCGCGGGGGACCTCGTCCTGCACGACGCGCTCGCCCACGACAGCATCCTCCAGGGCTGCGCCCTGTCCGGGGCCGCGCGCCGCCCGTTCGCCCACAACGACACGGAGCAGCTGGAACACCTGCTGCGGCTCAACCGGTCCCGGTTCCGCCGCGTGCTGATCGCCGTCGAGGGCGCCTACAGCATGGACGGCGACCTCGTCGACCTGCCCGCCGTGATCGAGCTGAAGAAGCGTTACGGCGCCCTGCTGATGGTGGACGAGGCGCACAGCATCGGCACCGTCGGCGAACGGGGCCGGGGTGTCGGCGAGTTCTTCGGGGTGGACCGCCGCGACGTGGACCTGTGGATGGGCACCCTCTCCAAGGCCTTCGCCAGCTGCGGCGGCTACCTCGGCGGCTCGGCCCGGATGGTGCGCTGGCTGCGCCACACCCTCCCCGGCTTCGTCTACAGCGTCGGCCTGACCCCGCCCAACGCGGCGGCCGCCCTGGCCGCCACCGAGCTGATCGAGGCGGAGCCGCACCGGGTGGGGGCGCTGCGGCGCAACTCCGAGCTCTTCCTGCGCCTGGCCGTCTCCGCTGGCCTGGCGACCGGCTCCAGCGCCCACACGCCCATCGTGCCGTGCATCCTCGGGGACTCGGCACGGACCCTGCGCGTCGCGGACGGCCTCTACGCCCGCGGGGTCATCGCCGACCCGATCTTCCACCCCGCCGTGGAGGAGGGGCTGTCGCGGCTGCGGTTCTTCGTGACCGGCGAGCACCGCGAGGAGGACGTGCGACGGGCCGTGGCGGTCCTGGCCGAGGAGGTGGCGGCCGCCGCCGCGCCATGAGCGGTCCACTTCAGAAGAGGGTGCGTTCGATGCGGCTGAGCACGGCGCTCTTCTCCGGGTCGCCACCCTCGTCCGCCCCCGCGTCCGGGGGCGCCGGATGCCGCTGTTCGGCGCCCTCCATCCGCTGGGCGAGCAGATAGGCGATGATCTCCGCCTCCTGCTCCTGCACGTCGTCGTAGGTGGCGCGCAGGAGCATGTCGCGCACGAGGTCGGGGTCGAGGTCGGGGAAGAGGAGGCGGGCGGCCGCCTCGTCCAGTCCGCCGGCCCCGCGGTGGCAGCAGATGATGTGGCCCAGCTCGTGCAAGATGATGTGCTCCTGATGCGCGCTGGTGGTGTTGGCGTCGTAGAAGATCAGGTCCTCGTCGCGGGCGGCGACCCACATGCCGCACGGGTGCGAGGAGGGCATCTGCATCGGGACGAGGAGGATCGGCCGGTCGCGCGCCTCGCCGAGGTGGCGGCAGAGTTCGGCGACGTCGGACACCTCGGGGAGGCCGAGTTCGGCGAGCCGCCGGGCGCCGGCCTTGCGGAGCTTCCTGAGCTGGCTGCGGCGGTCGTGATCGGCGGCCCGCTCCTTCCAGGCGCCCCTCATACGGGCTCGGAGGGGCCGGGTCCGTCGGACGCGGGGGAGTCGGCGACGGGGGCGTCGGTGACCGGCGGGAGGCCCTGCATCTGCCGGTACTGGTCCATGATGGCCGTGATGGCCGCGAGGTTCTCCTTCTTCATCCCGGCCGCGCGCATCGCCACGGCCCGGACCCCGGACTGCCGCAGCGCCTCGATGGCGGCGACCTGGCTGAGCACGGACTCGGCGACCTTGTCGTCGAAGAAGTAGGCGACCGAGACGCCGAAGAACTTGGCCAGGGCCGCCAGGAGGTCGGGTGACGGGTTGGAGCGCTTGCCCGTCCGCAGCTGCGAGAGGTACACGCCCCCGGCCTTGAGCTCGGGGTTGGCCCGCTTCAGCTCCTCCGCCACCTCGGCGTTGGTCCAGTGCTTGCCCTTGGGACGGACCGTCTTGAACAGGTCGTCGAGGCGCCTGGCGAGCAGGGGCCGGTCGTCGCTCTCGGTCATGGTGAATCTTCCTCCCGTCACCTCCTCGGTATAGCCCTTGGCTATACGCCAGTTTCACAGAATAGCGGTCAGTTGACAATTGGCCTGGACTCCGCCAACGTTGGGTCTCGCCGATAGCTGCCAGCTAACTCGTCACGGGGGAAGTCCGACGGGGGCAACTCGTCACGGGGGAAGTCCGACGGGGGCAGGCGGTGAAAAACGGACTGGCCCGGCCCTCGGGGGATGGGCCGGGCCAGTCCGGGCATGAACCACCCGAACGGCCCGACGTCGCACGCGGGGGGAACGGGGGAGGCCCGCCCGGTTCGACGGGGGATACGAACCGGGCGGGAGCTTCAACTCGCGGTGCCGAGCTTACTGTAGGCGGCCGCGACTTTGGTGAGCCAGGCGACCTCGGCCGTGAAGTTGTCCGTGTCGCGGTCGTCGAAGTCGCCCGCGTCCTTGTTGTCGTGCGGCATGGTCCCGGCCTGCTTGGCCGTCAGGGCCCGCTTGATCCGCGCCGCCTCCGTGAAGGCCTGCCGCGACTCCTCGCTCTCCTCGCGCCCCGACGCGCCGTCCGAACCTCCCACGGTCGTACGGTCGATGTACGGGCGCAGGTCCCGCCATCCGTCGCGGATCTCGACGACCCGGCGGTGCAGCCGGTAGTCCAGGTCCGAGACCGAGGCGCCCGGCGGCTCCAGGGCGATGTCCGGGGAGGACTCGTACAGGTCCCGCCAGAGCGGGTACAGCGCCCGGTACGAGCGGTAGCTCCGGCCCCACGCCAGCAGCCGGGAAGCCGCCGGACCCCACGAGGAGTTGGTGAGGCCGAGCGACAGGATGACGATGCCCGCCGCGCTGAAGAGGTTCGAGGCCAGCTTCCAGGCGCCGATGTCGACCCCGGCCGCGGCCGTCAGGATGTTGAGCGTCCGGCACGAGCAGTACAGGAACAGCACCACGGCGGCCACCCGCAGCACCCGCAGCGCCTGGCGCAGCGACTCGTTGTCCGTCATCCGCGCGTACGAGCCGCACTGGCGGAAGATGGTCACGCACGGCAGCGCCTGGGAGGCCATGAAGGCCAGGAGGTAGACGAGGACCAGCGGCTGCCCGCTGCCCGTGTCGAAGTCCGAGGACGGCCGGGAGGCCCCGTCGGCCAGGAGGAAGAGCGCCACCAGGGCCACGTCGAGCGCACCCCCGGTGACCAGCCACCACCGCGTCCTGCGCCGGGCCTCCTCGTCGGGCGCCGCCCACCGCAGCAGGATGATCTCCGCGGCGACGCAGTAGGCGACCGCCGACAGGTGCATGAGGAGGATGGCGAGGTTGCCGACGCCCAGGAAGGTGGGGCCGCTCATGGCCACGGCGCCCATGGTGAAGGTGAAGCACTGGAGGACCAGCGTGGCGATCAGCGTCCAGTAGGCGCTGTCGTGCCGGCTGCGCCGAGCCTGGCACAGCCGGTAGATGAGCGCGGCGTACGAGGAGAGCGCCGCGATGACGAAGCAGAGGGTTCTGATGGTGTTCAAGGCCTGGTTTCCTGCAGGGTGCCGCGGGGGCGGCAGACGGGGTCAGTCGGTGGGTTCGCCCAGCGGGACTTCGAGCCCGATGCTCTCGGCCGCCACGGCGATGGCGTAGTCGAAGTACGCGGCCTCGTCCTTGACGCTGTCGTGGGTGCGGCTGAAGACCTGGAAGACCAGGAGTCCGATGAGGTTGCTCCACAGCACGATGCCGCGCTCGATGATGTCCGAGAACGGAGCCTGCGGAACGCCGCCGAAGGCCTCGACGGCGGCCGGCAGCAGCAGCGGCGGACCGGGCACCGCGCGCCGCGGCGGGGTCAGTTCACCGGCCTCCAGCGCCGCCCGGATGATCCCGGCGAGCACGGCGGGGGTCCGCGCGGCGGCCGGGACGGTGTCCTGCGGGGCGTGGTAGCCCGGCACCGGCGAACCGTAGATCAGCGTGAACTCGCCGGGGTTGGCGAAGGACCACTGCCGCAGCGCGCGCGTGACGGCGAGCAGCCTCGCCCCCGCCGTGCCGCCGGCCGCGTCGGCCCGCTCCATCGCGGCGCCCGAGGCGTCGTAGGCGTCGATGACCAGCGCGGTCAACAGGGCGTCCCGGTGGGGGAAGGCGGCCTCGACCTCGGAGAGCCCGAGCCCGGCCGCCCGTGCCACGCCCTCCAGGGACAGCCCCGCGGCCCCCAGTTCCACCAGCTGCCGGCGGGCGGTCTCCTTGACCGCGCCCGCCGTCGTCGCACCGTCGTCGTTCGAACTGATTGCTGAAACGTCCATGCCGGAACCGTACCCGCCGCCCCGAACGGCCGGGGTCCCCGCACCGCGAGCACCCCGGCGGACCGCTGCGATCCGGCCACGGGGCGGCCCCCGGCCCGCCACCGGGCCACCGGCTCCTGCCGTGTCCCGTCGCTCAGGCCCGGCGCAGGGTCAGCACCCGGGTGGTGC
The DNA here is from genome assembly GCF_040701585.1 of Streptomyces sp. NPDC093801. Taxonomy (NCBI): domain Bacteria; kingdom Bacillati; phylum Actinomycetota; class Actinomycetes; order Kitasatosporales; family Streptomycetaceae; genus Streptomyces; species Streptomyces sp. NPDC093801. Next base: position 288,733 of record NZ_JBFBDP010000004.1, on the reverse strand, counting down.
TGCCGTCGTCCTCGGTGAGGTCCCGCACGTGCGCGAAGCCCATCCGCTCCAGCAGCACCAGGGAGGCGCCGTTCTCCGCGGCCACCGTGGCGTGCACCTCCTCCAGTCCGAGGGTGCCGAAGCCGTGGGCCACCACGGCCCGGGCCAGCTCGGTGCCCAGGCCGCACCCCCAGACCGCGGGGGCCAGCGCGTAGACGATCTCGTGGCCCCCGGCCGTGTCGGTGTGCTTGATCTCGGCGTGCCCGACCAGCTCGCCGTCCCTGCGGACGGCCCAGACGTCGAACAGCTCCCGGGCGTAGACCTTCGTGAAGATCCGGCCGAACAGGGCCCGGTCCTCCTCCTCGGAGACGGGGCCGTCACCCATCCACCGGGAGACCCGGACGTCCTGGAACAGGGCCACGAAGTCCGCTTCGTCCTGCGGGACGTAGGGGACGAGGAGCAGGCGCTCGGTGCGCAGGGTCGGAGTCACGGTCGGCGACGCTATCCACTCGCCACGGGGCGGGCAAACGGGTTTACCGGGCGCCGCGGCGGCGGAGCGGGTGAGCCGTGTCTCACCCGGGCGGCGCCCCTTGTCTATGCAACTCGTTGCATAGAAAGATCGGGGCATGGCGCTCGACCACGCGATCCTCGTCTCCCTCCTGGAGATGCCGGGCTCCGGCTACGAACTGGCCCGGCGGTTCGACCGGTCCATCGGCTACTTCTGGACCGCCACGCACCAGCAGATCTACCGCGTCCTGGGACGCATGGCGGGCGACGGCCTGCTGTCCGTCCGGGAGGTGCCCCAGCAGGGGCGGCCGGACAAGAAGGAGTACTCCGTCGCCGCCCCCGGCCGCGCCGCCCTCGCACGGTGGCTGCACGAGCCGATCGAACCCGAGAGCATGCGGCACGAACTCGCCGTGAAGATCCGCGGCGCGGCCTTCGACGACCCCGCCGCCCTGATCCGCGAGGTCGAACGGCACCACCGCGCCCACAGCGACCGCCTCGCGCACTACCTCGCGGGGGAGCGGCGCGACTTCACCGGCCCCGGCGCACCCGACCCGCTCGACGCCGGGCAGGAGCTCCAGCACGTCGTGCTCCGCGGCGGCATCGCCTACGAGCGGATGACCGTCGCCTGGCTGGACGACGTCCTCGCCACCCTGCACCGCCTGGGCGCGACGCCACCGCCGTCCGCCTGACCGCACCCCACCCACCCCTCCCGGAAGGCGACCCCTCATGGCCGACCCCCTCCTCTTCAACCCGCGCACCTACGACCCCGCGCACTTCGACCCCGAGACCCGCCGGCTGCTGCGCGCCACCGTCGACTGGTTCGAGGAGCGCGGGAAGCGCCGGCTGCTGGAGGACTACCGCACCCGCGCCTGGCTCGCGGACTTCCTCGCGTTCGCCGCGAAGGAGGGCCTGTTCGCCACCTTCCTCACCCCGGCCGCCGCCGCGGGCCGGGAGGACCAGCGCTGGGACACCGCCCGGATCGCCGCCCTCAACGAGATCCTCGGCTTCTACGGCCTCGACTACTGGTACGCCTGGCAGGTGACCATCCTCGGCCTCGGACCGGTCTGGCAGAGCGGGAACGCCGCCGCCCGCGCCCGCGCCGCCGAACTGCTCACCGAGGGCGAGGTGTTCGCCTTCGGCCTGTCCGAGCGGACGCACGGCGCCGACATCTACTCCACCGACATGCTCCTGGAGCCCGACGGCGACGGCGGCTTCCTGGCGAGCGGCTCCAAGTACTACATCGGCAACGGCAACGCTGCCGGTCTCGTCTCCGTCTTCGGCCGCCGCACCGACGTCGAGGGCCCGGACGGGTACGTCTTCTTCGCCGCCGACAGCCGCCACCCGGCGTACCACCTCGAGCAGAACGTGGTGCACTCGTCCAAGTACGTCAGCGAGTTCCGGCTCCAGGACTACCCGGTCGCCGCCGAGGACGTCCTGCACACCGGCCGCGCCGCCTTCGACGCCGCCCTCAACACCGTCAACGTCGGCAAGTTCAACCTCTGCACCGCCTCCATCGGCATCTGCGAGCACGCGATGTACGAGGCCGTCACCCACGCGCAGAACCGCGTCCTCTACGGCCGCCCCGTCACCGCCTTCCCGCACGTGCGCCGCGAGCTGGCCGACGCGTACGTCCGCCTCGTCGGCATGAAGCTGTTCAGCGACCGCGCCGTCGACTACTTCCGCTCCGCCGGTCCCGAGGACCGCCGCTACCTCCTCTTCAACCCGATGACGAAGATGAAGGTGACCACCGAGGGCGAGAAGGTCATCGACCTCATGTGGGACGTCATCGCCGCGAAGGGCTTCGAGAAGGACACCTACTTCGCCAACGCGGCCGTCGAGATCCGCGGTCTGCCCAAGCTCGAGGGCACCGTCCACGTCAACCTCGCGCTGATCCTCAAGTTCATGCGCAACCACCTGCTGGAGCCGGTGGAGTACCCGGCCGTGCCGACCCGCCTCGACGCGGCCGACGACGACTTCCTCTTCCGGCAGGGCCCGGCCCGCGGCCTGGGCTCCGTACGCTTCCACGACTGGCGGCCCGCCTTCGACGCGTACGCCGACGTGCCGAACGTCGCCCGCTTCCGCGAGCAGGCCGACGCCCTCTGCACGTTCGTCGCCACCCTCGCCCCCGACGAGGCGCAGAGCCGCGACCTGGACTTCCTGCTCTCCGTGGGCCAGCTCTTCGCCCTGGTGGTCCACGGTCAGCTGATCCTGGAGCAGGCCCGCCTGACGGACCTGGACGGGGACGTCCTCGACGAGCTGTTCTCCGTCCTCGTCCGCGACTTCTCCGGCCACGCCGTCGAACTGCACGGCAAGGACTCCGCCACGCAGGCGCAGCAGGCCTGGGCGCTCGGCGCGGTGCGCCGCCCGGTCGTCGACGAGGCCCGCGCGGCCCGCGTCTGGCAGCGCGTGGAGGCGCTGTCGGGGGCGTACGAGATGGCGCCGTAACGGCTCCCCGCCGGCCGGGCCGGGGGACACCGTCCCCGGCCCGGCCGGCGCCGGGTCAGGCGGCCGGCTTCCCGGGCTGGTCGTGGGTGGAGCAGTGGATGCCGCCGCCGCCCGAGGCGATCGTGTCGATCTCCACCTGTACGACGTCCCGCTTCGGGAACTGCTCCTGGAGGATGCCGCGCGCGCGGTCGTCGGCCTGCCGGTCGCCGAACCGGGGCAGGAACACGGCGTCGTTGGCCACGTAGAAGTTGGCGTAGGTCGAGACGAAGTCGTCGCCCCGGCCCGTGATCCGGTCCAGGTCGGGCTGGGGCAGGTCGATGATCCGGAAGCGCCGGCCGCGGGCGTCGACGGCCTTCGACAGGACGGACTTCGCCTGGTCGGCCGAGCGGGACCAGGAGTCCGGCGGGGTGTTCGGGTGGGCGCGGTCCAGCAGGACCACGCCGGGCGCCGTGAAGCGGACGAGGCTGTCCACGTGGGCGTCGGTGATGTCCTGGCCGCGCACGCCGGCCAGCCAGACGACCTTCTCGACGCCCAGGGTCCTCTTCAGCTCGGCCTCGATCGTGTCCCGGGACTTCCCGCGGTTGCGGTTGTCGTTGACGATCGAGCTCTCGGTCACGAGGAGGGTTCCCTCGCCGTCGGTCTCGAAGGATCCGCCCTCCGCGACCAGCGGGGCCTGGACCCGGGGGATCCCGTACGTGCGCAGCAGGGTCCGGCCGACCTGGGCGTCGTTCCCGTGCTGCTGCTTGTTGCCCCAGCCGTTGAAGTTGAAGTCGACGCCGACGACCCTGCCGGCCTCCTCGACGAAGACGGGGACGGTGTCGCGGGCCCACAGGTCGTCCACGGCCAGCGGGACGACCTCGACCTGGGAGCCGCACGCCCGCTGGGCCGCGTCCGCCTGGTCGGGCCGGGCCATCATGACCACCGCCTCGTACTTCCCGACGGCCCGAGCGATCCGCGCGATGTCCTCGCGCACGTAGGGGAGGTCCTTGTCCCACACCCCGGCGGCCAGGGCCGGCCAGGCCATGAACGTACGGGTGTGGCTCTCCCACTCGGCGCCGAGCCGGCGCTTCGCACCGTTCGCGGCGGCCTGCTCGGGGGTGCCGGCCGGGCTGCCGGGCCGCTCGGCGGGGTCGTCGCCGGGGCCGCAGGCCGCCGCGCCGAGGGCGAGGGCGCCGACACCGGCGAGGGTGCGCAGGACGGTCCGTCGGGTGGGGGGAGGGTTCGACACGGGAAGACTCCGATCGTGGACTGGCGGACCAGGTGCGTCCGGCCAGGGCGGGCCCGGCGGACGGACACGCGCTCCTAGGACGAGGGTGCGCTCCCGGTCCCGTGAAGGGCCAGTGAAGGAGGAAGCGGAACGGCCTCGTACCGCCACTGTGGCACTGACTGAAAATTCAGTCAAACCGCCGCGCCGGACGGGACCAGGTCGTCCGGTCCGCCCCGCGGGCCGGTCAGCCCAGGCGGTCGATCTCCACGCGGACCGCCTCGCGCATCAGCTGCCGGGCGTGCCCCAGGGGGAGCAGGCCGCTGAGCCAGCGCACGCTCAGGCCCTCCAGCAGGGCGGTCAGCCGCTGGGCGGCGCCCGTGGCGGCGGCGGGGGCCGCCGCCGGCCGGACGGCGGCGACCAGCTGGGCGACCTCGGCCGTCCAGGCCGCGCCGGCCGCCGCGAGCTCCTCGCGCAGCTCCGGGTCGAAGACCGTGTGGGCCCGCAGTTCCCCCCAGGCCGTGCTGTTCTCCCGGACCTCGGGCAGGTCCTGGAACTCCAGGAGCAGGGCCCGCTCCAGCAGCTCGCGGGGGTCGGACGGGCGCCGCGCGGCCCCTTCGCCCTCCGGGCCGGTGTACCGGTCGGCCCGGTCCCCGATGAAGGCCAGGGCCTCGCGCAGGATCCCCGGCCGGTCCTTGAAGTGGTAGTAGACCAGGGCGGTGGACACCCCCGCCTCGGCTGCGAGCTCCGCCACCCGCAGCCCCCGGACGCCGCGGCGTGCGATGACGCGGGCGGCGCCTTCGAGGATGACCCGTCTGCGGTCCGTCACGGTGTGGTCCCTCCCGGGTGAACCCGTCCGGCGATGTGCGGCACGTAGTGCGGCACGTATTGTCACACGTTGACTGAAACTTTAGTTAAGGAGACGATGAAAACCGGCCACTCGACCTGCCGCATCGTGGAAAGAGCACCGCATGTCCGACCAGCTTCCCGGCGCCCAGCCCGCCCCCGCCGGCCTGTCCGCCGACGACCCCCGCGAGATCGGCGGCTACCGCCTCCACGCCCGGCTCGGCGCCGGCGGCATGGGGGTGGTCTACCTCGCGTACACGCCCGGCGGCCGGCCGATCGCCCTGAAGGCCGTGCGCGCCGAGTTCGCGGCGGATCCGGAGTTCCGCGAGCGGTTCGCCCGGGAGGTGGCCAGCGCCCGCCGGATCCACGGCCTCTTCACGGCGCAGGTGGTCGACTGCGGGGTGGACGAGCGCACCCCGTGGCTGGCCACCGCCTACGTGCCGGGCCCCTCCCTGCACGAGGTGGTGCGCCGGCACGGCCCGCTGCCGGCGCGGACGGTGCTGCTGCTGGTCGCGGGCATGGCGGAGGCCCTCCAGGCCATCCACGGGGCCGGGGTCGTCCACCGCGACCTCAAGCCCGCCAACGTCCTCCTCGCGGGGGACGGCCCCCGGGTGATCGACTTCGGCATCGCGCACGCGGCGGACTCCTCCGCGCTGACCGGCACCGGGCTGCGGATCGGCACGGCCGCCTTCATGGCGCCGGAGCAGGCCCTCGGCCACCGGGTGACCCCGGCCACCGACGTCTTCGCCCTCGGTGCCCTCGTCGCGTTCGTGGCGGGCGGCGCGCCGCCCTTCGGGGCCGGACCGGAGTCCACCGCCCTGTACCGCGTGGTCCACGAACACCCCGACCTCACGCGGATCCCCGCCGACCTGTACGACCTGGTGGCGTGGTGCCTGGCCAAGCAGCCGCAGGACCGCCCGACCACCGCCGAGCTGATCGCGTACGTCCACGCGCACCCCGCCGTCGGCCGGCGGCCGGAGTTCACCGACGGCTGGCTGCCCCGGCCGGTCCGGGAGGAGGTCGGCGGGACCCCGCGGGCCGCCGCCGACGGGCCCGCGACCCATGCGCCGACGGCCGTGGCCGCCACGGCCACCGCGTCCGCGCCCGGTGCGCCCCCGGCCCGTACCCCCCGGCCCGGCGCGTACCCGGCCGCCGCCCCCGTGGCCGCGCCGGTTCCCGCCGCCCCGGCGCCGGCGGCGGAAGCCGCCCCGGAGCCGTCGCCCGGCCGCCGGGCGGCCCGGCGCGGGCGGCGCCTGCCCGCGGTGGCCGGAGCGGTGGCCGCGACCCTGCTGGCCTGCGGTGCGGCGGCGTACTACCTGGACGGCGCGGACGGCCCCGAGGAGGGCCCCGCCGCCTCGGCCGAGGACCGGGAGCCGGCCGACGGCGGGGCCGGCACCGACCGGCCGTCCCCGACCCCCGCGCCCTATCCGGCGGGCTACACCCAGGTGGAGCTGACCGCCCCCGACGCCGGCTACGAGTTCGACCTGAAGGCCGGGAAGGTGGTCCCCGCGGACACGGCCACCTGGTTCCTCGCCCGCGACGGCCAGGCGTTCGTGCCCTCGGAGGAGTCCGACTCCTTCGTGGCCGACGGCCGGACGCTCACCGTGCCCGGCTGCCTCCAGGGCATCGGGACCAAGCCCGTCACCGCCCTGCCCTTCAGCGCCCTGGCGGGGGAGCGGCCGTTCTGCGTCCGCAGCCCCGACCGGCGCGAGCTGGCCGTGGTCCGGCTCCGCAAGGCGGCCGCCTCCGGGCCCGTCACGATCGTCGTGGACCAGTACCACCTCGGCTGATCCGGGGGCGGCCGACGCGGAACGAGTTCCTCCAATCTCCCTCCCATGTATTGACTGAATTTTCAGTTAGCGCAAGGATGCCGATCATCCCCGCCCCTTCCCCATCAGGGAGCCCCCATGGACATGCCCACCACCTCCCGTCGCCGGCTGCTCCAGCTCGGAGCGGCGGCCCTGCCGCTGGCCGCCCTCGGCACCGCCCTGCCCTCCGCCCTCGCCCGGGCCGCCACCGCCGGCGCCCCGGCCGGGCTGACCATGCCGGCCGAGACCGACGCGCACGTCCGCACGTACATGGCCTGGCCCGCCCTCTCCCGGGTCTGGGGCAGCACGCTGGAGGGCGTCCGCGCCGACATCGCGGGCGTCGCGTACGAGATCTCCCGCTTCGAGCCGGTCGTCGTGCTGGCCCGCCCCGGCCAGGCGGCCGACGCCCGCTACCAGTGCGGCCGCGGCGCCCGCCACGCCATCGACGTCGTCGAGATACCGGTCGACGACCTCTGGATCCGCGACTTCGGCCCCACCTTCCTGGCCGGCCCGGGCGCCGTCGCCGGCGTGGACACCAACTTCAACGGCTGGGGCAAGGCGGGCACCAAGTACGCCCAGCCCTTCGCCAACGACGCCGCGGCCGCCGGCATCCTCCTCGGCGAGTACGCCGTGAACCGGATCCAGGCGGGCTTCACCGGCGAGGGCGGCTCGCTGGAGACCGACGGCGAGGGGACCCTGCTGGCCACCGTCAGCTCGCTGGTGAACCCCAACCGCAACCCGGGCATGACGCAGCAGCAGGTGGAACAGGAGATGAAGGCGGCGCTCGGCATCGGCAAGGTGATCTGGGCGCCGGGCCTGGCGGGCGCGGACATCACCGACTGCCACATCGACTGCCTGGCCCGCTTCACGGCCCCGGGCAAGGTCATCCTGGACCGGCCCGGCCCCGGCGCGGACGCCAGGTGGATCGCGGTCTACGAGGAGACCAAGCGGGTCCTGCAGACCGCCACCGACGCCAAGGGCCGCAGCCTGGCCGTCACCGAGCTGCCCGGCCCGGACCGCGCCAGGATCATCGGCCAGGGGGACGAGTTCCTGTCCAGCTACACCAACTACTACACGCCGAACGGCGCCGTGATCGCCCCCCGGTTCGGCGACGCCTCCGCGGACGGCGCGGCCCTCTCCATCCTCCAGGCCACCTACCCCGGCCGGCAGGTGGTCCAGATCGCCATCAACGCCATCGCGAGCGGTGGCGGCGGCATCCACTGCGCCACCCAGTCGCACCCGGCCGTCCCGCCGGCCGCCTGATGCCCACGGCGCCCCGGCAGGTCCGCCGGTCCCGGGACGGCCCGGGTGCGTCCGTACCCGAACACCCCGGTAAGGTGCGGGTCATGGCGTCTCGCAGCACTCAGATCCTCGAAGCGGCCGCCCGGGTGATCGCCCGGCGCGGGGTCCGCGGGCTGCGCGTGGAAGAACTCGCGGCCGAGGCCGGCGTGTCCACGGCCCTGATCTACTACCACTTCAAGGACCGCACCGGCGTCCTGCGCCAGACCCTCGAGTTCATCAACGACCGGGCCGAGCGCTACACCACCGACCGCGACCCGGACGCCCCTCCCCTCACCCCGAGGGAGGAACTGGACGAGACCCTCCTGCTGGAACTCCAGGACACCGTCGAGGTGCGGGAGAACAGCTCGGCCTGGGGCGAGCTGCGCGCCAGCGCCGTCTTCGACGAGGTGCTGCGCGAGGACCTCGCCCGGGCCACCCTGGTCTGGGTCCAGGAGGTCGCCGCACTGCTGGGGCAGGTCCAGCCGATGGCGACCGCCTCCTCGCTCGCCGCGGCCGCCGAACGCCTCACCGCCCTGCTGGAGGGGCTGAGCATGCGGTGGCTCAGCGGCGGCATCCGGATCGACCACGCGCGCGAGCTCATGCGCGGGGCCATCGACGCCGAGCTGGCCGGACTCCGGCAGCACTGAGGCGTCCGCCTCCCTTTCCCGCACTTCCGGTGGGCCGCCCCGGCCCGCCCGGACGCGACTGCCTCATGTCCTCCCGCAGGCCGGGGCCTTCCCTCGTCGTGTCTATTGACTGAATTTTCAGTCAGTGTCACAGTTCCTCGCATCGCCGGCGCACCACCGAGGCGGCGCGATGTAAAGGAAGCTCCGCCCCTCCTGCCGCGCCGTTCCGCTCTTGACTGAATTTTCAGTTCGATGGAAGACTTCATCGACAGAAGAAATGAGACACCTGATGGCTGAATACCGCATGCCCGCCGAGTGGTCCGCGCACGAGGGCTGCCTGATGGCCTGGCCCACCCGTGAGGACCTGTGGGGCAGCGTCCTGGCGGACGTCAAGGAGGAGTACGCCAACGTCGCCCGCGCCATCTCCGCCTTCGAGCCCGTCACGATGGTCGCCCCGCCCGGACACGGCGAGGACGCCCGCGGCCACTGCGGGGACGGCGTCACCGTCATCGAGCTGCCGCTCGACGACTCCTGGTTCCGCGACTCCGCCCCGCTGTTCGTCCTGGACGGCGACGGCCGGCGCGCGGGCGTGGACTTCCGCTTCAACGCCTGGGGCGGCAAGCACCACCCCTTCGACGCCGACGACCGGATCAGCGCCCTGCTGCTGGAGCACCTCGGGGTCGACCGCATCGGCTCCGGCATGATCCTGGAGGGCGGGGCCATCACCGTCGACGGGGAGGGCACGCTCATCACCACCGAGCAGTGCCTCCTGCACCCCAACCGGAACCCCGGCATGACCCGCGAGGAGATCGAGGACGAGCTGAAGGCCCGCCTCGGCATCACCAAGGTCGTCTGGCTGCCCTACGGCGGCCTGCGCGACACCGAGACCGACGGCCACGTCGACGGGGTCTGCGCCTTCGCCGCACCCGGCACGGTCGTCGTCTCCCTCCCCTCCGACCCCTCCCACCCCGACTACGCCCGGATGCGCGCCAACCGCGCCGTCCTGGAGGCCGTCACCGACGCCCGGGGCCGCCGCCTGGAGGTCATCGAGGTGCCCCAGACGGCCTTCACCGACCTCTCCGACGGCGAGATCGAGGTGTCGTACATGAACTACTACATCGCCAACGGCGGTGTCGTCGTCCCGGTCGCCGGCGTGCCCCAGGACGAGGACGCCCTCGCCGTCATCGCCTCCGCCCACCCCGGCCGCAAGGTCGTCGGAGTACGGGCGCTCGCCATCGCCTTCGGCGGCGGCGGTGTCCACTGCATCACCCAGCAGATCCCGGCCCGTCCCGCCGCCGGCTGATCCCCACGCCCTTCCGCTCCAGGCGGACCGCCCGCCCCGGCGGTCCGCCCGCTCCTCCCCCCGACCCTCACGGAACGAAAGAGCGCGACGATGACCAGCTCCCCACCCCGCACGGGCAGACGCCTGCGCCTGCGCGCGGCGGCCGCCCTCACCGCCGTCCTGACCTCCTGCGCCCTCCTCTCCGCCTGCTCCGGCCCGCCCAAGGACAAGGCGGGCGGCGTCACCGACGTCAAGCTGTCGCCGTCCACCCCGGAGGCCCGCGGCGAGATCGACTCCTTCACCTGGGCCGTCTACGCCGAACCGCCCACCCTCGACTACACGGCGGCCTTCGACTACCCGCAGAACACCTTGCTCTCCAACGTGTGCGAGAGCCTCATGCGCTGGACCCCGTCCCTCACCACGGAGCCCGGCCTCGCCCGGCAGGCGACCAACCCCGACCCCACCACCTGGGTCTACGACCTGCGCCCCGGCGTCCGCTTCCACGACGGCCGGGAGATGACCGCCGACGACGCCGTCTTCAGCCTCGCCCGGCAGATGGACCCGGAGAACGCCGCCGCCTGGGCCCAGGTGTTCCAGAACGTCGCCGCCGTCACCAAGACCGGCCCGCTCCAGGTCACCGTCAAGCTCAAGAAGCCCGACTCCCAGTTCCCCCAGTACATGGCCACCGCCGCCGGCGTGGTGGCCTCCAAGGCCACCGTCGAGGCCGCCGGCAAGGACTACGGCACCACCGGCGACCTCGGCTGCACCGGCCCGTTCAAGCTCGGCCCGTGGAACAAGGGCCAGTCGATCGAGCTGGACCGCTTCGACGGCTACCGCGGCCCCAGGGCCAAGTCGAAGAAGGCCGTCTTCCGCATCCTGACCGACCCCTCCGCGCGCACCAACGCCCTGCTCAGCGGGGAGGCCGACGGCGGCTACCTGATCCCCACCGAGAGCTACGCCCGGCTGCGCGACAGCGGGACCGGGACGCTCTTCTTCGGCGAGGGCCTCAGCACGGTCAACGTCAACATCACCGACATGAAGGGCCCCCTCGGCGACATCCGCGTCCGCCGGGCCCTGTCCCTGGCCCTCGACCGCACCGGCTTCGTCAAGGCCGGACTCGGCGGCGCCGGCACCGTCACCAACTCCCTCACCACCCACGCCGCCTGGGCCGCCGCGCCCGAGCGCACCCTGAAGACCGCCTTCGACGGCCTGCCGCCCACCGGCCAGGACATCGAGAAGGCCACGGCCCTGATCAAGGAGGCCGGGGCCACCGGCAAGACGCTGACCGTCGCCACCAGCTCCATCGGCCAGGACGTCTCCCTCCTCGCCACCGCCGTCCAGGCGGCCGGTACGCGGATCGGCCTGGACATCCGGCTGAAGACGATCGCCCCGAACGCCTTCACCGCCCTGTTCACCGACCCCCAGGCGCGCGAGGGCATCGACATGTTCCCGCTCACCTACTACGACTCGATCACCGACCCGCTCGACCTGCTGGTCAACTTCAAGACCGGCGCCTACCTCAACTTCGGCGGCTACAGCGACCCCGAGTACGACCGCCTCGTCGACCAGGCCACCGCGGTCTACCCGACGGAGGAGCGCATGGACATCGCCGCCAGGCTCCAGCACCAGGCGTCCGAACAGCTCCTGTGGATCCCCGTCGCCGAGTGGCCCACCGCTCTGTTCATGAACAAGCGGATCACCGGCGCCCCCACCACCATCTCGTACATGTACCACCCGTGGGCCGCCGACGTGGGGGCCGCGCAGTGAGCTTCCTCAGATTCGCCGTACGACGGGTGGCGGAGATGGCCGCCACCCTGCTCGTCGCCTCGTTCGTCGTCTTCGGGGCCCTGTACCTGGCACCGGGCAACCCGGCGAGCTTCCTGCTCGCCGGCCGCTCCGCCTCCCCGGAGGCCCTCGCCGCGATCAACGCCCAGTACCACCTGGACGACCCCTTCCTCGTCCGCTACCTGCGCTGGCTGGGCGACGTCCTGCACGGGGACTTCGGCCGGTCGATCACCTACCGCACCGACGTCTCCCGCCTGCTCGCCGACCGGCTGCCCACCACCCTGGTGCTGATCGCGATGTCGCTCGTCGTGGTCGTCGCGGCCGGCCTGCTCCTCGGCCGGATCGCCGCCGTCCGCGGCGGGGCAGCCGACTCCGCGATCCTCGTCACCACGACCCTCGCCGTCGGCACCCCCTCCTTCGTCGCGGCGGTCCTCCTCCAGGGCCTGTTCGCCGTCGACCTCGGCTGGTTCCCCAGCAGCGGTACGGGCGAGGGCGGCTTCGGGGACCTGGTACGGCACCTCGTCCTGCCCTCGGTCGCCCTCGCGCTGTACCTGATCGGCATGCTCGCCCGGGTCACCCGCTCCGCCATGCTCGAAGCCCTCGACAGCGAGCACGTCACCGTCGCCCGCAGCCGCGGCGTCCCCGAACGCCAGGTCATCCGCCGGCACGTCTTCCGCAACTCGCTGGGCACCGTCCTGACCACCGGCGGCCTGATCGTCTCCACGCTGCTGGTGTGCACCATCCTCGTCGAGACCGCCTTCAGCGTCGGCGGGATCGGACAGCTCCTCGAACTGTCCACCACCACCAAGGACTTCCCGACCGTCCAGGCCATATCGCTGATCATCGTCGCCCTCTTCATGACCGTGAACCTGCTCGTGGACCTGGCCCTGCCCCTCGTCGACCCCCGGGTCACCCTCGGATCCAGAAGGGCCGCCGCGTGACCGCCGTACCGACCCGCAGGCCCGGCCTCGCCCGGATCCGCGCGGCAGGCTCCCCGCTCCACCTCGCCTGCCTGGCGCTGGTCGCCGTCGTCGTCCTCGCCGCCCTGCTCGCACCCTGGCTCGCCCCCCACGACCCCAACACGGTCGACCTGGGCGACGCGCTTGCCGCGCCCTCCGCCGCACACCCCTTCGGCGTGGACGCCGCCGGCCGCGACACCCTCTCCCGGCTGGTGCTCGGCGCCCGGACCTCCCTGCTGGGACCGCTCGGCGTCGTCGTCTTCTCCACCGTCGCGGGCATCGCCATCGGCACGGCGGCGGCCTGGCGCGGCGGCTGGCTCGACTCGGTCCTCTCCCGCAGCACGGAGCTGGTCTTCGCCTTCCCCGGCATGCTGCTCGCCATCCTGATCATCTCCGTCCACGGCGAGGGGCTGCTCGCCCCGGTCCTCGCCCTCGCCGTGGCCTACACGCCCTACGTCAGCCGCCTCACCCGCTCCCTGGTCCTGGCCGAACGGGCCCGGCCGTACGTCAGCTCCTACCGGGTCCAGGGCCACTCCGCCCTCCAGATCTGCCTGCGCCACGTCCTGCCCAACATCGCCCCCGTCGTCCTCGCCCAGTCCGCCATCAACTTCGGCTACGCCCTGATGGACCTCGCCGGACTGTCCTTCCTCGGACTCGGCGTCCCCGCGCTCACGCCCGACTGGGGCCGCATGGTCTTCGACGGACAGACCGCCATCCAGCACGGCTACCCGCTGTCCGCGGTCCTGCCCTGCGCCGTCATCGTGCTGACCGTGGTCGCCTTCAACGTGGTGGGCGAGCGCTGGGCGGACCTCGTCGCCAGGAGAGACCGATGAGAACACCCCACCCGTCTGCCGCACCCGCACCCGCAGCCGCGCCCGGCCCCGCGCTCGACGTCCGGGGCCTGAGGATCACCCTGCCCGGCACCGCCCGGCCCGTCCTCGACGGGATCGACCTCACCGTCGGGAGCGGCGAGACCGTCGCCCTCGTCGGCGAGTCGGGCTCCGGCAAGTCCCTCACCTCCCGCAGCGCCCTGCGCCTGCTGCCGCCCGGCGCCGCCGTCGAGGGCGAGGTGCGCGTCGGCGGCCGGGACGTCCTCACGCTGGACGCCGCCGCACTGCGCGCCGTACGGTCCGGCACGGCGGCCATGGTCTTCCAGGACCCGCGCGCCGCCGTCAACCCGCTGCGCCGGATCGGCGACTTCCTCACCGAGGGCGTCACCCTCACCGGCGCGATGGGACGCGACGGGGCCGCCGCGCGGGCCGCCGAACTCCTGGGGGCCGTCGGCCTGGACGCGTCCGTCCTGCGCAAGTACCCCGGCCAGGTCTCCGGCGGCATGCTGCAACGGGTCGTCATCGCGGCGGCCCTGATGGGGGACCCCGCGCTGCTGCTGGCCGACGAGCCGACCACGGCGCTCGACGTCACCAGCCAGGCCGAGGTCATCGCCCTGCTGGCCGCACTGCGCGAACGCTTCGGCACCGGACTGCTGTTCGTCACCCACGACCTCGACCTCGCCGCCGCCATCAGCGACCGGGTCTACGTCATGTACGCCGGACGGATCGCCGAGACCGGCCCCGCCGAGGCCCTCTTCGCCCGCCCCCGCCACCCCTACACGGCGGCCCTCCTCGCCTCCACCCCGCGCATGGACGGCCCCCGGGGGCGGCTCGCCGCGATCGCCGGCCAGCCGCCCGACCTGCGCCGGGAGCTGTCCGGCTGCGCCTTCGCCGCGCGCTGCCCGCTCGCCACGGAGGTCTGCGACGAGCGGGCCCCGCTGCCGGCCGCCGCCCCCGACCGCCCGGAGCACCGGGCCGCCTGCCACCACAGCGACCGGCTCGAAGGGAGCGCCGTCGATGCCCGATGACGTGGATGACGTACGGGACGTACTGGAGGTCAGGGGACTGCACCGCTCCTACGGGGCCGTGCGCGCCGTGGACGACGTGTCCTTCGCCCTCCGGGCGGGAGGCTCGCTGGGGATCGTGGGGGAGTCCGGCTCCGGCAAGACCACCACGGCCCGGATCGTCGTCGGCCTGGAGCGGGCCGACGCCGGCGAGGTCCTGGTCGGCGGCCGGTCCCGGACCGCTGCGGGCACCGGACGCGGCCGGGCCCGCCGACTGGCCCGCGCCCGCGAGGTCCAGATGGTCTTCCAGGACCCGTACCTGTCCCTCGACCCCCGTACGACCGTCGAGCAGGCCCTGCGAGAACCGCTCGGCCTGCACTTCCCCGGCCGCGACCACACCCGGCGCGTCGGCGAGCTGCTGGACCAGGTCGGCCTGGGCACCCGGGCCGCCGACGCCCTGCCCCGGCAGTTGTCCGGGGGCCAGCGCCAGCGCGTGGCCATCGCCCGGGCCCTGGCCGTCGAACCGGCCGTCCTCGTCCTGGACGAGGCCGTCGCCGCCCTCGACGTCTCGGTGCAGGCGCAGATCCTCAACCTGCTCGCCGACATCAGGGAGCAGACCCGCGTCGGGTACCTCTTCATCACCCACGACCTCGGCGTCGTCCGGTGCGTCACCGACGAGATCGTCGTGATGCGCCACGGCCGCATCGTCGAAGCGGGGGCCACCGCCGAGGTGCTCGCCGCGCCCCGGCACGCGTACACCAGGCTGCTCCTGGAGTCGGTGCCGCGGCCGGGCTGGGACCCAGAGGCGATCGCCGCGGCCCGCAGGGCGCTCTAGACGGGGGAACAGGGGGAAACGGGGGAGCGGGGGGCTCAGGCGCCGGCGGCGAGCGTGCGGATCAAGGTCCGCAGGACCGGCTCGCCGCCGTCGCCCGGGACGGCTCCGCCGTCGGCTCCGTCGTCGGCTCCCAGGGACTCCATGGCCGCCAGTCCGTCCACGGCCGCGGCCACGGCCAGTCCCAGCGGGCGGGGGTCCAGCGCCCCGCCGCGCTCGTCGGCCAGTACCTGGAACAGGGCGACGAAACAGGCCCGCCAGCGCCGGTACTCGGCGTCCAGCACCACCCTCACCCGGGAGTCGTTCAGCGCGTGCCAGTGCAGCGCGGAGTGGAGGCGCGAGAGCTCCGCGCCCTCGGGCCGGCCCAGCAGCCCGACCACCCGCTCGGCCCGCTCCGCGAACGTTCCGGGGCCGGACACGGCCTCCTCCAGCGGGGTGATCCACTCGGGGTGGATGTCCGCGACGACCGCCAGGACCAGATCGGTGCGGTCCTGGAAGTGGTAGTGGCACATCCCGTGCGAAACCCCGCTCAGCGCGGCCACGTTGCGCGTGGTGAACCGCTCGCCCGGCTCTCCGGCGAGCAGGGTCCGCGCGGCGGCGATCAGCCGCGCCCGGGTCTGCTCGCCCTTCGCCGAGGCACGCGGGCGGGCGGCCCGCGCGGGTGGGGCGGGCGGGACCTCGGAACGCTGCGCGGAAGCTGCCATGGGCGTCACTCTAACCAGCCTCCACCACGCGACCTGGGGCTTTCCCGGATCCGCCGGAAGAACCCTGCCGCAACTCTTGACCGAGCGCTTGGCCAGTTCTAGCTTTCCGGCCAACCCCGCCGAAAGCGTGGGGAGTTGGAGCATGGGAGGAACCGTCATGAACGACCACATGGTGAACCGGCCCGAGGGCGGGGCCCTGGGCCGGCGCAGATTCCTGACGGCGGCCGCCGCCGGGATCGCCGCCGCCGGCCTCGCGGCGTCCGGGGGGCTCGCCCGGGCCGCCTCCGCCGCCCGCCCCGCCGCCGCGGGCACCTTCCGCGTACCGGCCGAGGACGTCCGCCACACCCGCACGTGGATGGCCTTCCCCGACAGCAGCTCCATCTGGGGCGGCGCGCTCGCCGGGGTCCAGTCGGACATCGCCCTGATCGCCCGGACCATCGCCAGGTACGAACCCGTCTACCTCTGCGCCAACTCGGCGAGCGCCGCCAAGGCCCGCTCCCTCGCCGGTCCGACCGTCACCGTCCTCACCTCGATCCCGGTCGACGACTGCTGGATGCGCGACAGCGGACCGGTCTTCCGCACCGACGGGGCCGGCGGCCTCGACGCCGTCGGCCTGAACTTCAACGGCTGGGGCAACAAGCAGACCCACGCCCGCGACGCCCTGGTCGCCGGCCGGATCGCCGCCTACGCCGGGGTCCCCTTCACCGCCGCCGGAGTGGTGGGGGAGGGCGGCGCGGTCGAGCAGGACGGCGCGGGCACCCTGATGGCCACCCGCAGCAGCCTCGTCAACAAGAACCGCAACCCGGGCGTCTCGCAGACGCAGATCGAGGCGGCCCTGCGCACCGCCTACGGGGCCTCCAAGGTCATCTGGTTCGACGGCGTGGTCGGTCAGGACATCACCGACGACCACGTGGACGCGACCTCCCGCTTCCTCGCCCCCGGCCGGGCCGCGGTCCAGATGCCCCTGGCCACGGACACCGACGCCTACGCCAAGGACGCCCGCCGGCAGTACCAGGTCCTGTCCGCCGCCACGGCCGCCGACGGCACGCGCATGGCCGTCGAGCAGATCCAGGGCCCCGACTACAACAAGATCCGCTCGACGAACCGGGACTTCCTCGCCTCGTACGCCAACTACTACCTCTGCAACGGGGCCGTCATCTCGGCCCACTTCGGCGACACCCGCGCCGACACGGCGGCCCGGGCCACCCTGGCCCGGCTCTACCCGGGCCGCACGATCGAGCAGCTCAACATCGACCGCCTGGGCACGGGCGGCGGTGGGATCCACTGCGTGACCCAGCAGCAGCCGGTGCCGTAGGGGGCGGACGGGGGGTGGGCCGCCGGTGACGTGCCACGTCACCGGCGGCCCACCGCCGTCCGCGTGCACGGGTACCGGCCGCCGGGTACCGTCGAAAGGTACGTTCCGCCCCGTCCGCCACGGCGCCGCCCGCGGCGGACGGGCAGCCGCGGATCCGGAAGCAGGTGTCCGGCAGAGGAACGGGATCGCATGACCATGCCCCTGAACGCCGCGGCCGCAGCCGCACTGCTCTGCCTCGGGGCCTTCGGTCCGGCAGCGGGCGGCGCCGCGCCGACGCCCGCAGGGGCTGCAGGACCCGGTCCGGCCACCCCCGCGCGGTTCGTGCCGGGGCCCTGCCCGAAGACGCCCGAGCCGGTCCAAGCGCTGAGCACCGCCAGATGCGGCACCCTGGAGGTTCCCGAGAACCGCGCCCGTCCCGGAGGGCGGACCGTCAAGCTGGCGGTGGCGGTCGTTCCGGCCGTCTCGGCGAAGCCCGCCCGGGACCCCGTGGTGTTCATGTCGGGAGGTCCCGGCGGTGAGACGTTCGACGACATCCCGTTCCTGGTCTCCTCCGGCCTGAACCGGGACCGGGATCTGATCGTCATGGCCCAGCGCGGCAACCTCTACGACACGCCCGGCCTCGCCTGCCCGGAACTCGACCGCTTCTACGCCGCGTCCGTGGGGCTCCCGTCCTACGCACCCTCGACGCAGCGGCTGATGGCCGATGCGGTGAAGCGCTGCCGGGACCGCCTGACGGCCCACGGGGTCGACCTGAGCGCCTACAACAGCACGGAGAACGCGGCGGACTTCGCCGACCTGCGCACCGCGCTGGGCATCGAGCAGTGGAACGTCTACGGCCATTCCTACGGCAGCGACCTGGCCCTGACCTACCTGCGCCTCCACCCCCGGGGAATCCGCGCGGTGGCGCTCGACTCGGTCACCCCGCCGCAGTCCGTCTCCCTCCCGTTCGCCTGGGCGAGCGCCCGCGAGGGGCTCGACAACATCTACGAGGCCTGCGCGGCCGAGCCCCGCTGCAAGAGCCGCTACCCGGACCTCGAACGCACCCTGAACGAGCAGGTGCGCAAGCTGGACGCCCGGCCGCTGACGCTGAACGTCCGGCCGCCGCAGGGCGGGGACCCGGTGAAGGTCGTCCTGGACGGCGGCGCACTGCTGAACGTACTGGTCGCCAAGGCGATTCCGTTCGCCGACGTCCCGGCGGCGATCGACGAACTCGCCCGCGGGCGTCCCGAGCGCTTCGCCCGGGCCCGCGCCGCCGGTTCGGTCGAAGAGGCCGGCCAGACCGCTCACGGCCTGACGCAGTCCGTGGTGTGCGCCGAATGGGTGCCGGGCCACTCGGCGTCCGACGTGCTGGACGCGGGCCGCCGGGCCTTCCCCGACTGGCCGGAACCGGTGCAGGCGCAGGCACCCCAACTGGCCTTCCAGGAACAGATGTGCCGCATCTGGAAGGTGCCGGACCGCACCGCCGTCCAGCGGGTGGCCACCTCCAGCCCGGTGCCCGTGCTCTTCGTCAACGGGACCTTCGACATGAAGACCGGGGCGAGCTGGGCGCAGAAGACCGCCCGGACGCTGCCCCACTCCACCATCGTCCGCATCCCCGGCATCGGACACTGGGCGGTCCCGCAGTCGCCCTGCGCCCAGAAGGTGCTGGCGTCCTTCCTCGCCCGTCCCGCCGCGCCCGACACCGGATGCGTGGCGGGCCTCGGGTGGGAACCCTTCACGATCACCCCGAAGTGACCGAGCAGCCGGGAGGGCAGATGGCTCCCCACCGCGATCCCCGCCGCCGTACGGTGCGGCGGCAGCGCACCGCGCCGACCCTGGTGGCGACCGGGATCCTCGTCACCGGCCTGCTCGCGCTGCCCGCCGACGCGCAGGACACCCCCACCCCGTCCGCCGGCGCCGGAGCGCTGGGAACGGTCGCCGGGACGGCGGGCGACGCCCACTACGAGCCGGGCCCGTGCCCCCGGACGCAGCAGCCGATCGCCGAACTCGAAGGGGCCCGCTGCGGCACGCTCACCGTCCCCGAGAACCGCGCCGCACCGGACGGGCGGAGGATCAGGCTCGGGGTGGCGGTCGTCCCGGCCGCCTCGGCCACACCCCGACCCGACCCGGTCGTCTGGCTCGCCGGCGGCCCCGGCGACGACGCCGTCGGGGAGGCCAGGATGGCGATCGACGGCGGCCTCAACCGCGACCGCGACGTCGTCTTCATGTCCCAGCGCGGCACGTACTCGGCCGACCCGGCGCTCCTGTGTCCCAACATCGACGAGTTCAACGCACGCGTGATCGGCCTCGTCGCCGACGACCCGTCCACCGAGCGCGCCCACGTCGACGCGACGAAGGCCTGCCGGGACAAGCTGGCGGCCACCGGGGCCGACCTCGGCGCCTACAACGACGTCGAGAGCGCCGCCGACTACGCGGACCTGCGCTCCGCCCTGGGCGTCAAGGAGTGGAACCTCTTCGGGATCTCCTACGGAACCCACCTGGCGCTCGCCACCATGCGCCTGCACCCCGAAGGCATCCGGTCGGTCGGCCTCGACGGCATCCTGCCCCCCTCCAGGGGAGGTTCGGCCGCGGCGTGGAGCAGCGCCCGGCAGGGCTTCGACGGCCTGTTCAAGGCCTGCGCGCAGCAGCCGGCCTGCAACCGCCGCTATCCGAACCTGTCCGCCACCTTCGAACGCCTCGTCCGCGAACTGGAGGCCAGGCCGGTGACCACCACCGTCACCGTCCCCGGACACCCGGAGCCGGTGAAGGTCGTCCTGGACGGCTCGGCCCTGGTGACCTGGCTGACCACCGCCACCCATGCCGCGGAAGGGGTGCCCCGCTCCCTCGACGAGCTGGCCCACGGCAAGCCGGAGCGGATCGCCCGGCAGTGGGCGGGCTGGAGGCTCGCCCCCCAGGCCGTCGGGAGCGTCTCGCACGGACTCGTCTACGGCGTCTTCTGCAGCGAGTGGACCCCGTACGAGACCAGGGCCCAGGCGCTCGAAGGCGGCCGGAGGGCCTACCCGGCGTTCCCGCCCTCGGTCCAGGAGCAGGCCCCGCAGCTGGCCTTCCTGCGCCCGGACTGCAAGGCCTGGAACGTCCCCGCCGCCCCGCCCTCGATCCGCGACGCCACCCGCAGCGACATCCCCACCCTCGCCCTGTCCGGCGGCTTCGACGCCCAGACGGGCGCGGACAACGGCCCGTACGTCGCCCGCACCCTGCCCCGGGCCACCGTCGTCACGGTCCCGTACGAGCCGCACGTGGTCTTCGCGACCTCGAAGTGCGCGCGGACGATCACCGGCTCCTTCCTCGACAACCCGACGGCCCCGGACACCGCGTGCCTCAAGGGCCTGCGGGCCCCTGCCTTCGAGACCGGCCCCTGACCCCTCCGCGGCGGCGGCGCCACGCCGTGGACACTGCTTGACCGATCAACCGGCGGCGACGTAGCTTCGGGCGCAACGACTCGTGAGACCGGGCAAGGAGGCGACGTCGGATGTCCACCCCCTCCGTACCGCTGCGCCCCGCCCACGAGGTCGCCTGGGCTCCCGGCCGTGTAGCACACGGCTGCTGAACGGCCCCCTCCTCCCGGTGCGCCCGATCGCGGCCCCGGGCTCCCCCTTTTCCTCCCCTCCGCCCGCGGTGCGCCGTCGTGTGCCGGCATGCGCTCCGCGGGTCGTCAGAGCGGCGCCACCGAAAGAGAAAGCTCCTGAAATATGGCGACTAGAACAATCATGCCCTTTATGTTCCGAATCGAGGGTGTGCGATGGTAGCGGCGCGGATCACCGTCAACGGCAGCGAGACCCCGATCGAGCCCGCCTCCCCCCACACCACGGTGCTGGACTTCCTGCGCGAACGCGGCCTCACCGGCACCAAGGAGGGCTGTGCCGAAGGAGAGTGCGGCGCCTGTTCGGTCCTGGTGGCCCGGCCCGGCGTGGACAAGCCCACCGACTGGGTGGCGGTCAACGCCTGCCTCATCCCGGCCGCGGCACTCGACGGCCAGGAGGTCGTCACGTCCGAAGGCCTCGCCACCGCCGGCGGGCCCGGCACCCCGCCCGTCCTGCACCCCGTACAGGAGGAGATGGCGGTCCGCGGCGGCTCCCAATGCGGCTACTGCACGCCCGGGTTCGTGTGCAGCATGGCCGCCGAGTACTACCGCCCCGGCCGCTGCGCCCACGACGGGCCGGCCGACGGCGCCGATCCCGAGCACGGCCCGAACGGCTTCGACCTGCACGCGCTGAGCGGGAACCTCTGCCGCTGCACCGGCTACCGCCCCATCCGCGACGCCGCGTTCGCCGTCGGCACCCCCACCGGGGACGACCCCCTCGCACAGCGCCGCGAGCAGTCCCCGCCCGCACCGGTCGCCACCGCCTACACCCGGGACGACAGCGCGTTCCTGCGGCCGGCCACCCTGGACGGGGCGCTGCGGCTGCTGCGCGAGCGCCCCGAGGCAGTCGTCGTCGCCGGAAGCACCGACTGGGGCGTGGAGGTCAACATCCGCTCCCGCCGGGCCCCTTGCGTGATCGCCGTCGACCGGCTGCCCGAACTGCGCACCCTGCACGTCGCGTCCGACCACATCGAGATCGGCGCGGCACTGACCCTCACCGAGGTCGAACGCCGCCTCGACGGCAGGGTCCCGCTCCTCGCCGAGCTGTTCCCCCTGTTCGCCTCCCGGCTCATCCGAAACAGCGCCACCCTCGGCGGGAACCTGGGCACCGGCTCGCCCATCGGCGACAGTCCGCCGGTCCTGCTCGCGCTGGAGGCGTCGGTGGTGCTCGCCGACGGCGACGGCCGGCGCGAGGTCCCCCTCAGCGACTACTTCACCGGCTACCGGCAGAGCGTGCGCCGCGCCGGCGAACTGATCCTCTCCGTGCGCGTCCCGCTGCCGCTGTCCCCGGTCACGGCCTTCCACAAGATCGCCAAACGGCGCTTCGACGACATCTCCAGCGTCGCGGTCGCCTTCGCGCTCGACGTCCGGGACGGGACCGTCCGCAAGGCGCGCATCGGCCTGGGCGGCGTGGCCGCCACCCCGGTCCGCGCCCTCGCCGCCGAGGCCGCCCTGGAGGGCCGGGCCTGGACGGCGGACACCGTCGAGGCCGCGGCCCGGGTACTGGAGGCCGAGGGCACGCCGATGGACGACCACCGCGCCAGCGCCGGGTACCGCTCGGCCGTGCTCGGCCGGAGCCTGCTGAAACTGTACGCACAGCACACCGGGGCGGTGTCGTCGTGAGCCACCTGTCCCAGCGCCCCGAGAAGCCCGCCGTCGGGCTCCCGCTGCCGCACGAGAGCGCCGCCCTGCACGTCACCGGCGCCGCCCTCTACACCGACGACCTGATCCACCGCACCAAGGACGTCCTGCACGCCCACCCGGTCCAGGTGATGAAGGCCCACGGCAGGATCACCGCCCTGCGCACCGCGCCCGCGCTCGACGTCCCCGGCGTGGTCCGCGTCCTGACCGCCGCCGACGTGCCCGGTGTCAACGACGCCGGAATGAAGCACGACGAGCCGCTCTTCCCCGACACGGTCATGTTCCACGGCCACGCCGTCGCCTGGGTGCTCGGCGAGACCCTGGAGGCCGCCCGGCTCGGCGCGGCCGCCGTCGAGGTGGAACTCGACGAACTGCCCTCGCTGGTCACCCTGTCGGAGGCGATCGCCGCCGAGAGCTTCCACGGCGCCCGCCCCGTGATGCTGGCCGGCGACGTCGACGCCGGATTCGCCGACTCCGCCCACGTGTTCACCGGCGAGTTCCGGTTCTCCGAGCAGGAGCACTTCTACCTGGAGACCCACGCGGCGCTCGCCCACATCGACGAGGCCGGACAGGTCTTCGTCCAGAGCAGCACCCAGCACCCCTCGGAGACCCAGGAGATCGTCGCCCACGTCCTCGGGCTGCACAGCCACGAGGTGACCGTGCAGTGCCTGCGGATGGGCGGCGGCTTCGGCGGCAAGGAGATGCAGCCGCACGGGTTCGCGGCCGTCGCCGCCCTCGGCGCCCGGCTCACCGGCCGGCCCGTCCGGGTACGGCTCAACCGGACCCAGGACCTGACCATGTCCGGGAAGCGGCACGGGTTCCACGCCTCCTGGAAGATCGGCTTCGACGCCGAGGGGCGCATCCGGGCCCTGGACGCCACCCTGACCGCGGACGGCGGCTGGAGCCTGGACCTGTCCGAGCCGGTGGTGGCCCGCGCGCTGTGCCACATCGACAACACCTACTGGATCCCCCACGCGCGCATCGCCGGCCGGATCGCCCGGACCAACAAGGTCTCCAACACCGCCTTCCGCGGCTTCGGCGGACCCCAGGGCATGCTGGTGATCGAGGACATCATGGGCCGCTGCGCCCCCCTCCTCGGCCTGGACCCGACGGAGCTGCGGGAGCGCAACTTCTACCGCGAGGGCCAGCACACGCCCTACGGGCAGCCGGTCACCCAGCCCGAACGGATCTCCGCCGTCTGGGAACAGGTCAAGGAGAACGGCGCGATCGCCGACCGGCGCCGGGAGATCGCCGCCTTCAACGCCGCGCATCCGCACACCAAGCGGGGCCTGGCGCTCACCGGCATCAAGTTCGGCATCTCGTTCAACCTCACCGCCTTCAACCAGGGCGGCGCGCTGGTGCTGATCTACAAGGACGGCTCGGTCCTGATCAACCACGGCGGTACCGAGATGGGCCAGGGCCTGCACACCAAGATGATCCAGGTCGCCGCGACCACCCTCGGCATCCCGCTGCACAAGGTGCGGCTGGCACCGACGCGCACCGACAAGGTGCCCAACACCTCCGCCACCGCGGCCAGCGCCGGCGCGGACCTCAACGGCGCGGCGGTCAAGAACGCCTGCGAGCAGCTGCGCGGCCGGCTCCTGGAGGTGGCCGGCACGCGGCTGGGCGCGAACGCCTCGGACGTGCGCATCGTCGAGGGCGTCGCCCGCGTCCTCGGCGACGACCGCGAGCTCGCCTGGGACGACCTGGTGCGCACCGCCTACCTCCAGCGGGTCCAGCTGTCGGCGGCCGGCTTCTACCGCACCGAGGGGCTGCACTGGGACGCGAAGGCCTTCAGGGGCTCGCCGTTCAAGTACTTCGCCCACGGCGCGGCCGCCGCCGAGGTGGAGGTGGACGGGTTCACCGGCGCCTACCGCATCCGGCGGGTGGACATCGTGCACGACGTCGGCGACAGCCTGTCCCCGCTGATCGACATCGGCCAGGTCGAGGGCGGCTTCGTCCAGGGCGCGGGATGGCTGACGCTGGAGGACATGCGCTGGGACACCGGGGACGGCCCGCACCGCGGCCGGCTGCTGACCCGGGCCGCGAGCACCTACAAGCTGCCGAGCTTCTCGGAGATGCCCGAGGAGTTCAACGTCACGCTGCTGCAGAACGCCACCGAGGAGGGGGCGGTCTACGGCTCGAAGGCGGTCGGCGAGCCCCCGCTGATGCTGGCGTTCTCGGTGCGCGAAGCGCTGCGCCAGGCCGCCGCGGCCTTCGGACCCGCGGGGACCTGTGTGGAACTGGCCTCCCCCGCGACCCCGGAAGCGGTGTTCTGGGCGGTCGAAGCGGCCCGCGCCGGGACCGCGGCCCGTACCGGCGCGAGCGTTGCGGGCCATGCCTGACATGACCTGGGTGGCCGCGGTCGCGCGGTTGCGGGCCCGCCGGGAACCCGGCGCGCTCGTGACCGTCGCGACCGTGCGCGGCCACGCACCCCGCAAGGCCGGCGCCAAACTCGTCGTCGGGCGGGACGGCACCTGGGGCTCGATCGGCGGCGGCAACATCGAGGCCGTCGCCGTCGACCGGGCCCGCGAGGTGATCGGCACCCCCGACGCGGAGCCGGAGCTGATGGAGTTCGCCCTCAACGACAAGGTCACCGGCCGGCACGGTGTGCAGTGCTGCGGCGGCGCCGTCTCGGTGCTGCTCGAACCCCTGCCGGTGGTCCCGGCGGTGGCGGTCTTCGGCGTCGGGCACGTCGGACTGGAACTGGCCCGCATCCTGGCCCGCTTCGACCTCGACCTGCACCTGGTGGACAGCCGCCCGGGCCAGCTCGCCGAGGAGCGGCTCGCCGTGCTCGGGGACGCGGTGGCGCAGGTCCACGTCCACCACACCCCGCTGCTCCCGGAGGAGGTGCTCGCCGACCTGGCACCCGGCACCCACGTCCTGATCATGACCCATGACCACGCGGAGGACGCCGCCCTGTGCGACGCGGCCCTGCGCACCGAGGGCCTGGGCACGATCGGACTGATCGGCTCGGCCGCCAAATGGTCCAGGTTCCGCCACCGCCTGTCCACCGAGGGCGGCCACGACGACGCGGCCATCGACCGCATCAAGACCCCGATCGGGATGACGGAGATCACCGGCAAGGAACCCGCCGCGATCGCCGTGGGCGTCGCGGCCGACCTCCTGCGCACCTTCGAACGGGAAGGGCACTGAGGAACCGGGGGCCGCCGCCGGAGGATCTCCGGCCGGCGGCGGCCCCCGGCGCCGACCCTGCGGAATGCGCCCCCGCACGCGCTGCGACTATGCTCCGGCACATGCCCGCCCCGTCCGCCCGCCCGGCCGGGACGGACCGCACCACCGCGTACAAAGGGTCTACGGGAGTCCAGTGTTGATCGGACGTCAGGAAGAACGGGCGTTCATCGCCGCGGCACTCTCACCCCGCGCGGCCACCGCGTCGCTGCTCCTGCTCGGGGAGCCCGGCGTCGGAAAGACCCTGCTGCTGGACGCCACCGTCGCCGACGCCGTGCGCGAGGGCACCCGGGTCCTGCGGGTGCGCGGCAACGCCGCCGAGGCCGAGCTCGCCTTCGCCGGCCTGCACCAGCTCCTGCTGCCCGTCCTCGACGGCGCCGACGTACTGCCGGCCCGTCAGCGCGCCGCCCTGCTCGCCGCCTTCGGCCTGGGGGACGACCCGGCCCCGCCCGACCTCATGATGATGAGCCTGGCCGTCCTCACCCTCGCCTCGCAGACCGCCTCGACCGGCCGGCTCCTGCTCGCCGTCGACGACGCCCAGTGGCTCGACCACGGCAGCCGCCAGGTGCTCGGCTTCCTCGCCCGGCGCCTCGCCGGCGAGCCCATCGGCCTGCTCGTCGCCGCGCGCGGCACCCACCACCCGGACTGGCTGGACCCCTCGGTCCCGCTCCTGGTGGTCCCCCCGCTCCCGCCCGCCGAGGCGGAGGAGCTGCTCAGCGCCCAGCCGCACCCGCCGGCCGGCCCGATCCGGCGCCACGTCCTCGCCACCGCCGCGGGCAACCCCCTCGCCCTCGTCGAGCTGGCCCGGTCGGCGGCGCGCGACGGCGGCCTCCCGGCCACGGCTCCCGTCCCCGTCACCGACCTGCTGGAACGGACCTTCGCCGCCCGCGTCGACGAACTGCCCGCCGCCACGCGCGAGGCCCTGCTGGTCGCCGCGGCCGCCGAGGGCGCCGGCCTGTCCGACGTCCAGGCCGCGCTGGAGCCCGGGTCCCCCGTCGACGTCTGGCAGCCGGCCGAGCGGGCGGGACTGGTACGGGTCCACGCCGACCGCGTCGACTTCCACCACCCCCTCGTCCGGTCGGCGATCTACGGGGCGGCCCCGTTCGCCGAACGGCGCCGGGTCCACCTGGCCCTCGCCGAAGCCCTCGGCGCCGACCCCGACCGCCGCGCCTGGCAGCTGTCGGCCGCCGCCGTGGCACCCGACGCCGCGGTCTCCACCGCCCTGGAGGACGCCGCCACGCGCGCGATGGGCCGCGGCGCCGTCGCCGAGGCCCTGGCCGCACTGGAGCGCTCCGCACAGCTGAACCCGTCCGCCGACGAGCGGACCCGGCTGCTGGCCACCGCCGCCTACGCCGCGATCGTGGTCGGCGACGTCGACCGGGCGGAACGGCTGGCCGCCCGGGCCTCCCGGTCCGACGGCGACCCGGAGGCCACCCGGTGGATCTCCGCCTTCTGCGGGCTGGTCGAAATGCTGATGCTGCGCATGGAACGCGCGTTCTGCCTGGTCGTGCCGGACGGGCTGCCCGGCGCGGAGCGCATCGACGAGGGCGTCTCCACCATCGCGACGGGCATCGTCTACCACTCGGGGATACCCGCCCAGCGCGAGCGGATCAGACCGATGCTGGCGGCGCGCGGCGACGACGGGGGCACGGCCGCCCACCCCTTCCACCTGTGGGACCTCGGCGCCACGGACCCGTACCGGTACGGGAACACGGTGCGCGGCCACCTGCCCGCGCTGACCACCGCCCCGGGCCTGCTCCCCACCCTCAAGCACACCCTCGGCGTCCTGAGCATGCTGCTCGACGAGACCGAGACCGCGGTGTCCCTGCTCGGCGAGGTGGTCAACCCGCAGTGGGAGGACGCCGCCGACTTCCACGCCGGGACGACCGCCGCCGACCTCGCCCTGGCCAACCTCGACGCCGGCCGCTGGGCGGACGCCCGGCTCGGCGTCGAACGGCTCGCGGGCCGCTTCCTGGACGGCCGGCGCAACCTCGGCTCCGTCCGGGCCCTCGCCGTCCTCGCCACCCTGTGCGCCCTGACGGGGGAGCCCGGGGCGGCCCTGCGGCACACCACCGCCGTCCTCGCCGTCACCGAACCGGCCCACGCGCTCGCCACCACCGTCCGTGCCCGCCGGGCCGCCGCCTTCGCGGCCATGGCCCTCGGCGACCACGCCTCCGCCCACCGGCACCTGGCCGCGCTGTTCGACGGCTCGGGGGCGCCGCTCCACTACCACCTGTCCTGCTACGCCGTCGCCGACCTCGCGGCCGCCGCCGTGCTCACCGGCCACGCCGGGGAGGCCCGTACCGCACTCGAACGGGTCACCGCCGAGGTCGGCGACGGCGCCTCGCCCCGGCTGCGGCAGATCCTCTTGCGGGCCGCCGCGCTCCTCGCCGAACCGGCCGGCGCCGGCGCCCTCTTCGCCGAGGCCCTGGAGGACCCGGCCGGACAGCGCTGGCCCTTCGAACGCGGCCAGCTGTGGCTGGAGTACGGCGAATGGCTGCGCCGCCAGCGGCGGATCGCCGAGGCCCGCGCCGCCCTGACCAAGGCCCGGGAGGTCTTCGACGGCCTCGGAGCCGTCCACTGGGGGGCGCGGGCCGAGGCCGAGCTGCGGGCGGCGGGCGTCGCCGTCGAGTCGGCGCGGCCCAGCGCCCTGCGCTCCCTCACCCCGCAACGGCAGCGGATCGTCCGGCTGGCGGCGCAGGGCCTGACCAACCGGGAGATCGGCGAGCGGCTCTTCCTGTCGCCGCGGACCGTCGGGACCCACCTCTACCAGGCCTTCCCCGTCCTGGGCGTGACCGCCCGCAGCCAGCTGCGCGACGTCGTCGCACAGGAGCCGGGCGACTGAGGACCGGGCGGGAACCGGCGCGGCGCCGCGGGCCCCGTCACGACGCAAGTCATGTGACGGATGGCCGCGCCGCCGCCCGGTCCGAGAGTGGGAGCAGAACCCGCACCGCTCTGCACCGCACCCGGAGTCCCCATGCCCGTCGTCCTGTCCACCTCACCGCTGCCGCCCTCCCAGCGCGCCGACTACTGGCACGACCTGGTGTCCGACACCTTCGTCCCGCTCGACGTCGAACTCCACGAGCCGGTGCCCTCGGCCGGCACCATCTCGACCCATCGGCTCGGGCCGCTCCAGATCTCCGTGGTCGAGGCAGGCCCGCAGACCGTCTCGCGCAGCGCACGCCGCATCTCCCAGGGCGGCGGCGAATACCTGACCGTCACCCTCCAGCAGCGCGGCACCGGCCGCCTCACCCAGGACGGGCGCCAGGCCCTGATCGGGCCCGGCACGTTCACCTGTTCGGACGCCGGCCGGCCCTACCGCCGCGAGCAGCCCGCGGACTTCCGCTTCACGGCGTTCCGGGTACCGAAGGCCGAGCTCGGCGTCACGGACGGCGACCTGCGGGCGGTCACCGGCACCCTGTTCAGCGGGAGCTCCGGAACCTCCGCGCTCGTCGCCGGCCATCTCGACCGGCTCGCCGAGCAGGCCGCCGGGTTCGACGCGTACACGGGCCACCGGCTCGCCCTGACCGCCACCGACCTGCTCGCGGTCCTCGTCCGCGAGCGCCAGGGCCGGCTCGACCCGCGGGCCCCGGAGGCGGCGCGGGGGATGCTCGCCCGGATCAAGGAGTACGTCCTGCGCAACCTCGGCGACCCCGGCCTCTCGCCCGAGCGGATCGCGGCCGCGCACCACGTCTCGGTGCGCTACCTGCACAAGCTCTTCCGTGCCGACGGGACCACGGTGGGCCGCTGGATCCACCGCGAACGGCTGGAGCGGTGCCGGCGGGAGCTGGCCCGCCCCCGCGGTGCCTCGCCGGCGGTGGCGGCGGTGGCCCAGCGCTGGGGCTTCGTGAGCCCCTCCCACTTCAGCCGGGCCTTCCGGGCGGCGTACGGGATGTCCCCGCGGGAGTGGCAGGCGACCGCCCCTCGCGGCGGCCGGGGCTGACCGGCCGCCGGGACCGGGCCCCGGCTCACAGCGTGCGGCGCACGCCCGCCTGCCGCTCCAGGTTCCGCAGCTGCACGGCCAGGTCCCCCTCGACCGCGCGGTGCGCCGGCCCGCTGCGGCCGAGCGGCAGCACCTCCTCGCCGCGCACGTCCTCCAGCAGCAGCGCGAACGCCGTGTACGCGCAGACCAGCGCCACCACGATCCCGAGGGCCCCCGCCGTACGCGTGAGCCATTCCGCCCCGGTGACGCCGGCCAGGCCCCCGGCCGCCCAGCGGGGCAGCGAGACCACCAGGACGAGCCACAGGGCGCGTTTGGGCCGGGTCACCGCCGCCATCAGGGCGCCGAAGCACAGGAACGCGAGGTTGAACACGCCGAGCACCTCCGGGCCCTCGGCCGCACCGCTCCCCATGACCAGCGCGTACGCCAGCCAGCTGCCGGCGAACGTGCCCATCAGGGTCGCCGCGATCACGTCCCGGGCCCCGAAGGCGAGCACGGCGACCAGGAACTGGAGGGCGAAGGCGGGCAGCACGCAGAAGGCGACCGCCCGCCGGGCGGAGGCGTCGAACACGCCGAGTTGCAGGCAGCCCGTCATCACGGACGCGATCGCCACGGTGAAGAAGCCGAGCGGCATCGGCGAGGCGACGGGGTGCAGGTTGATCCGCGTCATGGCGCGCAGGTCCGGCTCGAAGCGGCGGCCGGCCGGGTCGGGGAGCTCCTCGCTCATGGGTCCGACCTCCCCGCTCAGTGCGCGAAGCACGGGTCGACGGGGTCCGCCGGGGGCCGGCCGCTGCCGTCGCCGTCCTGTGCCGCGCGCCATCGGCGGTGCTGCTCCGACTCCGCGGCGACCTCCGCCATCGCCTCGGCCTGCCGGGCGCCGGCCGCCGCGTACCCGCCGAAGTGCGCGACGGGGCTCCAGCGCGGAACGACCGGCGGGAGCGGCTCGTCGAGGCCCGCGTGCTCGGCCTCCGCGTGGACGATGCGCCCGCCGACGACGGTGAGCACCGACTCGATGTCGGGGATGGCGGCCTCGGGGACGGCGAAGTAGTCCTGCGAGAGGACGGCCAGGTCGGCGTAGTACCCCTCGCGCAGCATCCCCTTGACGCCGTCCTCCCCGGTCAGCCGCGCTCCGCCCCGGGTGTACAGCTCGAGCGCCTCCTCGCGGCCGAGCAGGTTCGCGGCCGGGTAGAGGGCCGTACCGCCGACGGTGCGGCCGGTCACCAGCCAGTGCAGCGACACCCACGGGTTGTACGAGGACACGCGGGTGGCGTCGGTCCCGGCGGCGACGGTCAGACCGCGCTCCAGCATGGCCCGGACCGGCGGGGTCCGGTGGGCCGCCCGGTACCCGTACCGGGCGGCGAAGGCGGTTCCCTGGAAGGACATCCGGTTCTGCACGGAGACCGCCCCGCCGAGGGCGGCGATCCGGTCCAGGCTGTGGTCGGAGACGGTCTCGGCGTGGTCGAACAGCCACCGTTCGCCGGCCGCCGGGAAGAGGCCCTCCGCGGCCAGCTTCTCGAAGACCGCCAGGTCGCGGCGGATGGTCTCGTCATAGGTGGCGTGCAGCCTGAAGCCCCAGCCGTTCTCGGTCAGCAGCCGCACCGCCTGCTCGAACTCGGCCTCGTAGCCGGGTTCGAGCTCGGGCCGCGGCTGCGCGAAGTTCTCGAAGTCGGCGGCCGCCCAGGTGAGGTTCTCCCCGGCGCCGGCCAGCCTCAGCCACGCGTCCCCGTCCCCGGGCCGGACGGTCCGCGTCCAGCGCCGGAGGTCGGCGAGCTCCTGCCCGGCCGTCTGCGGGAAGAGGTAGTAGGCGATGCGCAGGGAGAGTTCGCCGGAACGGGCCAGGTCCACGACGGTCGCGTAGTCGTCGGGGAAGTTCTGGAAGCCTCCCGCGGCGTCGAGGGCCGAGGTGAGGCCGAAACGGTTGAGCTCCTTGAGGAAGTGGCGGGTGGAGGTGCGCCGGTCGGCCGCGTCCAGCACCGGGGCCTTGGCGAGGGTGGAGTACAGGACGAGTGCGCCGGGGGCCGCCAGCAGCACGCCGGTCGGCTCGCCGTCCCGGCCGCGGACGATCTGCCCGCCGCGCGGGTCGGGGGTGTCGCGGGTGTACCCGGCGGCCCGTACGGCGGCCCGGTTCATCAGGGCCGACTGGTACAGGTGCAGGACGAAGACGGGGGTGTCGGGCGCGGCGGCGTTCAGCTCGGCCACGGTGGGCATCCGGCGCTCGGCGAACTGCTCGGGGGTCCAGCCGCCGACGACCCGGATCCACTGGCCCCGGGGCGTCCGGCCGGCCTGCTCGCGCAGCATCTCCAGCGCCCGGCGCAGGCTGCGCACCCCGTCCCAGCGCAGCTCCAGCACGTAGTGCAGTCCGCCGCGGACGACGTGGAGGTGCGAGTCGTTCAGGCCGGGCACCACCCGGCGGCCGAGTGCGTCCACGACCCGGGTCGCGGGGCCCACGAGAGGGGCCAGGTCGTGGTCGTCGCCGAGGGCCAGGACCAGGCCGTCGCGGACGGCGACCGCACGGGCCTCCGGCCGGCGGGGGTCCCCGGTGAACACCTTCGCGTTGCGGACGAGGAGGTCGGCCGCGCCGCCGCCTCGGCCCTCGGCGGGACGCAGCCCGGCGACGGGCATGCCCGGCTCCGGGACCGGCTGGTGGGACATGGTGGGGCTCCAGGGGTGGGAGTGGTCGCGGGGGCCGTGCCGGCGGCCGCGCCCCGGGGGAGGGGGAACGGCCGCCGGCACGGGAGGGCGGAGGGGTCCGCTCAGGCGAGGAAGTCGAGCAGGGCGGCGTTGACCTCGGCGGCGTGGGTCCACAGCAGTCCGTGCGGGGCGCCGGGGATCACCTTCAGCTCGGCCCCGGCGATGAGCCGCGCCAGCGGGACGGCGGTGGAGTCGATGGGCAGGGTGCGGTCGGCGTCGCCGTGGATGATCAGCGTGGGGACGTCGATGCGCGGCAGGTCCGCGCGGAAGTCGGTCAGCCAGGCGGCGACGCAGTCGAGGGTGCCCTTGGCGGAGGCGCCGACGGCGACGTTCCAGCTCGCCCGGACGGCCTGCTCGCTGATCCGCTCGCCGCCCAGCACGTCGACGTTGTAGAAGTCGGCGAGGAAGTCGGTCATGAACGCGAACCGGTCGGCGCGGATGGCCTCCTCGATGCCCTTGAAGACCACCCCGTCGACACCGGCCGGATTGTCGTCGGTCTTCAGGAGGAAGGGCGGGACCACGCCGATCATGACGGCCTTGGCGATCCGCTCGGAGCCGTAGGTGCCCAGGTATCGGGTCACCTCGCCGGTGCCCATGGAGAACCCGGCCAGGACGACGTCGCGCAGGTCGAGGGCGGTCAGCACGTGGTCGAGGTCGGCGGCGAAGGTGTCGTAGTCGTAGCCGTCGCAGGGCTGGTCGGAGCGCCCGAAGCCGCGCCGGTCGTAGGTGACGACCCGGTGGCCCGCGGCGAGCAGCGCGGCGGTCTGCTTCTCCCACGAGGCCCCGTCGAGCGGCCAGCCGTGGATCAGCACGACGGGCCGGCCCGTGCCGTGGTCCTCGTAGTACAGCTCGACGGGCGCGGAGTTGCCCTCCGCGACCTTGATGTACGGCATGTGCGTGTCTTCCTGTTCGATGGCGCGGCCCGGCGGACGGCCGGACCGCGGAGGGTGGGGGAGGAGGGTCAGGCGTCCGGTGCGGGGCGGTGGAGTGCGAGCCGGGTGAGGAGTCCGCTGCCGACCCCGGCGGCGAGCACGAGGGCCGTCCACCACACGGGGTGGCCGCCGAGGCCGAGGGCCCCGTCCAGGGACCAGGCCCCGGGGCCGGTGGCCGCCAGGGCGGCGGCGGTGCCGATCAGGACGAGGGGGTACTCGTAGCCGTCGTCCTGCACCCAGAGGCCGTTGTGCCACTTCACGGTGAGGGCGACGGTCATGACCCCGACGACCCCGGTCGCGGCGAGCGGGGTCAGTAGTCCGGCGGCCAGCAGCAGCCCGGACCCGATCTGGCCGCCGCCCGCCGCGAGGGCGGTGAGCGCGCCCCCGCGGAAGCCGTCCGCGCGGAACTCCCGCGCACCGCCGTCGAGTCCCTTGCCGCCCAGGTGCCGGCTGATCTTCTGCACTCCGTGGCCGGCGACGAGCAGGCCCACCAGCAGCCGGAGGGCGAGGAGGCCGATGTCCAAGGGGGTCAGCCGGCCGCGTGCGCGCCGATGACCGCCTGCGCGTACACGACGCCCAGCCCGTACGCCCCCGCGTGCTCCTTGACGATCTCCATCACGGCGCCGTACGTCTCCTGGCGCGCCCAGTCGCGCTGGAGCTCCAGCAGGACCTGCACCCAGGTCACGGGGACCGCGCCGGCGGCGACCATCCGCTGGAGGGCGTGCTCGTGGGCGGCCGGGCTGACACCGCCGGAGGCATCGGCCACCACGTACACCTCGTAGCCCTGCTCCAGCGCGGAGAGGGCGGGCAGTACCAGGCAGACCTCGGTCCACAGTCCGGACAGGATGATCTTCCTGCGCCCGGTGGCCCGGACCGCCTCGACGAGGGCCTCGTCCTCCCAGGCGTTCATGCTGGTGCGGTCGACGGCCTTCTGCCCGGGGAACACGGCGGCCAGCTGCGGCAGCAGCGGCCCGGAGAACGACTCGGCGGCGACGGTGGTGAGCACGGCCGGCACGCCGAACGCACGCGCCGCCTTGGCGAGGCCCACCGTGCTGTTGACGATCGCGGCGCGGTCGCCGCTGCCGGTGCCGAAGAACATCTGCGGCTGGTGGTCCACGAAGAGCATGACCGCGTTGTCGGGCGTGAGCAGATCGGCGCCGGGCGCGGCCTGCACCCGCGAGATGTCGAACATGAGGGGTCCTCTCACAAAGGGATTCATGGGTAAGGAAATTGACGGTCCGTCACGTGCTGTTGACCGGCCGCCCCCCGAACGTAGGCCCGCCCGTCCCGTCGCGGTTGTCCCTGCGCGCCCGCCCCCTTGCCCCCGAGCGCACCGGAAGGCGCCCGACGACGCCGCCCGTGCGTCAGCGCGCTGGGGTCACTCCCGGTCCCGGACCGGGGCCCGGGTCGCCAAAATGGAGTGCGCCCCGGCGGCGGCAGCGAGAGGATCGAGGGGAGACGCCGATGAGTCCTCCCCGGCGCCGCGGTCTGTCAGGGTGACCTGCCCCACGCGTAGGAGGCTCACATGACGGAAGGCACCATGCCCGCACCCCTCGCCACGCCCACCCTCCCGCCCGCCCGCGTCACCGCCGTGCTGCGGATCCTCGTGCTGTCGACGTTCGTCGTCTTCCTCAACGAGACGATCATGGTCAACGCGATCCCGCGGCTCATGCGCGAGTTCGAGGTAACCGCGGCGGCCGCGGGATGGCTGTCCACGGCCTTCATGCTCACCATGGCCGTCGTCATCCCGGTGACGGGCTGGTTCCTCCAGCGCGTGACGACGCGGACCGCCTTCGGCCTCGCCATGGCGCTCTTCCTGACCGGTACGGCGCTGGCCGCGGCCGCGCCCGCCTTCCCCGTACTGCTGGGCGCCCGCGTCATCCAGGCCGGCGGCACCGCCGTGATGATGCCGCTGCTCATGACCACCCTGATGACCCTCGTGCCCCCGCAGGACCGCGGCCGCGTCATGGGCAACATCACCCTCGTCATCTCCGTCGCGCCCGCCCTCGGCCCCGCGGTCTCCGGCGTGCTGCTCCAGCTGGGGAGCTGGCGCCTGCTGTTCCTGGCCGTGCTGCCCATCGCCGGGGCCATGGCCGTCTTCGGCCGGCGCAACCTGGTCAACGTCGGCGAGCCGCAGGCCGGCCCGATCGACTGGGTGTCCGTCCCCCTGGCGGCGGCGGGCTTCGGCGCCCTGGTCTACGGACTGGGCGAGCTCGGCGCCGGCGACGCGGCCCGGGCCCCCGTGCCCCCGGCGGCCACGACCCTGGCGGGCGCCGTGCTGGTCGGCCTGTTCGCCTGGCGGCAGCTGGCGCTCCAGCGCTCGTCCACACCGCTGCTCGACCTGCGCACCCTGACCTACCGCCACTTCTCCGTGGCGCTCGCCCTGATGTGCCTGTCCTTCATGGCCCTGATGGGCGCGTTCATCCTCCTGCCGATCTACCTCCAGGAGGTGTGCGGCCTGACCTCACTGCAGACCGGGCTGCTCCTGATCCCCGGAGGCCTGACCATGGGCCTGCTCGGGCCGCAGGTCGGCAGGCTCTACGACCGGCTCGGCGCACCGCGCCTGGTCGTCCCCGGAGCGGTCCTCATAGCCGTCTGCCTCGCGCTGTTCGCCCTCACGGGCGAAGGGACCTCGCCGTGGCTGGTGCTCGCCCTCCACGTGGCCCTGAGCGCCGGTATGGCGTTCGTCTTCACCCCGGTCTTCACCTCCGGCCTGTCCGTGCTGCCGCCGCACCTCTACCCCCACGGCTCAGCCGTCCTGGGCTCGCTCCAGCAGGTCGCGGCCGGCGCCGGGACCGCCCTGGTCATCAGCGTCATGTCGGGACGGGCCGCCGCGGCGGCCGCCGACGGCGCCGACGCCACCGCGGCCCTGGCCGCGGGCGTCCGCTGGGGGTTCGGCATCGGCGCCGTACTCGGCGCCCTGACCGTCCTGATCGCCTTCCTGGTCCGCACCCCGCCGACCCCGCAGACCCTGGGCGAGGACGGCACCACGGCGGACGAGTCCGCCCGGAAGGCCGGCTGACCCCCCGGGCGGCCCTCACGGGGGGCCGCCGCCCCGGAGCAGCACCACGGTCCAGACGTACGGCCCCACGGACCGGACCTGACCGACCTCTACGTCACCACCGCACGGCGGGCGCCCGAACACGACGAACCGCTCGCGGGCGGCGTCTTCGTCGTGCCCGGGGCCGGCCAGGGCCACCTGGCGGGCGTCCCCGCCTGACCGCCCGTGAACGGGGGACGGGGGCCGGGACCGGCGGTCCCGGCCCCCGTCGGGTACCGGCTCGTTACATCGGCTCGGGGAAGATGTCGCTGATGCTCCAGGAGACGCTGAAGCAGGGCGGGAAGAAGCCCTCCGGCTCGGTGTCCAGGGCCTGGAGCGCGAGGATCTGGCTCATGGTGATCTCACTTCCTACTCGGGGTCGTTCGGTCGGTCACTGCAACCCCGGCACGGATTCGGTCGTGCCGCGCCGGGGGGCTCTGGGGTGTCAGCCGGCCGCCGGGACCGGCGGGCGCGCGCGGCGGGGTTCCGTCAGGAGCGGGCCGGCCAGCAGGCGGTGCAGGGCCAGCAGGACACCGGCCCCGCCGCTGGAGAGGTCGGCGGTGAACCGCATCGAGCCCGCGCCGAGGAAGCGCACTCCGCGCCGGTACGGGACGGCGTACTTGACCAGGCCGGTCGCGGCGCGCACGGCGTCCGCGCGGGCGGCGTCCGTGCCGGTGAGCTCGGCGTGCCGGGTCAGGAACCAGCTCAGTCCGGCCAGCCCGCGGTAGAGGCCCGCCTCCTTCGTGGCGCAGGAGACGCGGATCCCGGCGACCAGCTTCGGCAGCGCCGCGGCGCAGCGCTCGTCCGGTGCGGTCGCCACGTAGGGGGTGAGCGCGGCCGCGATCCCGGCCGCGCCCGTGGCCAGGTACGGCATGGCACGGGTGAGCCGGGCGTCGTCGGAGACGGACAGGGCGCCGTCGTCCAGCGCGAAGGTCCGGTCCAGCTCCTGGTGGAGCAGCAGGCGGCCCGCCTCCAGCCAGCGGGTTTCTCCGGTGGCCCGGGCCAGGCGGTGGAGGAACAGGGCGACCCCCGAGCGGCCGTGCAGCAGACCGCGGGCGTCGTGCTCGCCGAGCGTGGCCGGCAGGTCGGGGGTGCGCAGGAGGCCCTGCGCCGCCGCGACCGCCCGCTCCAGGTGGCCGTCCTCCCCGGTCAGCCGGTGCAGGGCGAGCCAGCCCGCCCCGACCCCCGCGCGCCCGCCGGCCAGCGTGCCGCAGGAGGCGGTGAGCGGGTGGCCGTCGGCGTCCCGCAGCAGGTCGACGGCCTCGTCCAGCCGGCCGAGGCCGGCCAGCACCGGGGCGATGCCGGCCGAGCCGACGAG
The DNA here is from genome assembly GCF_040701585.1 of Streptomyces sp. NPDC093801. NCBI lineage: Bacteria > Bacillati > Actinomycetota > Actinomycetes > Kitasatosporales > Streptomycetaceae > Streptomyces > Streptomyces sp. NPDC093801. Next base: position 250,992 of record NZ_JBFBDP010000004.1, on the reverse strand, counting down.
CAGTCCGGGGGGCAGCGCCCCGCGCAGCGCCAGCGCGTCGCGGCGCAGCCGCTCGCCGATCTCCGCCGGCACCGCGACACCGGCGCGCTGCAGGGCGTGCACCACCCCGGCCGTGCCGTAGGCCAGGCAGACGTTGTTGGTCCCGAACGCCTCGGCCGAGGGCGGGAAGACCCACTCCGGCCGGTCGGCGTCCGCCGTCCCCAGCAGCCCCTCGGCCACCTCGTGGGCCAGCCGGGTGAGGCAGCCGCGGGGATCGGCGTCCAGCTCGGCGGGGGAGGGCGGGCGGCCGCGGCCGTCCTGGTCCCGCGTCCGCGCCGGCGCCGTGTGGAAGGCCGTCGCCCGCTGCCACAGGTCCTGCGGCGGGGCCACCTCCGCCAGGTCGCGCCGCAGCAGCGCGAGGTTGCCGGGCGCGTGTTCGGCGGTCTCGTTGAACGGCGCGAGGAAGGAGAGCGCGACCGCCGCCACGCCGTACCGGTCCCGCAGCAGCGGATCGGTGTCGGCCCGCAGCAGGCCGGGCGGCGGCGTGAACCCCGGGGTGCCGACACCGGAGGGCGCCGCGGACAGCGCCGTGGCCGCCTCGAAGTCCACCAGCCGGAGCCCGCCCGACGGGGTGACCATGATGTTGCCCGGGCTGAGGTCGCCGAACCGGTGGCCCGCGGCGTGCAGCCGCCCGAGGACCGCGTCCAACCGGGCCAGCAGGCCCCGGCACGCCTCGTAGTACGCGGCGACCGACCGGTCCGTGCGGTCCGCGCGGGCCAGCGGCGTGGACCGGCTCAGCCAGGCCACCAGCGGCTGCCCCTCGACGTACTCGGTGACGAGGAAGTCGTGCTCCCACTCCGTGAAGTGCTCCAGCGGCTCCGGCCCCACCCCGGGGGCGGCCGCGTGGAGGGCGCGCAGCACCTCGTACTCGTGCCGCAGCCGCTGCTGCGCGTCGGTCCCGTCGAAGACCAGTCCGTTGTGGGCGCGGGCCTCCTTGAGGAAGACGGTCCGGCCGGTCCGCCGGTCCAGCGCCCGGTAGGTGCCGCCCGCGTTGCTCAGGCGCACCGCGCGGGTCACCTCGTAGTCGCGGATCAGGATCGGGCCCGCGTGCGGCTGCTCCTCCTGCTCGACGAAGGGGTCCGTGATCCCGGGAGGCAGGTGGAAGGCGGGCACCCGCAGGTCCACCACCTCGCGGCCGGAGCCGTCGGTGACCAGCCCCTCCCGGGTCCCGTCGGCCCGCAGCCGGACGCGGGGACCGAAGGCGCCGTAGCGGTAGTGGACCGTCCGCGAATCCCGGAAGCGCCGGTCGGTGAGGACGTACGGGCCCTCCTCCCCGTCGAGCGCGTCGCGCAGGCGCTCCAGCAGCCGGCCGGCGGTCGCCCGGTCGGGCGGGTAGACGGCGCAGAACTTGCCCGACTGGGCGCGTGAGGCGTGCTTGTGGTGGAGGTACAGGAAGAAGAGCCGGGCGCTCAGGTGCTTGAACGGCACGCCTTCGGAGAAGCAGATCCCGGCGACCGTGTCGAGCACGTGCTGCGCCCGGTCCAGCCGCGCCGACACGTGGATCTTCCAGCCCTGCTCGGCGAGGCCGGTCCGCGCAGCGCCCCAGAACGTCCAGATGCCCTGGGCGGCGCCGCGCAGGCCCGCCGGCACCTCGCGGGGGGCGAAGCGGGGCCCGGGGTCGGCCACGCTGGTCAGCGGCAGGTAGTACTCCTTGTCCGCGAGCGCTTCGCCGAAGCCTTCGAGCACGGGATCTCCTTGCAGGGGGTGAGGGGCGGCCGCACCGGTCCACGACGTTCGTGCCGGACGCTAGGACCGGCGGGTATGGAAACGGTTCGGCGGTGGCATGCGACCGGTATCGGGCGGGATCGCCCCCTCCGCGGTCCCCGCGGGCCGGGGCTTCGCGGGCACGTCCCCGGCATCCGCTGCCGGCCCGCTCGAGACCCGCTCGCGGTGCGGTGGAAAACATGGGGGACTCTCCCCCATGTGCGGGAGGGCGCCCGCGTACCAGGATCGTGCGTGGCACGGAGCCGTGGGGTCGGGGTCGAGGAGGGGCGCGGGTGGCTGGGCAGGGGCGGGCCGGGAGCTCGCTGTCGGCGGACGAGCGGTGGTGGCGGGCCGGGCTCGTCGGCGACGGGGGTGGAGGGCGGCCGGACTGGGCCGCGTTCGCCGAAGAGGCGACGGCCGTCGCGCCCGAGGAGGCGGTGGCGCCCGAGGGGGACCATCCGGGGCTGAGCGGCTTCGAGTGGGTGCTGCGGCCGTTCACCGTCCGCGCGGGGGAGCGGCTGGAGCGGGGCCTGTCGCAGCGGGCGCGCCGGCTCGTGGACGTGACCGCCGTGCGGGGCGACCTGGAGCGGCACCTCAGCGGCAGGCTGGCCCGGACGGCGGCGCGGACGCTGGTGCTGGAGCTGTACGGGGCGCGCACCGCCGGGCGGCTCGACGGGGACGACACCCGGGCCCGGTTCCGCGACTTCCTGGGGCGTACGGCGTCACGGCGCGGCCTGGCGGCCCTGCTGGCCGGCCGGCCGGTGCTGGCGCGGATCCTGGGGCGTACGGCCCTCGACGCGGCGGACGCCGTCGCGGAGGCGCTGGAGCGGCTGGCGGACGACCACGCCCTCCTGACCGCCGGCCTCCTGGCGGAGCCCGGCGGCGATCCGGGGCCGCTCGTGGGCGTCGAGCCGGGCGCCGGCGACGGGCACCGGGGCGGACGGAGCGTGATGCTGCTGCGCTTCGCCGACGGGACCCGGCTGGTGTACAAGCCGCGGCCCCTCTCCGTGCACCGCCACTTCAACGACCTCGTCGCCTGGTTCAACGCGCTGCCCGGCTCCGTGGACCTCCGTACGCTGCGGCTGCTCGACCGGGGCGGCTACGGGTGGGTGGAGTTCGTCGCCGCGGGGCCCTGCGCCCGTGCCGCGGAGGTCGAGACGTTCTACCGCCGCCAGGGTGCGCTGCTGGCGCTGCTGCACCTGGTCGACGGGACCGACCTGCACCACGAGAACCTGATCGCCGCCGGCGCCCACCCGGTGCTGATCGACGTGGAGACCCTGTTCCACCCGCAGCTGCCGGGCAGCGCCACGGAGGACCCGGCCGCCCGCGCGCTCCACGACTCGGTGTACCGCGTCGGGTTGCTGCCCCAGCTGTTCGTGGGCGACCACAGCGCCCTGGACATGTCCGCGGTCGGCGGCGGCCGCGCGGCGGTGTCGCCCGTCGCCCGGGCGGACTGGGCCGACGCCGGCACCGACCGGATGCGCCTGGTGCGCAGGGCAGGGAGGTTCGGCGAGTCCGCCAACCGGCCACGTCTCGCGGACGGCGCGCCCGTCGAACCGACGGCCCACGTCGAGGCGCTCTGCGCCGGATTCCGCGCCGGGTACACGGCGATCGGCGCGGCCCGGGAGGAACTGCTGGACAAGACGGCCCTGTTGAAGGCGTTCGCCGAGGACGAAGTGCGGGTGGTGGTACGTCCCACCTGGGTGTACGCCACTCTGCTCGACGAGTCGACGCACCCCGATCTGCTGAAGGACGCGGGCGAGCGCCAGCGGGTCCTGGAGGCCCTGCGGACCGACGTCTTCGGGGCGGCCCCCGCGCCCGACCTGGTCGACGACGAGATCGCCCAGCTCTGGGCCGGTGACGTACCGCTGTTCACCGCCCGTCCGGGCCGGGACCGCCTGTGGGGTGCGCGGGGGCGGCCCCTGGCCGACCGTACGGACCGCTCCGGGATCGCCCGCGTCGCCGCGAGGCTCGCCGCGCTGGACACGGTCGACCGCCAGGACCAGGAGTGGATCGTGCGGGCCGCGATGGCGACGGCCTCCCGTGCGCCCGCGCACCGGCCCGCCGAGGACCGGCGCACCCGTGCCGCGGAGCGCGCCCCGGAGCCGGAGCGGCTGTTGTCGGCCGCCCGGTCCGTCGGGGACCGGCTGGTCTCCCTCGCGTACCGCGAAGGAGCGCGCAGCAACTGGATCGGCCTGGAGCTCCTGGACGACCGCTACTGGCGGATCGGCCCGATGCCGGCCGACCTGGCCGGCGGCTACACCGGGCCGGCCCTGTTCCTGGCCCAGTTGGCGGCGCTCACCGGGGCCGGACACTACGCGGAGGTGGCCCGTACGGCCCTGGCGCCGGTGCCCGGGCTGCTCGACGCGCTGGGCTCCCGGCCCGCGGACCTCCGTGCGGTGGGTTCGGGGGCCTTCTCCGGCCTCGGCGGCATCGCGTACGCGCTCGCCGAGACGGCGCGGCTGCTGGACGATCCGGAAGTCGGCTCGTGGGCGCTCGCCATGCTGCGGCTGGCGGGCGCGGCGGCCGCGTCCGAGAGGGAGCACGGGGTGGGCGCGGGCGTCGCGGGCGGGCTCGTCGCACTGCTGGCCGCCCACCGGGCCGGGGCCGGTGCGGGGGACGAGGGGCGGCGGACCTGGCGGGACGCGCAGACCTGCGCGGACCGGTTGACCGCCGTGGATCCCACGGCGGGCGGGCGGGGCTTCACGACGGGGGCCGCCGGGCTCGGATGGGCCCTGCTGCGGTTCGCCGAGGCCGAGGCTGCGGCGGGGTCCGGTGGCGGGGCGGCCGGGGGCGGTGAGCGGTACCGGCTCGCGGGCCTGTCCGCGCTGCGGGCGGCGGTGGGCGGGGAGCCGGCCGGCGGGCCCGCGGGCGAGGCGCGGGCCTCGGCCTGGTGCCGGGGGCGCGCGGGCATCGCGCTCGCGGTGCTGGACGCGCCGGGAGCCCTGGACGACCCGCACCTCGCGGCCTGGTCCCGCAGGACCGTCGAAGGGCTGGGCCGGGACAGGCCGGCCGCCGACGACAGCCTCTGCCACGGCGAGGCGGGACTGTGCGAACTCCTGGGCCACGGCGCCGTCCCGGAGGTGCGCCCGCACTGGATCCGCCGGGCCGGAGCACTCCTCGCGTCCGTCGAGGAGACCGGTGCCCGCAGCGGCGCCCCGGACGGGGTCGCGCATCCCGGCCTGCTGAACGGGCTGGCGGGGATCGGACACGGACTCCTGCGGGCGGGGTTCCCGGAGCGCGTGCCGTCCCTGCTCCTCCTGCGGACGGCCTGAGGGCCGGTCCGGACGACGGGCCCGGTGCCCGCCGCCGGCGCACGACGGGACCCGCCGCACCATCACACAGCTCAGCACGACCACCACTCCTGCGGATACGAAGGACGGATGAGGACCATGCAGATCAACGACTCGGTGACGTACGTCGACGGCGGTGCCGGCGCGGAGACCGCGGCGCACGACCACCCGGTGGGCGAGGTGATGCTCGGGGCGGGCGGTCTGCTGGGGCTGCGCAGCCAGCTGCTCAGCACCACGGACTCCGAGGCCGGCGCCCTCACGGGCTGGACCACCGGTTCCCACTGGTTCTGAGGGGAGGACGGACACCCCGCGCGGGGACGTGTCAGGGACGCAGCCGTGGCGGATCGGTCGGAGGCCGGGGGATTCCCCGGCCTTTGCCGTGTTTGAACAAGATCCAGTAGCCTGCGCCCATGCGAGCGACGTCGTCGGTCACCGTGGGGCGGGCCGCTGAGATCCGGCTTCTGGACGAGGCCCTGGAAAGCGCCGGGAAGGGTGCCGGACGGGCGGTGTTCCTCGTCGGCGAGGCGGGGATCGGCAAGTCACGGCTGGCCGGCGAGTCCGCCCTGCGCGCCTACGGCCGGGACATGCCGGTCCTGCGCGGCCGTGCCACGTCCACCGGCCTCGTCGTGCCCTTCCGTCCCCTGGTCGAGGCGCTCTCCTCGCGGTTCCGGGCCGCGGGCGCTCCGGACGACCCCGAACTCCAGCCCTACCGGCCCGCGTTGGCCGGCCTGGTGCCGGAGTGGCGGGCCGGTGCGGTGGCGCCCGGATACGCGATCTCCCTGGTCGAACTGGCCGAGGCGCTCCTCAGGCTGCTGGCGGTGCTCGGCCGCGAGCGGGGCTGCCTGATCCTGCTGGAGGACCTGCACGACTCCGACACCGAGACGATCGCCGTCGTCGAGTACCTCGTCGACAACCTGGCGGAACTGCCGGTGCTCCTGGTCGGCACGCTCCGGCCCGACCCGGGCCCGGCCGTGGACCTCGCGCTCGCCGCCGAGCTGCGCAACACCGCCTCGCTGAGGGAGCTGGGGCCGCTGGACGAGCCCGCCGTAAGGGACATGGCGGCCGCGTGTCTGGACGCCGGACCGGGAGAGGTGCCCCCGGCGGCGCACCGCCACCTCGCGCAGTGGGCGGGCGGGAACCCGTACCTGGTGGAGGTGCTCCTGGCCGACCTGCTGGACACCGGACGGCTGAGCAGGACCGACGAGGGGTGGCGGCTGGCGGAGCACGGCGGTGCGCCGGTGCCGGCGGGCGCGGTCCGCAGCTGGGCGCGCCGGCTGGACCGGCTCGACGGACCGGTGCGCGAACTGCTGCTCGTCGCGGCGACGCTCGGCGGCCGGTTCTCCGTCGGGGCCCTCAGGGCGGTGACCGGACTCGACGACCGGGCACTGTTCGCCCACCTCCGGTCGGCCTTCGAGGCGGGGATCATCGCCCCGGACGGGGCCGCCCACGACCACTACACCTTCCGGCACGCCCTCACGGCGGACGCGCTCAGGGCCTCGCTGCCGCCCGCGGAGCAGGCCGCGCTGGCCCGGCGCGCGGCCTCGGCCATCGAGGAGTCCGCCGCGGAACTCTGCGGTGACCAGCGCCAGTTGGTGGCCACGCTGCGGCTGGCGGCGGGCGACAAGGTGGCGGCGTCCCGGCAGTTCGCCCAGGTCGGCCGGCAGATGCTGGACGCCGGTGCGTCGGGTTCGGCCGCCGTGCTGCTGGAGCGCGCCCGCGGGCTCGCGTCCGACGAGGAGCGGGACGAGGTCACGGTGCACCTCGCGATCGCCCAGGCCGAGTCCGGGCGGCTCGACGATGCGGCCGCACTCCTCGACGACCTTCCGCCCGCGCCCGCCGGTTCGCGTGCCGCGGAGGAGCGGGCCCAGGCGCACACGCAGGTCGCGTGGGTCGCGACCATGGCGGAGCAGCAGGAGGAGGCGCGCCGCCGGATCCGGGCGGCCCGCACCCTGCTCGGAGCCGCCCCGCGCCCGGAGCAGGAGGCGGCGCTCGCGGTGGTCGAGGGCCACCTCGCGCTGCTGCCGGAGCAGGCCGGCGCCGGGGGCGGCCCGGCGGGCCGGGAAGAGGAGGACGGCCGTGGGCGACGGGAGGAGGCGGAACGTTCCGCCCGGAGCGCCGCGCTGACCGCGGAGCAGCGCGGCCGGCCCGTGGTGGCCTGCCAGGCGTGGCAGCTGCTGGCGATGCTGTCCCGGGAGCGCGGCTTCGACGAGGCCGACGCCTGCCTGGAACGGATGCTCGCGGTCGCCGAGGAGCACCGGCTCGCGCTGTACCGGGCCGAGGCACTGGTGCGGCTCGGCACCAACGCGTTCATGCGGACCGGTGGGGCGACGCGCCTGGAGACGGCCCGCACGGCCGCCCACGAACTCGGTTCGCTGGCCCTGCTCCAGGCCGTCGACGGACTGCTCGCCATGCAGAGCGTGCTCGGAGGGCGATGGGAGCGGGCCCGGGAGATCGTCGAGCGGTCGGTGGAGGCCAGCGCCCGCCTCCAGAACCTGTCGACGCACCGCTACCTGCTCCTCGTCGACGCCACGCTCGCCGCCCACCAGGGGCGGGCCCGCGATCAGGAAAGGGCCCTGGTCCGGTTCCGCCGGGCGGGCGGCGAGGAATCCATGCTCGTGCCCCTGCAGCGCGGACTGTGCCAGGCCGTGGGCGCGCTGATGGGGGAGGACCGGGAACGGGCGAAGGCCGAACTCGACGCGGCGCTGGTGTGGGAGCGGGAGCACCCGAGCTTCTTCTACCTCAGCGGCCGCTACGGGCTCGGCCCCCTGCTGCGGATCCTCGACGGCGAGGACGCCGGCCGGGAGGCGTACCGGGAGGCCCTGGACTCGCCGGGCGGCCAGCTGGCCTGGAACCGGATGTTCCTTTCCATGGCGGACGCGGTGCTGCGCGGCCGGGACGGGGACCCGGACGGTGCGCTGCGCGCCGTGGAGCGGGCCGGCCGGGCGGCGACGGTGTTCCCGCAGGCGTGGCACCTCGCGCTGCGGCTGACCGCCGAGGCGGCGCTCGCCGACTCCTGGGGCGAGCCGGTCGCCTGGCTGCGGACCGCCGAGGAGTACTTCCACGAGGCGGGTGTGACGCCGGTGGCCGGGGCCTGCCGGGCCGTCCTGCGGCAGGCCGGGGTCAGCGTCCCGCAGCGCCGGGGCGGCCGGGAGCGGATCCCCGCGGGCCTGCGCACCGCGGGCGTCACGCCGCGCGAGTACGAGGTGTTCGTACTGCTCGCGCAGCGGCCCGGCAACCAGCAGATCGCCCAGAGCCTGTGCATCTCGCCCCGGACCGTGGAGAAGCACATGGCGAGCCTGATGGTGAAGACCGGCTCGGCGGACCGCGCGGCCCTGTGCGCCCTGTCGGCGGAGTGCGCGCAGGAGTAGCGGCGGCCGGCGGGGCCCGGGTGGGGGCCCTCCGGGGGAGGCCCCCGTCAACATGGGGGTCCGGACCCCCATAGGGGGGTGCCCGACCCCCATGGCACGGTCACGGGCGGCGGGAGTCTGCGGGCCGGGTACCGATGTGCGACGGGGTACGGGCCGCTGATCATCGGGGGGACCGATCCACTCCCGCACCCTACGGAGGTTCGATGCCGCTTCCGTCCGCGCAGCCCGCAGCGTCACCCGGCACGCTCAGGTTCTCCGTCCTCGGCCCGCTCACGGTCCACCGGGACGGCCGGGCACTGCCCCTCGGCCCGTTGAAGCAGCGGGTCGTGCTGGCGGCCCTGCTCGGCTCCGCCAACAGCCCGGTGTCCGTCGACGCGCTGAGCGACGCGGTCTGGCAGGAGGACCCCCCGCGCACCGCCCGCAAGAACCTCCAGGTGTACGTGAGCGCCCTGCGCACACTGCTCGCGGACGACGGCGCGGACCGGCCCCGGCTCACCCACACGGGCGGCGGATACGTACTGCGCGTGGCCGAGGACGAGCTCGACCTCCTGAGGTTCCGCTCCCTGGTACGGGCCGCCGAGGGGCAGGGGCCCCGCCCGGCCGCCCGGCTGCTGCGCCAGGCCCTCGACCTGTGGCAGGGGCCGCCGCTGGGCGACGACCTGCGGCAGTCGCCCCGGCTGGCCGAGGAGGCCGAGCGGCTGGAGCTGCGCCATCTGACGGCCTACGAGAGCTGGGCGGAGGCGGAGCTGGAACTGGGCGGTGCGCCGGCGGTGGCCGAGGGGCTGCGCGACCTGGTGGAGCGGCACCCGCTCCGGGAGCGGCTCCGGTCCGCCTGGATGTGCGCGCTGGGCCGCTCCGGCCGGCAGGCCGAGGCGCTCGCGGCGTACGACGACTACCGGCAGCTCCTCGCCCGGGAACTGGGCCTGGAGCCGGGCGGCGCCATGGCGGCCCGGTACCGGACGATCCTCGCGGGTGACGCCCGGGCCGGGGCGCCCGTGCCCGCCCGGCCGCGGACCGCCCTGCCGCCCGACCTCGCCGACTTCACCGGACACGGCGAGGAACTGCGGTACCTCGTCGACCTCCTGGAGGACGACGGCGCCGGCCGTACCGTGCTGCTCTCGGGCCCCGCCGGGGCCGGGAAGACCACCCTCGCCGTGCGGGCCGCGCACCTGCTCGGCGACCGGTTCCCCGACGGGCGGATCTGCGTCTCCCTGCGCGACGCGGACGGGCTGGCGCGTCCGCTGCCGGCGGTGCTCGCGGAGCTCGGCGAACGGACCGGCCGGGTCGCGCCGTTCGGGCCCGACGCGTGGCGGGAGTGGCTGGAGGAGCACCGCGTGCTGGTGGTCCTGGACGACGTGCCCGACGAACGCGCCGTACGACCGCTGCTCCCGCACGGCGGTCGGGGCAGGGTGCTGCTCACCGCGCGCGGCCAGCTGGGCGGCCTGGCACCGGTGCACCGGGTCAGCGTCCCACCGCTGGGCACCGCCGAGTCGGTCCAGCTGCTCGCGGGCCTCGTCGGCCAGGGCCGGGTGCGGGCCGACCGGGAGGCCGCCCTGCGCATCGTGCGCGCGTGCGGCGGGTCGCCGCTGGCGGTCCGGGTGAGCGGGATGCGGCTCGCGGTGCTGCGCCACCTGCCGCTGCGCGAGTTCGCGGACCGGCTCGCCGACCCCCGGGGGGTGCTGGACGAACTGACCTCCGGGGACGTGTCCGTCCGGCGGTGGCTGGCCCACGGCTGGGAGGCGCTGCCCGAGGAGTGGGGCCGCGACGCGGGACGGCTCGCCGTGGGCACCGGGGAGGGGCCCTTCGGCCTGACCGAGGCGGCCGAGGCCCTCGGCTGCGACGAGCGGCACGCCGTACGGGTGGTGGAGGCGCTCATCGACGCCGGCGTGGTGACGTCGCCCTGCGGTGAGGTCACGGCGCACGCGGCGCAGTACGAACTGCCGCACCTGATACGGCTGTACGCGCACGGCTCGGGACTCGCCACCCCCGCCCTGACGTAGGCCTTCCCGGCGCCGGCTCCGGCCATCCCCCCCGGGCGGCCGGAGCCGACGCGTCACCGGGCCGCCGGCTTTCCGGGGCCGGGGCCGCCCGCCCCCGCAGAGCGGCCGTCGGGCCGGTCGACGGTTCAGGCGGCGGGTTCCCCGTCGTCGTGGGCGACGACCTCCACCCGTTCCCTCCGCTCCGGTCCCGGCTCCGTCTTCCCGGGGGCCTCCCCGGGGGCCTCCCCGGCCCCTTCCGTGCCGGGGAGGGCGGTCCACGCGAAGACGCCCGCCAGGAGGATGACCAGCCCCGCCGCGGCGATGACCGTGTCGACGGGACCGAACCGGAGCCCGCCGAGCGAGCCCTCGACGCCCCGCAGCGCGGATCCGGCGAGCCAGCCGGACAGGACGGCGGAGAGGATCGACGCCAGCCTCGTCACCGGGTAGAACACGGCCACCACCCGGCCCCGGTACTCCGGGGGCGCCGCCGAAAGCAGCAGCGGTGACATCGCGGTGTTCAGCAGGGTGAGGGGAACGGTGAACACGAAGAGCAGGGCGACGCCGCCCGGGAACCCGGTCTGCCGGGAGTAGGCGACCAGCAGCACACCGCTCACCAGCAGGCTGATCCAGGTGGTCCTGCGCGCCCCGAGCCACTGCACCACCCGGCCCCCGCTCAGCGCTCCCGTGATGCCGCCCGCACCCATCGCCATGCCGAGGTATCCGTACAGGTGCGCGTCCGCGTGGAGGCTGCCGGTGGCGAAGAAGACGTTGAGGGTGCCCAGCGCCCCCATCCCGAACTGCCCGATGACGGCGAGCAGGAGCAGCGCCACCAGGAACCTGCTGCCCGCGAAGAAGCGCAGCCCGTCCGCGAACTCGCTTCTCCAGTTCCCCCGTTGCCGGGCGGCGGCCCTGCGCGCGCGGCCCGCCGAGGCGGGGGCCGGGCCGGCCCCGCGCACGCCGACGGAGCGTATCGCGACGTAGGACACCGCGTAGGACAGGCCGTTGAGGAGCAGGGCCCACTGCAGTCCGGCGGTGAACAGCAGCGGCGCGGCGAGGGGCGGCCCGATGATCCAGGCCGTCTCGCCGGTCGCCTGCCCGATGCCGGCCGCCCGGGCCCGGTCGGCGTCCCCGGTCACCAGGTCCGCGAGGACCGCGAAGCGCGCCGGGGAGAAGAACTGGCCGGCCGCGTTGAGCACGAGCACGGTCGCGTAGATCAGGACGAGCCAGACACCGGTCGGGAGGGTGCCGGCCGGCAGCAGGGTGAGGGCCGTCAGCACGGCCACCAGGGCGCCGCGGAGCGCCTCGGAGCGCAGCATCGTGGCGCGCTTGTCCCAGCGGTCGACGAACACGCCCGCCAGCGGCCCGATGACCAGTACGGAGACGCCCGAGGCCATCACGATGCCGCTGACGGCCATCGGCGCCCACGACTCGCCCTTCGCCAGCACGGTCGCCACCCACAGCACCAGCGTCGTGTTGAAGACGGCGTCCCCGACGGACGAGACGGCCTGCCCGAACCAGAGTCGGGTGTAGTCGCGGTTGATCAGGGTAAGCCGCGGCTTCATGACGGCCTCGGCGAGGAGACGACCAGCGCCATGAGGGCGGTGACCAGGGTCGTGTGGTACGCCTTCGCGAAGAACTCCCCGGCCGGGGCCGACGGGTGCGCAGCCAGCGCGGCCGACCGCCCCGGGACCGCCCCGTCGGGCCGCTGGGCCCGCACCAGGCACTCCACGGCCGCGGCTCCGGAGGGCGTGTCCAGCGGCTCGCTCCCCAGGATGAACTGGGTGAGGACCAGCTCCGCGGCCAGGTCCCACCGGTCGTGCCCGACGCAGTGGACCAGCAGCCGGTCGACCAGGTCCCGGGCGTGCGCCAGGCCGGCCCCGTCCAGCCCGGGGGAGGTCCGGCCGAAGTCGCCCAGGTAGAAGGCGGCGTGCGTCACGGCGTACGCCTGCGGCTCGGTGAGCGGCGCCCCGTCATCCGACGCCGCCTCCCCCGGCCCGGCGGCGCGGAACGCGACGAGCGGGCTGTGCGGGAGGAGTTCGGCGTACGGCTCGACGGTGTGGCGGACGCCGGCCTTGTCGGCGTAATGGCGGGTCTCCAGGCGCTGGTAGGGGGACTTCCCCCGGGGCGAGAGGAACTCGGGGTCGAGTTGCGCGAGCGTCGCGCGGACCTGGGTCCCATCGATCCCGTCGGGGGCCAGCGCCGCGTAGACCAGCGCGTATGCGGACGCGTACGACGGGATCCCGGCGAACAGCTTCGGGAGGTCCGGGGCCTGCCACAGCCTGCGCACCAGGGCCCCGGCCTTGTCCAGTGCCTCCGGGGGGTCGGGCAGGCGGGAGGCGCAGTGAAGGAGCAGCGCCAGTTCCAGCGCCGCCTTCGCCTTGCCGAGGGCCGTCGGATGGGCCCCCGGGGAGAACGGGTCGAAGTGGTCGAGGTTCCCGTCCAGCCAGCCGAGCGCGCCGGCGGCGAGCCGCTCCAGGGGTGAGGACATGACTACAGGCGCCCCGTCTCTTGCAGGTAGTCGAGCAGGGCCGTGTCGACGGAGTCGCGGAACCTGGCGAGCGTCCTCGCGTCCTCGTCGTAGCGGTAGAGGTCCTGGCAGGCGATCCAGCGGTCGCGGGTCTCCCCGCCCGGCCGGTAGCCGTCGGTGACCGTGCCGACCTCCCAGTCGGGCTTGCCGGCGGTCTCCCAGCAGCTGGCCAGGGTGCCGTCCGCGCTCACCACCGCGCCGTACCGGCCGTCGGTGTGACCGCAGGTGACGCACGTCTGGCGGGCGCCGGGGCGGCCCACGGTGAAGCCGAGGTCGAGCGCCCGGCGCTGCCACCGGGTGAAGGCGGCCGGGAGTTCACCCGTGTGCAGCAGGCTGTTGGTGTAGCCGACGCCCACGTCGCCGATCCGGGCGAAGTACAGGGTGCACCGGGCGGGGTCGAGCGTGGCGGCGAGCCGGTCGATCAGGGAGTCCACGCCGTGGAAGGTCTCCTGGGAGACGTTCACCCGCAGCATCCACTGGAGCGGCGTGGCCTCGGTGGCCTTGGCGATGTTGCCGACGATCTTGTCGAAGGTGGCGCCGCCGTCCGCCCGGCCGATCCGGATCCGGTCGTGGTCGGCGCGGTCGCCGTCGAAGGTGACCTGGACGGAGGTCAGCCCGCGGTCGCTGAGCTTGCGGGCGAGGGACGGGGTGAGCAGCGTGGCGTTGGAGATCATCCAGGCCGAGGTCGGCGCGATCTCCGCGGCCCGCTCCAGCAGCTCCAGGCAGCCGCGCGGGTTGAGCAGGGGCTCCCCGCCGAAGAGCAGGATCTTCAGCTTGTCCAGGCCGACGGCGGCCATCTGCCGCTCGGTGAAGCCGAGGATGTCGGTGATGGTCTCGGAGGTGAGGCGGGTGCGGCCGATCCGGGGCGGCCGGCTGCCGCCCGCCTCGTCCTGGGCGGTGTTCTGGAAGCAGTACCCGCAGCCCAGGTTGCAGTGGGTGCTGGTCAGGACGGTCAGCGCGTAGGAGCTGATCCGGCCGGGGGTCAGCATGCCGGTCTCCTGCAGCCGCCGCTCCGCCTCGGGGCGCAGGCCCCCGTCGGAGGTGACGTGCCGGTCGCGGAGACGTGCCACCCCGCCCGGACCCAGGAACCACCAGTTCCGCTCGCCCTTCAGGAGGCGGGCGCCGGAAGGGAGGGGCGCGGGGTTCCCGGCGGCGGGGTCCGCCGCTGCCGGGTCCGTGGCCGTTGCGAGCCTCACGGGGAGGCCGGTGCTCACTGCCTGGTCGATGCTCACAGGGTCTCCCGTATGGCCGTTGCCGCCGTCAGGGCGGGTTCTTTGGTCCGGCCGCTTGTGACGACCAGCGTCATCAGCGCCACGATGAGGGTCACTTTGTAGGACTTGCGGAAGTACTCGACGGGCGTGGCGTCCGCCGGGAGCCGCTCGCCGGCGGAGCGTCCGGGGATCGCTCCGTCAGGGGCCTGGGCAGCGGCGAGCATCCGCAGGCCGGCCGCGCCGGAGGGGGTGCGCAGCGGATCCGCGCCCAGGCAGTACTGGGCGAGCATCAGCTTCGGCACGACGTCCCAGTCGCCGAGTCCCACGCAGTGGTCCGTCAGGCGTTCCACCACGCGCAGGGCGCGCTCCTGCTCCTCCGCGGGGAGCGGGAGTTCGCGCAGGCCGAAGTCGCTGAGGTAGAAGAGGGTGTGCGCGACCTTGCAGGCGTCCAGGTCGGCCACGGGCAGCGGACCGGCGAGGGGGAGCGGACTCGCCTCGTACAGCTCCTCGTACGGGGCGAACTCGTGCTCGACGCCCGCGAGATCGGAGTAGAACCTGGCCTCCAGGTGCACGAACGGCGGCTTCCGGCCCGGCGCCAGGTAGCGGTCGGCCGCCAGCCGGTCCAGCAGGGCACGGGACGCGGCGGTGGCCGGCCCGCCCGGGGCCAGCGCCGCGTACATGAGCTCGAACTGGCCCGCGCGCCCGGCGTCGAGGGCGAGGAGTCGAGTGAAGTCGGGCCGCTGCCAGACCTGTTCGACCACCCTGGTCACCTCGGCCAGGGCGGGGTCCGCGGGGGCGCACTGCTCCCAGTGGCGGCGGAGCATCGCGAGCTGCAGGAGGGCCTTCGCGCGGGGGATCTCCGGTATCTCGGCGTGTGCGGCGGGGGAGTCGAGGTAGGCCGCGTGCAGCCGGATCCACCGCCGAGCGCCCGCCGCCAGGCTGGTCACGGCCTCGTCCGGGCCTGTTGTTCGCGTACTCATGGTTCTCCTTTGACGAAGCGGACGCCTCGGCGGCGGGCCGGGCCGGATCCGGAAGGGACGGCTCAGGCCGCGGAGGCGGCGGTGGCGGCGGTGGCGGCGGTGGCGGCGGCGCGGGCCGGGGGCACGGCGGCGGCCCCGGCCGGGGGAGCGGTCACGCCTGCCACCCGCTCGACGGCGTCGGCCGCGCGTGCCGCGCTGTCCATCGCGGCCAGCCTGCTGCCGAGCACGCGGGCGCGGGCCCGCAGGCCCTCGTCCCGCCAGGCGGACTCCAGGAGCGCCGAAGCATCCCCGGCCGGGCCCTTCGGGAAGTGCACGGCCACGCCGGCCCGCAGGCAGGCCCCGGTGAGCAGGGGCTGCTCGGAGCCGTTGGGCGAAAGCGCGAGGGGCCGGCCGCGAAGCAGCGCGGCCAGCACGGGCGCGGAGGTACCGCTGCTCAGCACGAGGCCGGCGCGGTCGACGAGCGGTCCCATCCAGCGCTTGCGGACCAGGAGGATGTCGGCCCCCGGGGCGGGCTCCGGGTCGGTGGACCGGCCCTGCTCGACCACGGCCTGGAACGGGCCACCGGTGAAGGCCTCGTTGAGCCGCGGCCACAGGGTCTTGCCCTCGAAGAAGCGGCCGAGGTGGACGTAGACGACGGGTTTGCCGTTCCGCGACAGGTGGTCCCCGATCGCCCCGGCCTCCGCCGGGTCGGGCGCCGGTTCCCAGGACAGCGGCCCCACGTGCCGGATCCGCTCCGGCAGCTCCGCACCCGGGTACTCCAGCTCCGGATCCCCGCGCAGCAGCAGCGCGTCGCCCAGCAGCGGTTCGGCCCCCCAGCGGGAGGCGCGCCCCGCCAGACCGGCCTCCTCCCGGAGGTCGCTGTAGAGCCCCAGGCAGCCATCGGTCCGGCTCCGCCGGGTCCGGCCCAGGTGCGGCTCGTCGTCGCCGCCGGACCGGTAGTCCCACAGGTGCGCCGCGAGCCCGATCACCACGACCGGGATGTCCAGCGTCTCGGCGGCCAGCAGGGCGCCGTTGCACAGCACGGAGGTGACCAGCAGGTCGGCCCCGGTCTCCCGGGCCGCGCGTACGGTCGCCCGGTACTGCGCCGCTCCGTTCGGCCCCCACCACGTGGCGGAGAACGCCCGGTGGCCGCCGTACTCCTCGGCCGCCGCGAACGGCAGTCCGGCATCGGCGGCGACGGGCGCCGCGGTGGACCGGCCCAGCACGCTGACGTCGTGGCCCCGCCGCCGTAGTTCGCGGCCGGCCGCGATCGCCGGGTAGAGGTAGCCGCCGTCACTGAGCGGGCAGAGAAGGATCTTCATGGGGTGCCGCTCCTCGGTGCGGTTCTGGTGCCGGGGTGGCCGCGGGCCCCCGGCTCCGGCAGGGATCTGCCGAGAGCCGGGGGCCCGCGCGGTGCTCAGCCTCGGTGACGGGATGTCACATCTCGTGCGAGTTGTTGATGACGCAGCCGCCGCCGTCGGAGATGCCGTCCTCGCTGTGGGCGACGACCTCGATGTCCTCGTTCTCGGTCTCGGCCTCGGGGTTGATGTTCTCGCTCATGTTCTTCTCCTTCGTTTCGTCGGCGTCGTTCCGCCGTCTGAGAAGAAAGTTACGGACCCCGGGTACGGGAACGCCTGGCCTGCGGTTCGGCACCGGTATACGCCGAGCTCACCGCCGTGGTACGCCCTGGAATCCCCTCCGCACGCCCCGCCGCGGCCCGGCTTCCGACCGCGCTGACCTGCGGATGAACCGATCACCAGGCGTTCGTGAACCGGAAGCCTGCCGCTCCCGGACACGATCCGGGCCATGCACGCGCGCGACCCGGGCGCGCGGTACGAGCTACGGAGGAAGAGACGTGGAGCTCGCGGAGCTCATCGGCCTGCGGCCGGTGCCCTGTGGCGGACTGCTGGTGGCGCTCACCCGCCGCTGCCCCATGAGCTGCGCGCACTGCTCCACCAACTCCTCCATGGCCGCCGCCGACCAGCCCGACCCGGAAGACCTGCTGCGCTTCATCGGCTCGTTCGGCGCCGAGGACCGGCCCGAGGCGGTCATGCTGACCGGCGGCGAACCGCTGCTGCTGCCGGAACTCGCCGCCCGCCTGGCCGGTGCCGCCCGCGCCGCGGGCTCCCGGGTGGCGCTGCTCAGCGGGATGTTCTTCGCCCGTGACGGACGCGTTCCCGACCGGATCATGCGGGCGATCACGGCCCTCGACCACTTCTCGGCCAGCATGGACGTCCACCACGAGCGCGAGGTCCCGCGGGCGGACGTGCTGCGCGCCCTGCGGGCCGTGCTCGACGCCGGGATCCCGGCCAGCGTCCACCTCACCGGTAGCGGACCCGACGACCCGTACCTGGCGGAAGCCGTCGCGGACGTCCGGCGCGCCTTCGCGGGCCGGGTGCCCCTGCTCGTCAACGAGGTCCGGCCGCTCGGCCGCGCCGCAGGCCTCGTCCGGGCCACACCGCCCGGACCGGACGGCTCCCTGGCGGCGCCGTGCACCCTCGCGGCCTGGCCGGTCGTCGCCTTCGACGGGACCGTGGCCGCCTGCTGCAACCAGTGGACGGTCGACCGCCGCCCCGTCCCCCCGCACCTGCGCCTCGGACACATCGCCGACGACGACTGGCAGGCCGTCCGCGCACGCTCCCTCGGCTCCCCGGTGCTGCGGATGCTGCGCTCCGTCGGCCCCCGCCGGCTGCACGCCCGCTACGGGTCCGAGCCCGCCCCGGCCGGCTACTGCCGCAGCTGCCACGCCCTCGCCGACCGCCCCGAGGTCCTCGCGGGCGCGTCCCGCGACGCGGGCGGCCGGGTCGGCGAACTCCTCGACCGGCTCGGCGCCCAGCAGCAGCTCGCCGCCGGACCCGCCGCCCTGGTGAGCCGCATGGGCTGCGCCCGCTACGCCCATCTGGTCGAGACGCTTCCCGCAGAGGAGAAGGGCCCCCGATGACCGTCACCGCGTCCCACGCGCTCAGGACCAAGCTCGCGCCCACCACCACCGTCCTGACGGCCGCGACCGCGGCCCTGTGGCGGCCGGACGGACTGCGGCAGCGGTACCCGCGCTACCTGGCCGCCATGCATGCGCTCGTCCGGGCCTCGGTGCCCCTGCTGGAGCGGGCCGCCGAGCGGTGCGCCGACCCGGACGACCCGGACGCGCGGACCCTCGCGGCGTACTACACCCGCCACGCCGAGGAAGAGCGCGACCACGACACCTGGCTGCTGGAGGACCTCGCCGCCGCCGGCGCCCGGCCGGCCGCCGTCCCGCACCCCGTCGCCGTCGAACTCGCCGGGGCGCAGTACTACCGGATCGAGCACGGGCACCCCGTCGCCCTGCTCGGGTACATCGCGGTCCTGGAGGGCAACGCCCCCGGTCCCCGGCTCGCCGACCGCCTCGCCGAGGTCACCGGCCTGCCCGGCGCGGCGTTCCGCACCCTCAGGGAGCACGCCGCGCTCGACGGCGGCCACCTCGACGACCTCCACCGGGTCCTCGACCGGCTCGCGCCGGCCCCGGACCGCCGGACCGCCGTCTCCGTCAGCGCGCTGCACACGGCGAACCTGCTCACCCGCCTCTTCCTCTCCCTCGCCGCCGACCCCGGAGGACACCCGTGACCGAGCACACCGCGCCGTACGACGACGCCCCGTCCGAGCCCACCCTGGAGGCGCTGGCCGCCGCGGGCTTCGACCTCGACGCCCTCAGCGAGGAGCAGCACGAGGTCCTGCGCACCCTGGCCCCCGAGGAACTGGCCCTGCTCGTCGACATCAGGGGGCGCCTCGACGCGGCGGCACCCGAGGTGCAGGCCCATGCCGACGTGGCCGGCGGCGCCCTCTTCTGACCCCGGCGCCCCCACCGTCCCGCCGCCGCCCTCTTCCGACCCCGGCGCCCCCCACCGTCCCGCCGCCGCCCCCGTCCACCGGAGGAATCCATGTCCTGCGCCTCCTGCCGGAGCGCACTGCCGCCCGACGCCCGGTTCTGCCCCTTCTGCGGCAGCCCGTGCACCCCCGGGCCGGTCACGGCCAGGCCGACCGGCCGCAAGGTGGTGACCGTCCTCTTCTGCGACCTGGTGGGTTCCACGGCGCTCTCCGGAGCACTGGACGCGGAGACCCTGCGCGCGGTGACGCTCCGCTGGTTCGACCTGATGAGGCTGCGGATCGAGGAGCAGGGCGGCACCGTCGAGAAGTTCATCGGGGACGCCGTGATGGCCGTCTTCGGCGTGCCGGCCGTGCGGGAGGACGACGCCCGCCGGGCGGTCGCCGCCGCCCTGGCCATGCGGGAGGCGCTCGCCGGGCTCAACGCCCGGCTGGAACAGGGCGTCGGCGTAAGGCTGGAGATGCGCATCGGCCTCAACACCGGCCAGGCGGTGACGGGGTCGGCGACCCTGCGGCAGGCGATGGTATCCGGCGAAGTGGTCAACGTCGCCGCGCGCCTGGAACAGAACGCCGCCGCCGGGGAGATCCTCATCGGACCGGACACCCTGGCGGCCGCCGGACCGGGCGTGCGGACGACGGAGACCGGCCCGCTGCTGCTCAAGGGCAAGAGCGACCGGGTCGCCGCCCACCGCCTGCTCGGCCTGGACGAGGACGAGGGCCCGGAGGCGCTGCGCCGCTTCGACCTCGCCTTCGTCGGCCGCACGCGCGAACTCGCGCTGCTCGACGAAGCGTTGGAGCGGATGGCGCGGACCCGCCGGGCCGACCGCACGGTGGTCTCCGGCGAGGCGGGCCAGGGCAAGACCAGACTCGTGCGGGAGTGGCTCCACCGCGCCGCGGCCACCGCCGGCGGCCCGCGCCACGGCGTCGGCCGCTGTCGGGCCCGGGGCGAACAGCCCAGCCTCGGACCGCTCGCCGACGCCGTGGCCGACCTGCTGCGGACCCGCGGCGAGCCCGCACCGTCGCCCGAACTGGACCTGCTCCACCAGGGCCTGCTCCTGGACGGAACGCCCAACCCGTCGCCCGCGGACACCTGCGCCGCGCTCGCCAAGGTCCTCGCCGGCCTCGCCGAGGCGCAGCCCGTGGTCCTGGTGATCGACGACTGCCACTGGGCCGCGCAACCGCTCTTCGACGCCCTCGACCGGCTGCTGCGCGCCCTCGCCGACGCGGCCGTCCTGATCGTCCTGCTCACCCGCCCCCAACTGTTCGACGTCCACCCCGGGCTGGCCCTGGACACCGTGCCGCTCGGCGGCCTCTCCGACGCCGAGGCGCAGCTCCTCGCGGCCGAGCTGACCGGGGGCACGGCGGACGCCGAGCCGCTCGGCCCCCGGGTCCTGGCACGGGTGGGCGGAAACCCCCTGCACCTGGAACAGCTGCTGGTGGCGGGCGACCCCGTCGACGCGGACAGCGTCCCGCTCCCGCTCCAGGCCCTGATCGGCGCCCGGATCGACGCGCTCGACCCGCCCGAGCACCGGGCGCTGGGCCTGGCGTCCGTGCTGGGCGGCGACTTCACCGCCGACGAGCTGACGGAGCTCGCCGGGGACCCCGCGCCCGAGTGGACCGCGTCCGGGCTCCGCCCCCTGCTGTACCGGCTGGTCCGGCACCGCCTGATCAGCCCGGACGGCGGGGCGTTCCGCTTCGCCGGAGGACTGGTCCAGGAGGTCGTCTACGCCAGCCAGTCCAAGCAGGACCGGGCCGACCGGCACGAACGGGCGGCCCGCCTGGACTCCGTCCGTGAGCGGGGCGCCGCGGCGGTCGGCGGCCATCTCGCACACGCGTACCGCTACCGGGCCGAGCTGGGCGCCCAGGACGCGCACTCCGACGAACTGCGCCGGGACGCCGCCGACGCGCTCGCCGAGGCCGGACGGCTGGCCCTGGCCCACGCCGACCCCGTATGGGCGGCCGACGTACTGTCCCGGGCCACGGCCCACTACGCGGCGGGCGAGCCGGGAAGCACGGCCGCACGACGGCGGCTCGGCCAGACCCTGCTGGACCTCGGACGCGGCACCGAAGGCCGGGCCCTGCTCGAAGAGGTGCTGGCCGAGGCCCGTTCCGGCGACGGGGACGCCGTGGAGGCCGCGCACGCCCGCCTCGCCCTGGCCTCGGCCGGCCGGTCCACGGGGCCGGACGGGTCGCCGGCGGAGGCCGCCGACGCCACCCTGCCGGTCTTCGCGGCGGCCGGCGACGACCTCGGCCAGGCCAGGGCCTGCCTGCGGCTCGCCCAGCGCGCCCAGGAACAGGGCCGGCACCGGGAGGCGGAGCGCCTGCTCGCCCGCACGCTGGACCACGCGGTACGCGCCGACGCCGAACCGGAGCGGGCCGCTGCCCTCGGCGCGACGGGCGTCTCGCTCTGGCGCGGCCCCCAGCCGGTCGCGGATGCGGTCACCCGGTGCCGCGAGCTCCTCGCCGAACAGGGGGCCGGCCGCCGGGCCGTCCGGCTGACGCTCAACTGCCCGCTGGCGGTGGTGCTGGCCCTCCACGACGACCGCGACGGGGCCCTGGCCTGCCTCGCGGAGGCGGAACACCTCGCCGAGCGGCTCGGCTACGCCGAGGCCGACGCCTTCCTGCCGATCTTCACCGCGACCGTGGCCGACCTGACCGGCCGCCGGGAGGACGCGCTCCGGAACCTGGAGCGGGCCGCGGCCGCCGCACGGGACCTGGGCGCCGCGGCGCTGCTGCGCAGCGCCCTGCTGGACACCGCCCGCATCCGGCTGGACCTCGGCGACTGGCGCACCGCCCGCGACGCCCTCGCCGAACTGGAGGGGGAGCGGCCGGTCCGGCCGCGGGCCGAGTCGGCGGACCTCGACGGCCTGCGGGCCCGGATCGCCGCCGCGCAGGGGCGGGCCGGGACCGCCGGCCGGCTGGCCGCCAGGGCGCTGGCCACCGCCGCCCGCACCGACTCGCCCGTCGTCCAGGGCACCGCCGCCCTCGACCTCGCCCGCACCGCACTCGCGCTCGGGCGCCCGGCCGACGCGGCCGCCGCGGCGGCGCGCGCCCGCCGGCACTTCGCGGCGAAGGGGCACCTCCCCGCCGTACGCCAGGCCGAGGCACTGGTCACCCGCTGCCACGCGCCCGGGCACGGACCCGCCCTCGGACGACCCACCGCAGTCGGAAAGGAAGCACCACGATGACCACCGCCCAGCAAGTGGCGCCCGCACTCACCTGGGGCCTGCGCGGCAGGGGCCCCGCGGACGTCCCCGTCGAGGCCGACGGTCCGCCGGACCCGCCCGAGAGGGGCCTCCTCGGAGGCACCGGTCGCGGCGTACGCGTCTGCGTGGTCGATTCGGGCGTCGAACGGGACCACCCGATGGTCGGCCCGGTCGCCCAGGCGTGGCGGGTCTTCAAGGACGGCGACGGGGTCCACGTCGAGGAGACCGATGAAGGGGACGCCTGCGGGCACGGCACCGCCTGCGCCGGGATCATCCGCCGCACCGCGCCGGACTGCGAACTGTCCAGCATCCGGGTGCTCGGCGACCGCTTCTCCGGCAGCGGGGACGTCCTGCTCGAAGGGATCCGGTGGGCCGTGCGCCAGCGGTTCGACGTGGTGAACCTGAGCCTGTCCACCACCCACGAGCGCTTCGTGGACGAGCTGCGCCGGCTGGCCGACGAGGCGTACTTCCAGCAGACCGTGATCGTCGCCTCCGCGCACAACACGCGCGTGGAGAGCTTCCCCTGGCGCTTCTCCTCGGTGATCTCGGTCGGCAGCCACCAGGAGGACGACCCCGACCTCCACCTCTACAACCCCGAGCCCCCGGTGGAGTTCTTCGCCCCCGGACAGAAGGTCCGGGTGGCCTGGCTCGGCGGCACGTCGATCCGCAGCTCCGGCAACAGCTACGCCACCCCGTTCATCGCGGGGCTCTGCGCGCGGATCCTGTCGAGCAGCCCCCGGCTGACGCCGTTCCAGCTGAAGAACGCCCTGTACCTGTCCGCAGCCAACGTCCGTGTCCACGGGCGCCGGTGACACCCGGCGCCGGAAGGGAAGCCCCATGACCCAGACGATCGCCCCCGCCGTGCCCGCAGCACCCCGGCCCGATCCGGCCGTGGCCGAGCTCCTGCGGTCGGTGGTGGACACCGCGCGCGCCATCTTCGGCGCGCAGGCGAGCTCCATCCTGCTCCTCGATGCGGACGAACTCGTCTTCGAGGCCGTCTCCGGACAGGGACAGGAGTTCCTGGTGGGACGGCGGTTCCCGGCGGGCCGGGGGATCGCCGGGTGGGTCGCCGCCTCGGGGGAGCCGATGGTGGTCGACGACCTGCACGACAGCGCCTCCTTCGACCGGGACATCGCCGAGTCCACCGGCTACGTCCCGAACGCGCTGATGGCCGCCCCGCTCGTCCGCGGGGACCGCGTCCTCGGCGTCCTGGAGGTGCTCGACCCGTCCCCCCAGGCCCGCTCGGGCCTGCCGGAACTCGACCTGCTGGGCCTCTTCGCCCGCCAGGCGGCCGTCGCCCTGCACGTCCTGACCACCCACACCCCCCGGCCGGCCCCGCAAGCCCCGCAGGACCCGTCGCGCACCGAACTCCTGCGCCTCCTCTCGGAGGCCCGCCGCGTCCTCGGTGACTGACCGGCACCTCCCGCGAGCGACGGCGCCCGGCCGGAACCGTCCCCCGGCCAGGCGCCGGTCACGGCCGCACGCCCGGCCGCACGCCCGGCCGGGCTCACCGGCCCGCGGTCCACCCGGCCGCACCGGAATACGAGTCGACGAGGTCCACCACGAAGACCAGGGTCGACCCCGCCGGGATCAACGGCGAGGGCGACTGCTTCCCGTAGCCCAGACGCGGCGGAACGACGATCTCGCGCCGGCCGCCGACCCTCATCCCCCGCACGCCCCGGTCCCAGCCCTTGATGACCTTGCCGCCGCCCAGGGCGAACTTGTACGGCTCGCCCCGGTCCCAGGAGGAGTCGAACTCCTTCCCGGTCTCGAAGGTCACCCCGACGTAGTGGACCTTGACCACCATGCCGGCCTTCACCTCGGGCCCGTCCCCGACGACGAGGTCCCGCACCGTCAGCTCCCCGGGAGCATCACCCCCCGGAACCTCGACCTCGGGCTTCGTCGCTCCACCCATCGCTGCCTCACCACTCTCGACGGAACCTCACGCACGGCCCGGCCCCTCCGGACCCCCGGGAACACCGACCGCCCGGCACACGTCCGACCCCGTGGAGCACACACTCCGGCACGGGGAGTCCGACGGCGGTGGCGCGGGTACCCGGACCTGGCGCGAGTTTACCGACGACCGGCCCGGGGGCTGTGCTCTCCGGCGTGCCGGGACCGCCCGCCGTTTGCAGTGCCTGCCCATGTCCCCCTGGCGCCCGAGGAGACGCGCGGCCCGGGGCCGGGGCCGCGGGAGGGGGCGGGAAGGCTCGACGAGCGAGCCAGGACGTCTCCTGCGGATCACCTGGCCGGCCGGCCCCCGAGCCGGCCGCGCCGCTTGCGGTTGGCGTCCCGGTCGGACGGCTGCGGGGTCACCGCCCGGATCCCGCGCCGCCGCGGGTGGGACCGGATCGCCCGGGACGGGCAGGCCTTGTCGGCCACGACTGCGTCTGGTGTGGTCCGGGGCCGCCCCATCGGCCTGGGCGCCCGCAGGCGGTTCATGACCTGGGCGAACGCGGGTGCGTCACCGGCCTGGCCGGGAGTGAGCTCGTCGGCCGGGGCCCCTTGTGACGGGTCCCGGCGGCATGCTGATAGGCGCGGACGATCGCGGAGCCGACCGCGATGACCCAGTCCAGGTCGCCCTCCGTGTCGGCTTGGGGGAGAAGGCCTAGTCGGCGGTGACGGCGGCGACGGCGGTGTTCTGGCAGGCGGTGAGCAGCCAGCGGCCGTCCCCCTGCTTCGCGATCACGTACAGCGGGGCTCCCTCGCTCTCGAGGCCCGGGGCCAGGTAGCGCTGACGGACCTTGACGGCCGCGACGTCGGGGCGGATGAAGAGCACGTGCATCACCTCGTAGGTGACCTTGCCGTCCCAGTTCGCCGCGGGGAGGACCTTGCGGGTGAACTCCGATATCGCGTCGAGGCCCAAGAGGACGTGGCCGTGGGCTGTCGTCCAGATCGCATCGGGGTGGAAGAGGGCGAGGAACTCCTCGGGGTCCTTGTTCTGCTGGGAGTGCTCGACGGTGGCGACGAGCCGGCGGATCGCTTCGATGTCCGCAGCGCGGGACGTGGATTCCGTGTTCATGTGGATCACCCTCACACCTCAACCGCAGTTGGGGTCAAGTCCGGCGCTGTACCGACGGCTCGGATGGCATCCGCTCGAGAAGGACGTTCTCGTCGGACAGCCCGAAGGCCGCCTGGTGTCCCTGCCGTTGCGGACCGTGACGACGACCCCGCACGACGGCTCCCGTCAAGTCTGCCCTCCCGTACGGCTGTTCTCGCTCCCGCGTGACGGACGCGGGAGGTGTCCGGTACGCGGCAGGCCTGTTCGCGAGGGCGCCTCCGATGCAATCATGATCCTTTGCCGGAGGCCGAGTTGGGGGATCGGGTCATGGGGCTCGTGCTGTCGTTGAACGATGCGAACGCGACGCTGGAGACGGCGGGCGGCAAGGGGGCGGCCCTCTCCGAGCTCGCGCGAGCGGGGCTGCCGGTAC
The DNA here is from genome assembly GCF_040701585.1 of Streptomyces sp. NPDC093801. Taxonomy (NCBI): domain Bacteria; kingdom Bacillati; phylum Actinomycetota; class Actinomycetes; order Kitasatosporales; family Streptomycetaceae; genus Streptomyces; species Streptomyces sp. NPDC093801. The sequence continues at coordinate 225,417 of NZ_JBFBDP010000004.1, read as the reverse complement.
CGGGCGGGTTCCATGTGACGACCGCCGCGTACCAGGAATTCGTCACCTCCACCGGCGTGGCGGACCGCATCCGTGCGGAGCTCGCCGCAGCCTACGGACCGGACGGCGACGCGGACGCGGACACGGCGGCCGGCGCGGGGGCCCGCATCCGGGCGCTCTTCGAAGAGGGCCCGCTGCCCTCCGCCCTGGAGCAGGCCATCGCGAAGGCGTACGCGGACCTCGGCGACGGCGCGCGCACCGTCGCCGTACGGTCGTCGGCGACGGCGGAGGACCTGCCGGACCTGTCCTTCGCCGGCCAGCAGGACACGTACCTGAACATCAGCGGCGAGAGAGCCCTCCTGGGAGCCGTACGGAAGTGCTGGGCATCGCTGTGGACCGACCGTGCCCTCGCGTACCGCGCCCGGGCGGGCATCGCCCACGAGGACGTCTCGCTGGCCGTGGTGGTGCAGGAACTGGTGGCCGCGGATGCCGCCGGGGTGATGTTCACCGTCGACCCGCTGGGCGGGCGTGCCGACCGGCTCGTGGTCAACGCGGCCTGGGGGCTGGGCGAAGCCGTCGTCAGCGGGCTGGTCACCCCGGACACCCTGGTCGTCGAACGCGCCGGACTGGTCGTCGTGGAGGAACGCGTCGCCGCGAAGGAGGTGATGACCGTTCCGACCGCCGAAGGAACCGCGTAGCAGCCGGTCCCCGAGGACCTGCGCGAGGCCCCGGTCCTCACCGCCGCGGAGGCCGGCGAACTGGCCCGGCTCGGACTTGCGATCGAGGAGCTGTACGGCGAGCCGCGCGACATCGAGTGGGCCCGCGAGGCGGGTTCCTTCCGCATCCTCCAGGCACGGCCCGTCACCACGGTCGCGGCGCCCCGGCCCGAGGTGTGGAACGACAGCACCGGCACCGACGCCCTGTGGACGAGCGCCAACCTGGGCGAGGCCGTCCCGGACGTGATGACGCCCGCGACCTGGTCGTTCGTCAAGGCGTTCATGGGCGACGTCATGGTCGGGGCCAGCCTGGAGGGACGCCCGATGTACGGGAACATCGGCGGCCGCTTCTACATGAACCTCAGCGTCACGGCCACCCTCGCCGCCGCGTTCGGGCAGGGCCGCAAGTTCGCCCAGGCGAACGAGCTGGTCTTCGGCCGCCTCCCCGAGGGCATGACCATTCCGCTGCTGCCCGCCTCCAGGGTGCGGGTCTGGCGGGACACCATCGGCGAGGCGTTCGCGGTGATGAACCGCATTCGCGCGAACGGGAAGCAGCTGCCGGCGTTCCTGGAGGAGGCTCCCGAGCGCTGCGAGGAACTGCGCGCCCGTGTCGCCGCCGCGGCGACCGCCGGGGACCTGTCGGCGCTGTGGGAGTCGGAGGTGGCGCCGTACTTCCGCCGCTGCTGCCACATGCTCCAGGCCGCCACGCGCCAGGGCGGGGACTCCCTCGTCAAGGTGCGCGGCACCCTGGAGTCCCTGGTGGGTGAGCAGGACGCCGACCTGATGACCACCGGCCTCGGCGACGACGGCCAACTGGCCAGCATGGGACCGCTGCTGGGCCTGGAGCGGCTGGCCCGCGGCGAGACCGACCGCGACACCTACACCCGGACGTACGGCCACCGCGGCCCGCACGAGTTCGAGGTGTCCCTCCCGAGGCCGGCCGAGGACGCGCAGTGGATCGACCGGCAGCTCGCCGCGCTCGGTACGGTCGAGGAGGACGCGGCCCTGCGGCTCGCACGGCAGACCACCGCTCGCGCGGCGGCATGGGACCGCCTGGCCGCCGCCCACCCCCGGCGGCTGGCGGGCCTGCGCACCGCGGTGGACGGCTGGGCGGCCTCGGCACGCCTGCGGGAGGCCGCCCGTACCGAGGTCGCCCGCGTCTTCTGGCTGCTGCGCACCTTCGTCCTGCGCGCGGGCGAGGTCAGCGGGGTCGGCGAAGACCTGTTCTTCCTGTCCCGCGGGGAGATCCTCGCCCTGCTCGGCGGCGACCGGACCCCGCTCGCCGCGGTCCCGGCCCGTCGTGCCGCATACGACGCCTACCGCGCGCTCCCCACCTATCCGACCCTGATCCGGGGTGAGTTCGACCCGCAGGCGTGGGCCGCCGACCCGAACCGGCGGGCCGACCTGTTCGACGCGCAGGACACGACGCCCGCCACGGACACGGTCGCGGGCTCGCCCGCGTCCGGCGGCGTGGTGGAGGGCACGGCCCGGGTCGTCGCCGGCGTCGAGGAGGGCGAGGCCATCCAGCCGGGCGAGATCCTGGTGACCACGGTGACGAACATCGGCTGGACACCCCTGTTCACACGGATCTCGGCGATCGTGACGGACGTCGGCGCGAACCTCTCGCACGCCTCGATCGTGGCGCGTGAGCTCGGCATCCCGGCGGTGGTCGGATGCGGCAACGCCACGACGCGGATCCGGACGGGAGACAGGATCAGGGTGGACGGCGGCCGCGGGACGGTGGACGTCCTGGAACCGGCGGCCGAGACCTCGGACCCCGCCTGATCCCCGGCCGATGGCCCGACCCGGAACCCAGCGTACGAACGGACGAGCAGACCGGTGCCCCAGCACGAACAGGCCATGCGCCGCCACTTCCAGCAGGCCGCGGCACGAAGCGGATTCTCGGTCGCCCCGGCGCAGGAGGCCGCCGTGGAGCGGCTGGCCCGCCTGGCGGCCGAACTCGCCCGGCCGGCCTGGACGTTCCCCAGGCCGCCACGGGACCTGTACGTCTGGGGCCCGGTGGGCCGGGGCAAGTCCTGGTTGGTGGACACCTTCTACGACGGGCTGCCCACGGGGCGCAAGCGCCGTCTGCACTTCCACGACTTCTTCCGCCGGCTGCACGACGGGGTGAACCGGCCGGGCGCCCGCCACGACGGGCAGAGCGCTGTCGACGGCGCCCTCGACGAGCTGATCGGCGACAGCCGCGTCCTGGTCTTCGACGAGTTCCACGCACACGACGCGGGCGACGCGATGCTGATCGCACGCCTCTTCCGTACCCTCCTCGACCGCCGCATCACCCTGGTCACCACCTCGAACTACCCGCCCGCCGGGCTGATGCCCGACCCGCTCTACCACCACCTGTTCGAGCCCACCATCGAACTCATAGAGGAACGGATGGACGTCCTGGACGTCACGGGTCCGGTGGACTTCCGCCGACTCGCGGTGCCCCGGCCGCAGGCCCGCCGCCGGTTCGCGACGGGCCTGTGCCTACCCCCGGGGGACACCGTTCTGGAGGCACGGGGCCTCACCGCCCCGGCGCCCGCGGAGGCCACCGCCGTCCAGGCGCACCTGCGGCAGCTGCCGGCCCGCGCGGTGCGCCGCGACCTCGTCTGGTTCGCCTTCGACGCCCTGTGCGAGGCCGCGACGGGCGTGCCCGACTACCTGGCCCTCGCCGAACGGTTCGGCACTCTGGTCCTGGACGGCCTGCCACCGCTGGCCGAGGCCTCCGCCGACGCACGGCAGCGTTTCGCGAACGTCGTCGACGTGGCCTGCGACCGGGACGTCCGGCTCGTCCTCATCGGCGCCGACCCCCTGGCCGCCCTCCCCGCAGACCGGGCCCTCACACGCGACCTGGACCGCACGGCCAGCCGCCTCGCGATGCTCCAGCGGGGCACCTGAGCCGACCCGTCCCCGCCACAGCCGGGATCCACGGGGGCCATGGCCGGATTCCCAGCGCCTCCCGAGGGCGCTCAGAAGAAGCCGAGCTTCTTCGGGGAGTAGCTGACCAGCATGTTCTTGGTCTCCTGGTGGTACAGCAGCTATACCCGTGCTGACCTGCGAAAACGTCACATTGTGAGGGTCTTGGGCGGGCGCTGGTCCGGACATGGTCCGGATCTTGGTCCGATGGACGCCTGCCCGGGCTGCGCCTTGGCTGCAGTGGCAGCGTGTGGGAGCGATCGGGTCTGGACGGGTGAGGTGGGTGGCTGCCTGCACGTCCACGCCGGATTGAAGTGGGGTCGCGAGCCCGTGGGCTGTTCCAAGGCTAGGGAGTCGGAAGCGCTGCGGGCCGGTGTCGTTCTGGGTGCGGTGGGCTCCACATCTCCGTGGCCGCGAATGTGACCGACCGGTTACGGAGTGCATGGGTGCTGTGGTAGTTGTGGTGATCTTCCGCCGTCGGCCCTGGGGTCGTACCTCCAGCGGCGGGGTGGGGGGTGTGCAGTGGCTGTTGAGGTTGAGGCGGCAGAGGACGCGGACGCTGATGAAGGGTTCGTGCACCCGATCTTCCGAATGGCACCTCATGAGGACAGCGGGTCGGACACCCTGGGCAACTACCGCTATCAGGCAGAGGTAGCTGCCCAGATCTGCGTTGCGCTGCTCACCCAGGATTCTGTCGAGTCGGTGGTCTGTGAGTGGCACGAGGACTTTGTGGTCTCCTACGCGAACGGTTCGGTAGAACTCGTATCGGTGAAGCACCGTGGAAAGCGGCGTAACCCCTGGAATGTGGCGGATCTTTGCAAGGACGGCGGACTGGCGCACCTCTTCGACCGATGGCGTGCGTGTGATGGCTTGAGTAGCGTCCGTCTTCGGCTTGCGACGAACGCTGGTCTCACAACGGGCAAGGGTGGCGCCACAACGCTGAAGGCGATGTGCGGGCCCGACCCGCGAACCACCGTTGGCGTCGACGATATGGCCAGTGCCGTCGCCCAGTACCTCTTGAAAGTTCGTTGGAAGCAGCCCTACGCCACAATTCCCGAAGTGCCCCAGGTTTCGCGGCTCGCCGACATCGCCATCCCGGACGGTTTTATCGACTTGGTGAAGCTCTTCTTTGGCGCGCTGCTCATTGACGATGAACTGCCGTCGCGTCGGCACATCACCGACGTCAATCTCCAGAGTCTCCTCGTTCCCGCGATCGCGACCCTTCAGCGGGAACACGTGGATGTCGAGGCAACCTATCGCGCATTGATCGAGCGAATCGAGCAGTGCAACCGCGACGAGAGCGATCGGGGCCAGCTCGCTGTCTACATCGCAGACCCGGCGAGGGTCCTGCACAGCGTGCAAATTCAGCAGCGCATCGCGAGGCGTCGGTTGACCAAGGAGACGGTTCTCGACACGTTCGTCTCCAGCCGCTCCGCCGTGCCCACCTTCGCTCGCGGCCAGCTGCCGATCGTCGCCCCGGGTGGGGGCAACCTGCGCAAGAAGATGGCCCGCGGCCGCATTCCGGCGGACGAGGCTGCCCACGCCGAGCGCCTTCGCTCAGCCTGGTATGTCGCCTGGTCCCAGCACCGGTCGGGCCTGGCGGGGGACACTACGGAGCTGGCCAATGTGAGTTATGAGGTTCTGGACACCGTCTTTGCCTGCCGCGACCAGGCCGAGGAGGAAGTGCCAGACGGGGCACCCTACGGGCGCCGCATGAACCAGCTGATGACTCGGCACCTGACACCGGACCTACTAGTAGGGCTTTGTTAGGTGGTGTCGTAGGGCTGCCATGGGACGGTTTGTTGGCAGGTGGGGCAGGTGCCGGTCCAGGTGGCGATGAGGTGTTGGAGGAGGTCCAGGGCCTGGTAGAGGGTCAGGCCCTGGCAGGGGCTTTTGGGTTCCTCCGCTGTTCGGTCAGGAACAGGTGGGCGGCGGTGACGAGGGTGACATGCCGGTGCCATCCGGCAAACGAGCGGCCCTCGAAGTGGTCCAGGCCCAGAGCGGTCTTCAGCTCTCGGTAGTCATGCTCGATCCGCCAGCGGGCCTTCGCCAGACGGACCAGGTCTTTGGCGGGGATGTCGGCGGGCAGGTTCGAGATCCAGTACCTCACCGGTTCGGCTTCGCCTTCGGGCCACTGGGCGATCAGCCAGGACAGCGGGATCGTGCCGTCGGCGGCCGGTTTCGGACGGCGGCCGGCGAGGCGGACCCGCAGGAGCACGAAGTGCGAGCTCATTGCTGCTTTGGAGCCCTTGCGCCAGGTCAGGGACCGGCCGCTGCTGCGGCCCGCGGCCAGCGCATGATCGCGCAAGGAGCGTGGGCGGGTGCGGTAGCGGGGCAGCGGGCGGGGCCCGAGCCCGCCGTAGTCGGGCCGGTGCGGCACCGCGTCCTGGCCGTGGGCGGTCATCTCGCCCTTGACCTGCAGGACCCAGGCCAGACCACGATCGTCCAGACCGCGGCGGAAGTCGGCGTTCGCGCCGTAGCCGGTGTCCGCGACCAGGGCGGCGGGCCTCAGCCCGGTGGCGGCGAGTTCGTCGAGCATGTCCAGGGCGAGCTGCCACTTGGGCCGGTGATGGACGCTGTCGGGGATCCGGCAGGCCCGCCTGCGGGCCTCGGCGTCGGGTCCGTCCCAGATGGCGGGCAGGAACAGGCGCCAGGACAGCGGGCACGAGGCGGTGTCGGAGGCGGCATGGACGCTGACGCCGATCTGGCAGTTGCCGACCTTGCCCAGCGTCCCGGAGTACTGCCGGGCCACCCCTGGCGAGGAACGGCCGTCTTTGGGAAACCCGGTGTCGTCGACGACCCACACCTGCGGCCGCACCGCTACCACCGCCCGCCATGCCAGCCGGGCCCGGACGTCCTCGACCGGCCAGGTCGAGGACGTCATGAACTGCTGCAACTGCTGGTGATCGACCCCGAGCCGGTCGGCCATCGGCTCCATCGACTTCCGCCGGCCATCCAGCAGCAGTCCCCGCAGATACAAGGCGCCCTTCTCGCGCTGGTCCCGCCGTATCAGCGGCGCGAACACCTCGGACGCGAACTCCTCCAACCGGCCCCGCACCGCGGCAAGCTCCCCAGCCCTCATACAGCCAGCGAACTACCGCACACCGAACACGACAAGACCACCTAACAAAGCCCTACTAGGCGCCGGGCTTCCGTTTCCTGTCAACGGGCGTCATTTGCGGGGCTTGGCCTACCAACTCTGCGACGACTGCGACTTCTACTTCTCCGACGTGTTCGACCCCTCTGAGGAGGAGGCGTCGTGACAAGCGCCGGCGACCGACTGGTGGCAACCACACGCCTGAGGGACCGGGCTCGTCGAGAGGAGCAGCATGAGGCTCACTATCACGAGGCCCGTGTGCTGCTGCTGATCGACCGCTTCACCGGAGCGAAGAAGGGCCTGGAAGGTTTGACCAAGCTTGCCAAGCTCGACTTCCTGCTGCGCTACCCGGCCATGCTGGAGCGCCTCCTGGCCAAGGATGGAATTCCGTGGCCCGACGGAGCCCAACCCACCTCCGCTGAACGCCTATCCGTCGAGAGCCGCATGACCCGCTACAAGTACGGGCCCTGGGACCACCGCTACTACACCGTCCTGGGATCCCTGGCTGCACGCGACCTGATCACCTACGGCGGGACTGGCCGTGCCGAATTCCGCATCACAGCCTCCGGCGCGGTCGCCGGGGCAATGCTGGCAGAAACGGACGAGTGGAGTGTGGTGGCCAAGCGCATCACGCTCCTCAAGAAGCACTTCAACAAGTCGGGTACGACCCTGAAGACCCTCATCTACGACCGTCTGCCGGACGCGGTCGACAGGCCCTGGCGGACGGAGATCTGAAATGGCAGTCCACCTTCGATTTCGATCCCTCACCGTCACCACCGCCGACGCCGAGAAGACCTACCGCTTCGACGGGCCGGCCACCGTCGTCAGCGGTCCCAGCGGTACTGGCAAGTCCAGCCTCCTGATGCTGCTCAAGCATGTGGTGGGTGGCAAAGCCGTACTGACCCCGGCTGTCCGCGACCACGTCCTCTCTGCCCAGGCCGAGGTGGTCATCGGCGAGCAGTACGTGATCCTCAAAAGGACCGTGAACGACGCCCGCTCCGGCCAGGTCGACGTCCTCGACCCAGAAACCCTAGCCACTGTCAACACCTACGCCGTACAAGCGGACGGCGACCTGCCACCCTTGTCGGACTACCTTCTGAGGGCGCTCGACTTTCCCCGCGAGACGATCCCGTCCAGCCGCGACGGCAAAGCCACGACGCGGGACCTCACCTTCCCCGATCTCTTCGCCTACGTGTACCGGGAAGCCCGCAACATCGACCGCGAAGTCGTGGGACACCTCGACACGTGGTTCCGGACCAAACGCACCGCGCTCTTCAAGCTGATGTTCGCTCTTACCGACAGCACCGTGCTGGAGCTCAGCCGGAAGCTGGGGGAGCTCAAGGAGGAGCTCCGCAAGAAGACGGACGAATACGAGAACGTCAAGAACTTCCTCGGTGCGACCGACCCCCGCACCGAGGACCAACTGCGGGCCGAACTCACCAGCCTGCGGGACATGCTCCAGCGAGCCGATGCAACGCTGACATCCCTGCGCCACGAACTGGAGGAGAGCACCGCAGCCGACGCCGTCCTCCGCCAAGAGCTGCGTGCCGCAGTGGACAGTGCCCGCGAGGCGGCGGAGGAGGTCCTGGCGGCACAAGAACTCGTGGAGGCTCGTGCCGCGGTTGTCGCCCAGGTCGAACTTGACCTCTCCCGACTCGATCGCTCCACCACCGCCATCGAGAAGCTGTCCCCCTTCGACTTCGTAGTCTGTCCGCGCTGCATGCAGCGCCTCAGCACCCGCCCCGTCCCCGAGGACCACTGTGTGGTCTGCCTGCAGCACGACCCGCACGACCAAGACGTCGACCCCGCCGCAATCGCGCAGACCCGGAGAACCCTCGACCTTCAGCTCCAGGACGCCCAGACCGTACTCGAAGCCGACAGCGGTGTCCTGGAAGCCGCACAACAGCGTGCCCAGCAAACCGACTTCCTCGCGCACAGCCTGCGCCGTCAACTCGACGCGCAGACCCGCGACCTCGTGGCGCCACGCTTCGACGCCATTGCAGACGCCAGCGCCCGCGCGGCCTCGCTCAGAGCAGCCATTGACTCTGTAACCCAGCTACGAGACTCCTGGGCGCGAGCTCACGTGATCGCACGAGATGTCCGCGCCATCAAGGAGCAGCGGACCCGCGCAACGGCTGAAAGGAAGGCCCGAACAGCCGAACTCGCAGCGCGACAAACCCTCGTGAGTGACCTCGGCCGAGACTTCAACACGATGATCTCTCAGCTGCGCCCTGCGCCGTGGATCCAGTCCGCGACCGTCGACCCGACGTCCTATCTGCCCGTCGTGGACAACGTCTCGTTCGAGAGCCTTCAGGCGGACGGCGGGGGCATCGTGACCTGTATCAACGTCGCGTACAGCCTTTCCCTGCTGGAGTTCGGCATCACACACCCAGACGTCCGAGTGCCGTCGCTGCTGATCATTGACTCCCCACGAAAGGCGTCCGGGAGTAACTTGGACGACCAAGCACGAGGCCACCGGACCTACCAGCGCTTTCAAACACTCGCCGAGGTACATGGCTCTCAGGCCCAACTGATCATCGCCGACAACGACTCGGCGCCGATCCCAGGTGCGGCCTTCGGCAAGATCGAACTTGACTACGACAACCCCTTCGTCCCCGGTGTCGCCCACCCCGGCCCCGAGCACACCCACCGAGCCGAAGACGACTCCTGAACGGGCTGTCCGGAGGGGGCGGGGTTCCAGGCTGGCCCCCACCATGGGGTGGGGGCCAGCCGGTCAGGCGTTGACCTGCGCCATGTCTACGTTGGTGCTGCTGTCGCTCAGGGCGGCGAGGTAGCGCTCGGCGTCGAGGGCCGCTGCGCAGCCGGAGCCGGCTGCGGTGATGGCCTGGCGGTAGGTGTGGTCGACGACGTCGCCGGCGGCGAAGACGCCGGGGATGTTCGTGCGGGTCGAGGGCGAGGCGACCTTGATGTAGCCCTCGTCGTCGACGTCGACCTGTCCGGTGAACAGTTCGGTGCGGGGGTCGTGTCCGATGGCGATGAACAGGCCGGTGACGTCGAGGTCGCGGAGCTTGCCGGTGAAGGTGTCGCGCAGGACGACGCCGGAGAGCATGCCGTTCGTGTCCTTGATCTCGGCGATTTCGCTGTCGAAGGCGAAGGAGATCTTGTCGTCGGTGAACGCCCGGTTCTGCATGACCTTGGAGGCGCGCAGGGTGGAGCGGCGGTGGACGATGGTGACGGAGCGGGCGAAGCGGGTGAGGAAGGTGGCTTCTTCCATGGCGGTGTCGCCGCCGCCGACCACGACGATGTCGCGGTCGCGGAAGAAGAACCCGTCGCAGGTGGCGCACCAGGACACCCCGCGGCCGGAGAGCTCGTCCTCCTTGGGGAGGCCAAGCTTGCGGTAGCCGGAGCCGGCCGCGATGATCACCGTCTTCGCGCGGTGGACGGTGCCTTCGGAGTCGGTGACTTCCTTGATATCGCCGGTGAGGTTCACGGAGACGATGTCGTCGTCGATCATCTCGGCGCCGAACTTCTCGGCCTGAGCCCGCATGTTCACCATCAGGTCCGGGCCGTCGATCCCATCGGGGAAGCCGGGAAAGTTCTCCACCTCGGTGGTCGTGGTGAGGGAGCCGCCGACGAAGATGGAGCTGCCGAACAGCAGCGGCTTCAACTGTGCGCGGGCGGTGTACAGGGCGGCGGTGTATCCGGCGGGGCCGGAGCCTATGACGATGACGTCGCGGACGTCGTTGGTCGGGGTCGTCTCGGTCACGGCAGGTGCCTCAGGCCTTCGGCTTGGCGTCGATCTCGGCGATCAGGCCCTCGATGAGGCTCTTGATCTCGTCGCGGATGGGGCGGACGGCCTCGACGCCCTGGCCGGCCGGGTCCTCGAGCTGCCAGTCGAGGTACGTCTTGCCGGGGAAGTACGGGCAGGCGTCCCCGCAGCCCATGGTGATGATGTAGTCGGACGCCTGGGCGGCCTCGGGGGTGAGGACCTTCGGCTTCTGGTCGGAGATGTCGATGCCCAGCTCGGCCATGGCGGCGACGGCGGAGGGGTTGATCTGCTCGCCGGGCATGGAGCCGGCGGAGCGGACCTCGACGCGGTCGCCGGCGAGGTGGCGGAGGAACCCGGCCGCCATCTGGGAGCGGCCCGCGTTGTGGATGCAGACGAACAGGACGGAGGCGGCAGGAGCGGAGGACATCTGTTCTTCCTAGGGGTGAGACGACTGCGATGGGGATGCGTGGGGGTCAGGGGGCGAGCTGGGCGAGCAGCTCGGCGATGCGGGCGTCGATGACGTCGCGTATGTCGCGGACGACGGCGATCGGCGCCCCGTCGGGGTCTGCCACGGGCCAGTCGAGGTATCGGCGGCCGGGCATCACCGGGCAGGCGTCGCCGCAGCCCATCGTGATCACGATGTCGGCGGCCTGCACGACCTCCTCGGTGAGCGGCTTGGGGTAGGCGTCGGCCAGGTTCGCGCCCGCCTCGGTGAGGGCCTGGACGATGTGCGGCTCGACCTCGTCGGCGGGGTGGGTGCCCGCTGAGGAGACCGTGACCGCATCGCCGGCCCGGTGGGCCAGGAGGGCGGCTGCCATCTGGGAGCGGCCCGCGTTCTGGCTGCACACGAACAGCACCCGCATCGGCCCGCTCGTCAGCCCCTGGGTGTGGGCGAGGGCGTCAAGGCGGTCGGCGGTCAGCCGTTCCGCCAGCACGACCAGGTGCGTGCGGATCCGTGCCTGCTCGGCGAGACGCGCGTAGGAGTCGGCAAGCAGGCCCAGCACGGTTTCCGGCGCGAAGTGGCCGGCGTAGCGGGTGGCGAGACGGGCAGCCCCGGCGGCCAGGCGTTCGTCCGGCAGGAGGGGCGAGGAAGGCGTGGGCATGGCGATCCTGTTCAAAGGAGCCAATAGGATCAGCTCGGGCTGGTGTCAGCCCCAACTGATGTGACAGTATCAGTCCATGATGACGTCAGTCGACACTGATCTGATCCGGGTTCTGGCCGACCCGCTCAGGCTCCAGATCGTGACCCTGCTCGCCCGCGAGACGCTCTGCACCACCCACCTCGTGGAGGAGACGGGCGCGAAGCAGACGAACCTCTCCAACCACATGAAGGTGCTGCGGGAGGCGGGGGTCGTGGATACGGAGCCATGCGGCCGGTACATCTACTACCGCCTGCGCCCGGAAGTCATCGAAGCCCTCGCCGGTCAGTTCGCCGACCTCGCACAGACCGCGCGAGCCACCGCAGAAGCGAACCTCAAGCGGTCCTGCCCATAGTCTTCCGCGCTTTGCCTCACCTGCTCGAGGAGAACCCGCCTTGACCGCCACCCAGCCCGTCGGCACCCCGATACCTGCCGACGTGCCCCAGCCCGCACCCGGCGCGACTCCGCCCCGCACCCCGCTGATCGCCCGCGCCGCCGCCGAGCTGGTCGGCACCGCCGCTCTCGTCGCGGTCGTCGTCGGCTCGGGCATCCAGGCCACGAAGCTCACCGACGACGTGGCCCTGCAGCTGCTGGCCAACTCGACCGCCACGGTGTTCGGGCTCGGTGTCCTGATCGCGCTCCTCGGCCCTGTCTCCGGCGCGCACTTCAACCCGGCCGTCACGCTGGCGGAGTGGTGGACCGCCCGTCGGGGCGGCGCCGGGGTCACCGCCCGAGAGTTCGCCGTCTACGTGCCCTCGCAGATCGCGGGGGCGATCGCGGGCGCGATCCTGGCGGACGCGATGTTCGGCGAACCCCTGGTGAAGTGGTCCACCCACGACCGCTCCGCCGGGAACCTCCTCCTCGGCGAGGTCGTCGCTACGGCCGGCCTGATCCTGCTGATCTTCGGCCTGGCCCGCACCGACCGCCTGCGCTTCGCGCCCGTCGCAGTGGCCTCGTACATCGGCGCCGCGTACTGGTTCACGTCCTCGACCTCCTTCGCCAACCCGGCCGTCACCATCGGCCGCGCCTTCACGGACACCTTCGCGGGCATCGCCCCGGCCTCGGTGCCCGGGTTCGTAGGCGCGCAGCTGGCCGGCGCGGTCGTGGGCCTGGCCCTGGTGGCGGTCATCTTCATGCGAGGCAAGACGGACACCGGGACGCTCTCGGCATGACGCGGCGCACGGACGTGGTGGTGATCGGCGGCGGCCAAGCGGGGCTCGCCGCCGGCTACCACCTGCGCCGCCTGGGCATCGAGCACGTCATCCTCGACGCCGAGGCGGCGCCCGGCGGGGCCTGGCAGCACACCTGGGACTCCCTGCGCCTCTTCTCCCCGGCCCAGTACTCCTCCCTGCCCGGGCGGCTCATGCCGTCCCAGCCGGGCGAGCTCTACCCGGACGCCGCCCACGTCATCGGCTACCTCACCGACTACGAGAAGCGGTACGAACTGCCCGTCCAGCGTGGTGTGTGGGTCTCCGCCGTCCACCGGGACGGCGCCTTCCTGCGGGTCGCGACGGACTGCGGGGACTGGCGGGCCCGCGCGGTCATCAGCGCCACCGGCACCTGGACCCGCCCCTTCCTGCCTGCGGTGCCCGGCCGCCGCGAATTCGCCGGCCGACAGCTGCACACATTGCAGTACCAGAACCCGCGGGAGTTCGACGGGCAGCGCGTGATCGTGGTGGGCGGCGGGAACTCCGGAGCTCAGATCGCCGCCGACCTCGCCGGCAGGGCAGAGGTGACGTGGGTGACGCAGCGCCCGCCACGCTACCTCGCCGACGACATCGACGGCCGTGCCCTCTTCGACCACGCCACCGCCCGCCGCCGGGCCCTGGACGAGGGACGTAGGGACACCGGCGGTGTCGCTTCCCTCGGCGACATCGTCGCCATTCCGCCCGTACGCGCCGCCCGCGACGCCGGGCTGTTGACCGCCAGGCCGATGCTCAGCCGCCTCACCGCCACCGGAGCCCAGTGGGCGGACGGGGCAACGGCGGAGGCGGACGTGGTCATCTGGTGTACCGGCTTTCGACCCGCGCTCGCCCCCTTCGCGGCACTGCGCCTGCGCGGCACGCGCGGTCACATCGCCACCGTCGGGACCCGGGCCGTCGACGAACCACGCCTGCACCTGCTCGGCTACGGCGACTGGACCGGCCCCGCCTCCGCCACCCTGATCGGTGTCGGCCGCCCCGCCCGTGATGCGGCCCGCGAGATTGCCGGGCTTCTGCGGGCTTGACCTTCGAGTCGGGTTGAAGGTTTACGGTCGAGGCATGAGCACACTGCGCATATCGCAGCTGGCCGAACGCTCCGGCGTGCCGGCCTCCACCCTGCGGTTCTACGAGACGGCCGGGCTGCTGCCCGCAGAGCGGACGGCGTCCGGCTACCGCCAGTACGGGCCGGACGCGGTGGAGCGGCTGGCGTTCATCTCCTCCGCGAAGCTGCTCGGGCTGGCGCTGGAGGACATCCGCGACCTGCTCGACGTACGGGACGCGGGGGTGTGCGCCGCGGTGCGGGCGCGCATGGTGCCCCTGGTCGCCGACCGGATCGCGGACGCGGACCGCCGCGCGGCCGAGCTGGCCGCCTTCTCCGTCCGCCTCGCCGAAGTCCACCGGCAGCTGTCCGGGCCGGCGCCGTCCGGCGGGTGCGGCCCGGACTGCGGCTGCACCACCGCCGAGCAGCCCCGGCCGGCGGGGCCGGTCCTGGTCGCACTCTCACCCACCCGCCCCCAGCCCGACGCCGACAGCGAGCCGTGGCGCGAGGCGCCGGTGGCCTGCACGCTCGGCGGGGACGAACTGGGCGAACGCACAACCCAGTGGCGGGCGCTGATCGCGCGGTCCACCGGACGCGAAGAGATCACCGACGGCCTGCGCCTCGTCTTCCCGAGCACCCCGCGACTGGCGGCCGAACTCGCCGCCCTGGCGGCGGCGGAGCAGGACTGCTGCGCGTTCTTCGACTTCACCCTGGGTCTCACCCCCACCCACCTGACGCTGACGGTGCGGGCACCCGAAGCGGCCGCTTCCCTGCTCGCCGACCTGTTCGGAGCCACCACGTGAACCCCGAGACGAAGTCTTCCGGCACGTCCCTCCTCGGAGTGGGCGGCCTCGCCGCACTGGCCTGCGCGGCCTGCTGCATCGGCCCGATCACGGCCTTCCTCGGCGGGCTGGGAGTCCTCTCCGCTGTCGGCGCCGTGTGGGTGCCCGCCCTGGCCGCCGTCACCGTCGGAACCCTTGCCGCCACGGCGTGGGTACTGCGTCGGCGCCGCCGGGCCGCCACGTGCGCGACCGCGCCGGGCCCGGTGGACCTCGGCCTGCCCACCCCGCCGCCCGGGCAAGGGCACGCCGGCTTGCCACAATGACCGGGCCCCAGACGGGGCCACCGCACGATCAGCAGGTACGTACAGCAAGGAGTCAGCAGGGTGTCGCAGGAACCACAGGGTCTGGTCGCACGCATGGAGCACCACCAGATCCCGATCTACCTCGGCGCCATGGCCCTGGGCGCGCTCCTCGGCTGGGCAGCACCCTCGGCCGGTCCGGGACTCGAACACGCCATCAACCCCGTCCTCGGGGCGCTGCTCTTCGTGACCTTCCTCCAGGTCCCGGCCGCCGACCTGTTCCGCTCCCTGCGCGACGGCAGGTTCCTGTCCGCGACCATGGTCGTGAACTTCGCCGTCGTCCCGCTCGTCGTCGCCGCGATGTTCACCTTCCTTCCCGCCGACCAGGCCGTGCGCATCGGCGTCCTGCTGGTGCTGCTCTGCCCGTGCGTGGACTACGTCATCGTCTTCACCGGCCTGGCCGGCGGCGACGGCCGACGCCTCCTGGCCGCGACCCCGCTGCTGCTCGTCGCCCAGATGCTGCTCCTGCCAGGCCTGCTGTACCTGTTCATGGGCCCGGACCTGGCCGACGTCGTCGAGGTCGGCCCGTTCCTGGAAGCCTTCCTCGTCCTCATCGTGATCCCGCTCGCGCTGGCCTGGATCCTCCAGGCGTGGGCGGGACGCGCACCGGCCGGACGGAAGGTGTCGGACGCGGCCACGACGACGATGGTGCCGCTGATGGCCGCCACCCTCGTCACCGTGGTCGCCTCCCAGGTCCCCAAGCTCGGCGGCAGCCTCGGCGACGTCGCCGCCGTCATCCCCTTCTACGTCGCGTTCCTCGTGGTCATGGCCTTCGCCGGACGGGGTGTCGCCCGCCTCTTCCGCCTCGAAGTCCCCGCATCACGGGCGGTCGTCTTCACCGGCGCGACACGCAACTCCCTGGTGGTCCTGCCCCTGGCCCTCGCGCTGCCCGACGACCTCGCGGTCGCCGCGGTCGTCGTGGTCACCCAGACCCTGGTCGAGGTGATCGGCATGGTGGTCTACGTACGCCTCGTTCCCCGCCTCGTGCCCGCGACCGCCACCACGCCCGTCGGCGTCAGCTGATCCGTGGGCTGCGGCGCTCCAGGAGGACCACGTCCCGCCAGACACCGTGGTGGCGGCCGATCCGCTCGCGGGTGCCGATGATCCGGAAGCCGACCCGCTCGTGGACGGCGAGGCTCGCGGTGTTCTCGGGGAAGACGCCGGACTGGACCGTCCAGATCCCCGCGGCCTCGGTCGACTCGACCAAGGCGGCAAGGAGCCGGCCCGCGACGCCGCGGCCGCGGGCGTCGGGGTGGACGTACACGGAGTGCTCGACCACGCCCGCGTACGCACAGCGGTCGGAGACCGCGCTCGCCGCGACCCAGCCCGCCACTCGGCCGCCCTCGTCGAGGGCGACGAAGCGGTGACCGGGCAGTTTGGCCTTGTCGAAGGCGGCCCAGTCAGGGGCCTGCGTCTCGAAGGTTGCGTTGCCTTCGTCGATGCCGGCCTGGTAGATGCCCAGCACCTGCTCAGCGTGCTCCGGCAGAAGAGCCTCGATCCGCACGCCGGTCACGCGGCCTTCGCAGCGCCGACCAGCAGCGCGCCCATGGCGGCGAGCACGGACGGCTCGACCCGGTAGTACACCCACGTGCCGCGCCGCTCGGAGGAGAGCAAGCCGGCTTCCTTGAGCTTCTTGAGGTGGTGGGAGACGGTGGGCTGGGAGACGCCGACGTCGGAGATGTCGCATACGCACGCCTCGCCACCCTCGTGGGAGGCAACGGCGGAGAACAGGCGCAGGCGCACTGGGTCCCCCAGCGCCTTGAACATCTTCGCCGCGACCTCTGCCTCGTCCGCCGACATGGGGCGCTCGTTCAGCGGCGGGCAGCAGGGCGCGACGGCCTCGGGCTCCAGGAGCGGCAGTACCTTCGCATTCGACATACGTCTATGTTGACACATGTCGAACCAGACTGGCAGGGGTCTCACGCGCGGTCCAGGTGGGCGGCAAGGCGGCGGGCCGTCCGCTCGGCGTCCCGGCCGACGCCTCGCAGGGAGTTCGAGGACAGGCTGCGCTGCCACTCCAGGCCCACGAAGGCCAGGCCCGGGTGTGCGGGGGAAGCGCCGTCCCGTTGCCGGGGCCGGCCGGAGGTGTCGAGGGCGCCGCCGAGACCGGCCAGGTATGGCAGATCCGGGCGGTAGCCAGTGGCCAGGATCAGCGCATCCAGCCTCTCGGTGGTGCCATCGGCCCAGGTGACCTTGTTGCCGTTCAGGTGCTGGAACATCGGGCGCCGGTCGGGGCTGCCGGCCGCCAGGGCGGCGCGGTAGCGGCCGTCGTCCAGGACTGGCTGGCCGGGCGGGGTCCGCAGCAGGCGCCCCAGCGGTGCGGTGTCGACACCGGTGCGGGTCAGCCAGAAGTGCAGATCCCTCCCCGGTAGGTGCTGGCGGGCGAACTTCACCGGCGCCCGCGTGGCCAGCGTGTTCCGGCTTTCACGCGCGAGCTCGGCGGCTATCTGGACCGCGGAGTTCCCCGCCCCGACGACCGCGACCCGCTGGTCGGCGAACGCGGCGGGGCTGCGGTAGTCGGCTGCGTGCAGGACCTGCCCATCGAAGGTCTTCAGGCCCGGCAGGTCAGGGTGGTGGGGGCGGCCGAAGCTACCCGAGGCTGCGACCACCACCCGCGCCGACAACCGCCCGCCGCCCTCCAGCTCGACGGTGAAACCGCCGCCGTCGGCCAGGACCGCGGCCACGCGCTGCCCGGTGCGGATGTCGGCCTGCAGTCGGTCGGCGTAGGCGGTGAGGTAGGCGACGACTTCGTCCCGGTGCGGGTAGCGGTCCGGATCCCCGCCGAACGGCACTCCGGGCAGTGCGCTGAACCGAGCTGGGGAGAAGAGGGTCAGGCTGTCGTAGTAGCGCGGCCACGAGCCCGCGGCCTGGCTCGACGCCTCCAGTACCAATGGCTTCAACCCTGATCTGACCAGTGCGTGCGCGGCCGCCAGCCCCGACTGCCAGCCCCCGATGACGGCGACTTCCACATGCTCCACGGCAACCTCCGGGAAATAGATGAACGTCTATGTTGACGTCTATCGATACAGGTGTCATGCTGATCACGCAAGCCATCGACAAACTTCGAAACACCAGGGAGTCGTCATGAGCGAGTCGGTCACCCCCAGCCCGAACCACGCCGAGACGGCGGCTTCCTGCTGTAGCGCCGCCCCGGCCGCGCCCACGGCGGAGGCGGCTCCCGCCGAGTCCTCGTCCTCACCGTGCTGCGGCACCGTCGAGGGCGCGGAAGCCGCCGGAGCCTGCTGCGACCCCCAGTCCAAGCGCGAGGCCGTCGCTACCGGAGCCGGCTGCTGCTGACCACCCGAAGTCCCCACCCACCTTGCCCGCCTGCACGAAGACCCGGAGACCAGTCATGAGCGAGACCACCACCGAGCTGCCCGTCGTCGTCATCGGAGCCGGCCCCGCCGGACTCGCGGCCGCCGCCCACCTCGTCGACCGCGGCATCGAACCGCTCGTCCTGGAAGCCGGGACCGCCGCCGGATCCGCCGTCCGAGAATGGGCCCACGTACGCCTCTTCTCCCGCTGGGGCGAGGTCGTCGACCCGGCCGCCGAGAAGCTCCTCGCCCCGACCGGCCGGGTCAAGCCCGCCGAGGACACCTACCCCTCCGGCGGGGACTGGGCCGAGCGGTACCTACAGCCGCTGGCCGACGTCCTCGGCGAGCAGGTCCGCTACGACGCCCGCGTCACCGGCGTCTCGCGCGCCGGCCGCGACCGTATCGTCGACGCCGACCGCGAGGCCCAGCCCTTCGTCGTCCACTACGAGAACGCCGACGGCCGCGAGCAGCGGATCTTCGCCCGCGCGGTCATCGACGCCTCCGGCACCTGGTCCACCCCCAGCCCTGCCGGCGGCAACGGCCTGGCGGCCCTGGGGGAGAAGGCGGCCGCCGACCGGATCGGCTACCGCGTCCCGGACCTGAAGGACCCCGCCGTCCGGGCCCGGTACGCGGGCAAGCGCACCGCGGTCATCGGCTCCGGCGCCTCCGCCTTCACCGCCCTCGCCTACCTGGCTGACCTCGCCAAGTCCGAGGACGGCACCGGTACCCACGCCACCTGGATCCTGCGCCGGGGTATCTCCGGCTCGACCTTCGGCGGCGGAGAGGCGGACCAGCTGCCCGCCCGCGGCGCCCTGGGCCTGGCGGCGAAGGCCGCGGTCGACGGCGGGTACGCGGACGCCGTCACCGGCTTCCGCACCGACGCCTTCGAGCGCGACGAGGACGGCCGCTTGGTCCTCGTCGGGGAGGACGGCCGCCGCCTGGACCCGGTGGACGAGGTCATCGTCCTCACCGGCTTCCGCCCCGACCTCTCCTTCCTCGACGAGCTGCGCCTCGGCCTCGACGACCGCCTCCAGGCGCCGGTCGAGCTGGCTCCGCTGATCGACCCCAACCAGCACTCCTGCGGCACCGTCTACCCGCACGGCGCGAACGAGCTCTCCCACCCGGAGAAGGACGTCTACCTCGTCGGCATGAAGTCCTACGGCCGAGCCCCGACCTTCCTCGCGATGACCGGTTACGAGCAGGTCCGCTCCATCGCCGCCCACCTCGCCGGTGACCAGGAAGCCGCCGAGCGCGTCGAACTCACCCTCCCCGAGACCGGAGTCTGCGGCGGCGCGGGTCTCTTCGACGAACCCGCAGCCGCGGAGGGGGCCGGTGGCGGTTGCTGCGCGGCCCCGGCCACCCTCACCATCGGCGCCGTACCCGCCTCCTCCGGCGGCTGCTGAGGTGAGCGACCTACGAAGCGGCGTGGCTGCGACCGGGACGGGGGTCCGGTCGCGGCCACGCGCCGTCCTGCCCGCCTTCTGCCTCACCCAGATCACCAGCTGGGGCGTCGTCTACTACGCCTTCCCCGTCCTCAACCCGGCCATCACCGCGGACACCGGGTGGAGTACGGGCTCCACCACCGCAGCGTTTTCCGCTGCCCTCGTCGTCTCCGCCGTCGTCGGGATCTATGTCGGCCGCGTCCTGGACCACCGCGGCCCGCGCCTGGTCATGACCGCCGGCTCCGCCCTGGGTTCGCTGAGCCTGCTGGTGATAGCCGCAGCCCCCAACCTGGCCGTGTTCTTTGCCGGATGGCTGCTGGCCGGAGCGGCGATGGCCGCCATTTTCTACCAGCCGGCCTTCGCCGCCCTCACCCGTTGGTGGGCCCCCGACCACGTCCGCGCCCTCACGATCGTCACGCTCGCCGGCGGGCTCGCGTCCACGGTTTTCGCACCCCTTACCGCGGTCCTCGCCGACCACATGTCCTGGCGCGCCACCTACGTGGTCCTCGCCGGCATCCTTGCGGTGCTGACCATTCCGGCGCACGCCCTCGCCCTGAAGGCTCCCTGGCCGCCGGCTCCTCCGAGCCCGCCGCACGTCAGTGGCGGGCACGAGCAGGTCGTCCGCAGCCGGGCGTTCTGGATGCTGGCCGTCACCTTCACCCTGTCCGCGTTCGCCATGTACGCGGTCGTCATCGGCCTCGTCCCCCTCCTGATCGAGCGCGGCTACACCACCACCCAGGCGGCATGGGCCCTCGGCCTCGGCGGCGCCGGCCAGACCCTCGGCCGCACCCTCTACGCGACCCTCGCCCGCCACCTCGGCGTCACCGCCCGCACCATCACCCTGATCGCGCTCGGTGCCCTCACCACCGCCGCCCTCGCCGTCGTGGCCGGGCCGTACGCCCTGCTCGTCGCCGTGTCCGTCTTCGCCGGGGTGATCCGAGGGAACCTCACCCTCCTGCAGGCCACCGCCATCACCGACCGCTGGGGCACCACCCACTACGGCCGACTCTCCGGACTCCTCGGCGCACCCGCCCACGCCGCAGCCGCCCTCGCCCCCTTTGCCGGGGCCATCCTGGCCGGACCCCTCGGCGGTTACCACGCACTGTTCGCCCTACTCGCCGCGCTGGCGTTCGCTGCGGCCGTCACGGCCCTCGGAGCCCGCATGCAACAGCCCGAAGGGGCAACCTCCGCTGGCAGCCGTTGATTTCGAGCCCAGGAACCCAGGTCCGCCCTCATGTCCGGCAACTGAGGCCGCCCGCCGGGCACAGGGCGCGGCGAGCGTCCGAACTTGGTGTCGCACCTGCGGGCCGGGGTCGGGAGCATCTAGATAACTGACATCGCAGATGCCAGCCGATTCACGCTTTACAGCTTGCATATGTTTATTGAATGCGAGATTTGATGGGCGAATGCGGTAGGGCCGCCCATGTCTTGATTCCCGCAGGGGGTGGTTCTTCACGGCCGTGGGATGAATCTCGGGATCTCAAGCCCTTCGGATCACATTCGGGCGGCGTCACATATCTGCTGGTCAGAGCACCCGTGATTCGGCCGTCGGTATTTTCCTCCTAATCCTCAGCCGTGTGCTTCCGGTGGTTGTGTGGGAGTTGCCGAAATCCAGGCCGCCCTCTTGTGCCTGGATAGTGGCGGACCGCTATCTTCCTGGCATGGCTGGTGAACGGGTACGAGAGCGGCGGCTGGCTTTGCGCTGGTCGCAGGAGGAGTTGGCGGCTGCTGCGGGGGTTTCGCGGCAGTCGGTCGCGGCGGTGGAGTCCGGGCGGCAGGTTCCTTCGGTGACGGCTGCGCTCGGGCTTGCCGCGGCGTTCGGCTGCTCGGTGGAGGAGCTCTTCGCTGCGTCCGGGCCGGAGGTGTTCGCTCCGGTGATGGCCGACGAAGGGCAGCCGGAGGTGGGTACGCCGCTGGCGGTGGCCCGGGTCGGTGAGAACCAGGTGTGGGCGCCGCTCGGCGAGAGCGACGGGCACGGTTTCACGCTGGCCGACGCCGTCTGGTCCGAGCGGGGGCCGCAGTTGCTGGACGGCGCGTCGGTCGACGGGTTCGTGGTGGCGGGCTGTGAGCCTGCCCTCGGGATGGCCGCAGCTGCTGGCCCTGGCCGCGGTCCCGGGCGGCTGGTGGTCGTGCACGCTTCCTCGGGCCGGTCGATGGCCGCGCTGGCCGCCGGCCGGGCGCACGCCGCAGTCGTTCACGGTCCTGCCGGTGAACTGCCGCAGGTACCCGACGGGGTGGCGAGGTGGGAGCTCGCACGCTGGCCGGTGGGCCTGGCCCATGACGGGCCCGCGCCCGCCCTGTCCGCGATCGGCACCGGCCTCGTGCCGGTGGCCCACCGAGACGCGCAGGCCGGTTCCCAGCAGGCGCTGCTGCGGACCCTTGCCGCCGCCGGTGCTCCCGACCAGGTCGCGGGCCCGGTGGTCTCCGGCCACCTGGCCTCGGCGCGGATGACTGCGGCCGGGCAGGTGGCGGCGGGGATCACCACGGCCGCCGCCGCGGCGTCGGTCGGTTTGGACTTCTCCCCGTGGGAGGAGCACGTCGTGCAGCTGTGGGTGGACCGGCGGTTCGTCGAACACCCCGGCATGTCGACGCTGTTGCAGGTGTGGTGTTCGCCTCGGGTGAGCGCTCAGTTGCGCCGGCTGGGCGGATACACGCTCACCGGCGCCGGACAAGAGGTGAACGCGTGATCGACGTGGCATCAGACAAGGCATTGGCCGGGGCCGCGCGGTCGCGGTCGACACCGCTGGTCTTCGGGGCTGGCGCCATGGTGGGTGTGCTCGGCGGCATGATCGGCCTGGGCGGTGCCGAGTTCCGACTGCCGCTGCTGATCAGCATGTTCGGCTTCGCTGCCCTGTCGGCGGTCATCCTGAACAAGGCGATGAGCCTGGTCGTCGTGATCACCGCCCTGCCCGCCCGACTCGCCGCGGTCTCCTTCAGCGACCTCGGCGCCCACTGGTCGATCGCGGTCAACCTGCTGGCCGGCAGCCTCCTCGGCGCGTGGGCGGGAGCATCGTGGGCCGTGCGGATGCGCTCGTCCACCCTCTACAAGGTCCTCGCCGTCCTGATGGTAGGCATGGCTGGTGCACTCGTCCTCACCCACACCACCGCCGTCGGAACCCTGGACCTGCCGGGCCCCGTCCAGATCGTGGCCGGAGTGGTGGCCGGGTTCGGGATCGGGGTCGTCGCGGCCATCATGGGCGTAGCCGGCGGCGAGCTTCTGATTCCCACGATCGTGCTGCTGTTCGGCGCCGACATCAAGCTCGCGGGAAGCCTGTCCCTGCTGGTGTCCCTGCCGACGATGCTGGTGGCCTTCGCCCGCTACAGCCGCGACGGCAGCTTCGCCGTCCTTGGCGCCAACCTCCGCTTCGCCGCTCTCCTGGCCGGAGGATCCATCGCCGGCGCGCTCCTCGGCGGGCTCCTGCTCGGAGTGATCCCGGACATCGTCCTGATCCCCGGCCTCGCGCTGATCCTGCTGATCTCGGCCGTCAAGGTCGCCCGCCACTAGTAGACCAGCCGGTAGGAAGCAGGAAGAGGGATGCCCCCACGCCGCGGCACCCTTCTTCCTACGGCGGACAGCGAAAGTCAACGGCACGTGCCGCGCTCCACGTGGAGCAGGCCGAGCGCCTGCTGGGCCTCAGTCCCGACACCGCCCACCGCTGGGCCGACGCGGGGAAGTTCCCCGCGCGCCGGGAAGGCGGCGACGGCGCGGGCCGACGCCTCATCGCCGGCCGCGATGTCGCCGCGTTCGCCGTCGACCTTGCCAACCGCGCCCCGGAGGACGACAGCGGAGACGCCGACTTGTGAACGGGCATTCGGTGCTGCTGGATTTGAAGGAATTGCTGCCCGCGCGCGCCGCTGCCTTCGTGCTCATTGGGTTCGGGCGGGGCGACATCGAGGAGGGTCTCCTGCCAGGGTCTTGTTCGTCCCCTGGTGGTACAGCGGTCGCATCCGCCCGGACCAGGGCAAACGTCCGTGAGAGCGGCTCCTGGGAGGCGGCTGGTCCGGGAATCGGCCTGTCGGGCCTCTACTTCGCATGGACCGCCTTCGGGATCCTCTACGGCGCCATGCTCCGCACAAGCCACGCGCGACGCGTCGGCGGAGGCGGCACCCGGTCATCCACGTCGGGACGCGGTGGGCAGTCCCCGGCTCTCTCCGGCTCTTCCCAGAACCCCTGACACCGGGCGGGTGCCCCATCCGGCTCCTTATTGCGCATATATTGCAGTTGCAGGTTGAGTGCAGAAGGAGTGGGTGCTGTGGCCGGACCGGTGGTGCTGGGGATCGAGTCGTCGTGTGACGAGACCGGCGCGGGCATCGTTCAGGACGGGAAGCTGCTGGCGCACGTGGTGGCGTCGAGCATGGGCGAGCACGCCCTCTTTGGCGGTGTGGTGCCCGAGATCGCGGCCCGTGCCCACCTGCACGCCTTCAACCCGGTGGTCAGGCAGGCCCTCGACCAGGCCGGGCTGCGGATCGACCAACTCGACGCGGTCGCCGTCACCACGGGCCCGGGACTCTCCGGCGCCCTCCAGGTCGGCCTGGCCGGGGCGAAGACCCTGGCCTACGCGGCCGGGGTGCCGCTGTACGGCGTCCACCACCTGGCCGGGCACGTCGCCGCCGACACCCTGGAGCACGGCCCTCTGCCCGACCCGTGCGTGGTACTGATCGTCTCCGGCGGCCACACCTCGCTCCTCCTCGTCCAGGACCTCGTGCGCGAGCCGATCCTGCACCTCGGAGACACCCTCGACGACGCGGCCGGCGAATGCTTCGACAAGGTCGCACGCATCCTCGGCCTGCCGTACCCAGGCGGTCCTGCCATCGACAAGGCCGCGCGGGACGGGAACCCGAAGGCCGTGGCCTTCCCGCGCCCGCTCACCCGGCCCGGCGACGACCCGTACGCCTTCTCCTTCTCCGGCCTCAAGACCGCCGCCGCCCGCTGGGTCGAGCAGCACCGCCAGCGCGGCGAGGAGGTGCCGGTGGCCGACGGCGCCGCCGCCCTCCAGGAAGCCGTGGCCGACGTCCTGACCCGCAAGGCCATGGCGGCCTGCAAGGCATACGACGTGAAGACACTGGTCGTGGTCGGCGGAGTAGCCGCCAACTCCCGCGTCCGCGCCCTCGCGGAGAAGCGGTGCGCCTCCGTCGGCATCGAACTCCGGGTCCCGCCCATGACCTTGTGCACGGACAACGGGGCGATGATCGCCGCCGTCGGGGACCTGCTCGTCCGCTCGGGCGCCGAGCCGGCCCCGCTGGACGTATCGATCGACCCGTCCGCCCCGCTCGAATACGCGTCCCTGACCCCCCTCGCACGCCCCGCCGTCAGGGCAGCCTGATGCCCGTCGATGTCCCGTGCATGTCCGCTCCTGAGGTACTCGGGTACATAGGCGGGGTGCGTGAGGTCTACGCCGAGGCCTACGGAGCCCCGCCCTGGGAGGAGGATCCGGGCCGGTCTGACGTCTACGTCCGGCGGCTCGCCGACGACGTGAAGCGCCCGGGCTTCACCGCGGCCCTCGCCCTCGACGGGGACGTCGTCCTCGGTTACGCCACGGCCTGGACGACTCCGGAGTCCTTCCCGACCGACCGCTGCTACCCGCACGTATCGGCGGCTCTGGGCGAGCGACACACCTCTGCCTGGCTGTGTGGCGCACGGGAGGTCGACGAGTTGGCCGTCGCCGCCCGTGCCCGGGGCACCGGACTGGGCGCCCGGTTGCTGGCTGCTGTCACCGAGGAGCGCGCCGACGGCCTCTGCTGGCTACTGACCTCGATCCGCGCCAAGGCCGCCTGCGCGTTCTACGAGCGACAGGGCTGGACCCAGGCCACCCACCCCGCACCCGGGGGAGCCGGCTACGCCGCCTTCCTCGGCCCCCGACACCCGGCCCGCACAGCCGCCCCTCGCCCCCTCTGAGAACCGACCAACGGAGCCGATCCACCGTGCGTACCGCCGACATCCGCAGCAGATTCCTCGACTTCTTCACCGAACGCGGCCACACGCCCGTCCCCAGCGCGCCGCTGCCCACCCCGGACCCGACGCTGTTGTTCGTCAACGCCGGCATGGTGCCGTTCAAGCCGTACTTCACCGGGGAGATCGCCCCACTATGGGAACGGGCGACCAGCGTGCAGAAGTGCGTACGGACCCTGGACATCGAGGAGGTCGGGAAGACCACCCGGCACGGCTCGTTCTTCCAGATGAACGGCAACTTCTCCTTCGGGGACTACTTCAAGGAAGAAGCCATCGCCTACGCCTGGGAGCTGTCGACGGCCTCCCAGACGAACGGCGGCTACGGCCTCGACCCGGACAAGATCTGGGTCACCGTCCACCACTCCGACACCGAATCCCGCGGCATCTGGCGCAAGGTCGCGGGCCTGCCCGACGAGCGGATCGTGGCCCGGGGCGACGAGGACAACTTCTGGTCCATGGGCGTCCCCGGCCCCTGCGGCCCCTGCTCCGAGCTGTACTACGACCGCGGCCCGGCCCTCGGCCGCGAAGGCGGCCCGGCGGTCGACGAGGACCGGTACATGGAGTTCTGGAACCTCGTCTTCATGCAGTACGAGCGCGGCGAGGGCCCCGGCAAGTCCGGCTACCCGATCCTGGGCGAACTGCCGCGCCGCAACATCGACACCGGCATGGGCCTGGAGCGCATGGCCACCCTGCTCCAGGGCGTCGACAACCTCTACGAGATCGACGAAACCCGCCCCATCCTCGACCGCGCGGCCGCCCTCGCGGGTGTCCGGTACGGGGCCGACGCCGAGGCCGACGTACGACTGCGGGTCGTCGCCGACCACGTCCGTACCGCCCTGATGCTCCTCGGCGACGGCACCGCCCCCGGCAACGAGGGCCGCGGCTACGTCCTGCGCCGCATCCTGCGCCGCGCGGTCCGCTCCATGCGCCAGCTCGGCTACCAGGACCCGGCCCTGCGCGAGCTGCTCCCGGTGGCCCGCGACTGCATGGCCCCCAGCTACCCCGAGATCACCGAAGCGTTCCCCCGGATCACCGACCAGGCGTACGGCGAGGAGGCCACCTTCCGCGCCACCCTCAAGCAGGGCACCACCGTCCTCGACACCGCCGTCACCAAGGTCAAGGCGGAGGGCGGACGTTCGTTGCCCGGCGCGCAGGCGTTCCTGCTGCACGACACCTACGGCTTCCCCATCGACCTCACCCTCGAGATGGCTGCCGAGCAGGGCGTGGAGGTCGACCGCGAAGGCTTCACGGCACTGATGAACGCCCAGCGGGAGCGGGCCCGCGCGGACGCCCGCGCCCGCAAGTCCGGCGGCGCCGTCGACACCACCGCCCTGCGCTCCGTCCTGGACGCGAACGGGCCGACCGACTGGCTGGCCTGGGAGACCCTGACCACCGAATCCCGTGTCCTCGCCGTCCTGGGTGCCGAGGGCGCGGTACCCGTGGCCCGGATCGGGGAGATCGTCACCGTCGTCCTCGACCGTTCCCCCTTCTATGCTGAGTCCGGTGGTCAGGACAGCGATGCGGGCGTCCTCTCCGGTGCCTCCGTCGAGGCCGAGGTGCTGGACGTCCAGCGGCCCCTGCCCAGCCTGGTCGCCCACCAGGTCCGGATCACCGCGGGCGAGCTCGCCCCCGGTGACGCAGTACACGCAGCCGTCGACCCGGAATGGCGGCTCGGTGCCCGCCAGGCCCACTCCGGCACGCACGTCCTGCACGCGGCCCTGCGCGAGGTCCTCGGCCCCACTGCCCTCCAGGCCGGCTCGTACAACCGGCCCGGCTACCTCCGGCTCGACTTCCCCTGGCGCGGCGGGCTCTCGACTACTGTCCGCAGCGAGGTGGAGGAGGCCGCGAACCGGGCCCTGCGCCGTGACCTGCCGGTCGGCGTGCAGTGGATGACCCTCCCCGAGGCGAAGGAGCTGGGCGCGCTCGCCCTCTTCGACGAGACGTACGGGGAGAAGGTCCGGGTCGTCGAGATCGGTGGGGCCTGGTCGCGGGAGCTGTGCGGCGGCACCCACGTCGAGCACGCCTCACAGATCGGCACGGTCGCCCTGACCTCGGAGGGCTCGGTCGGCGCGGGCATGCGCCGCCTGGAGGCCGCCGTCGGCGTCGAGGGCTTCGCGTACCTGGCCCGTGAACGGGACCTCGTCGCCCGGATCGCCGAACAGCTGGGCGCCCCGCGCGCCGAGCTGCCCGAGAAGATCGCCGGGCTGCTGGACCGGCTCAAGGCCGCCGACAGGGAGAACGCCCGACTCAAGCAGCAGGCCACCACCGTCCGCGCCGCCGCGCTGGCCAGGAGCGCGGTCGACGCGAACGGCGTCCAGGTGGTCGTCACCACCGCCGACGGCGGCGGTGACGAGGCCCGCGCCCTGGCGACAGCCGTACGCGACCGGCTGTCCGCCGCGATGCCGGGCGTCGTCGGCGTAGGTACGGCGGCCGGGGTGGTCGTCGTAGCGCTGAACAAGGCCGCCCGCGAGGCGGGGCTGCACGCGGCCTCGCTGGTCAAGCAGCTCCTCGGCGGCCGCGGCGGCGGCTCCCCGGAGCTGGCCCAGGGCGGCGGCCTGGCAGCGGAACGCCTCGCCGACACGCTGGCGCAGCTGCCCCGCCTCGTCGGTAGCCGCTGACCCGCTCCCCGGGGAGGCCGTGGCCGAATGCCACGGCCTCCCCATGGCGGTGCAAAACCTCCGCCAGCTGCCGGCCGGCCTTAGGCCACGGCGGCCTCAAACCGCTCCTGCACACAGGTTGCAAGAGCACTCTCTTGGCGATAGATGTGGAACGCGACCGAGAGAAGACACCCATGACCGCCGCCGTACCTGTCCCACCAGCGCCTTCTCGCTCCCGATGGCAACGCTTCACCGGGTCCATGACCCGGGCGGAGTGGCGGCGGGTGGCCGGGATGACCGCGTTCATCGCCGCTCTCCACGTCATCGGCTGGTTCACCCTCGTCGCGATCGTCGCGCCCGAGCACTACAGCCTGGGCGAGAAGACCTTCGGCATCGGGATCGGCGTCACCGCCTACACCCTGGGCATGCGGCACGCCTTCGACGCCGACCACATCGCCGCGATCGACAACACCACCCGCAAGCTCATGCACGAGGGCCAGCGCCCCCTGTCGGTCGGCTTCTGGTTCTCGCTGGGCCACTCCACCATCGTCTTCGCCCTCGCCGTACTGCTCTCCCTCGGGATCAAGGCCCTCGCCGGCCCCGTCGAGAACGACGACTCCCAGCTCCACAACATCACCGGCTGGATCGGCACCACGGTCTCCGGCGTCTTCCTCTACGCCATCGCGATCATCAACCTCGTGATCCTGGCCGGGATCTGGAAGGTGTTCCGCGAGATGCGCTCCGGGCAGTTCGACGAAGCCGCCCTGGAGGAGCAGCTGAACAACCGCGGCTTCATGAACCGCCTCCTGGGCCGGCTGATGCGGTCGATCACCAAGCCCTGGCAGATGTACCCGCTCGGGATGCTGTTCGGGCTCGGCTTCGACACCGCCACCGAGATCGCCCTGCTGGTCCTCGCCGGGACCGGTGCCGCTTCCGGGCTGCCCTGGTACGCGATCCTCTGCCTGCCGGTCCTCTTCGCGGCGGGGATGTCGCTCCTGGACACGATCGACGGCTCGTTCATGAACTTCGCCTACGGCTGGGCCTTCTCCAAGCCGGTCCGCAAGGTCTATTACAACCTCACCATCACCGGCCTGTCGGTGGCCGTAGCCCTGATCATCGGCACGGTCGAGCTGCTGGGTCTCGTCGGCGAGAAGCTCGACCTGCACGGACCGTTCTGGGACTGGGTCGGCAGCCTCGACCTCAACATCATCGGCTACCTCATCGTGGGCCTCTTCATCGCCACGTGGATCGTCGCGTTCGCAGTCTGGAGGTTCGGCCGTATCGAGGAGAAGTGGACTGCTGACCTCCAGCCCGCCCACGCGGGAGGCGAGGCGGGAACAGACCGGCAGCCGTGACCCTGCGGCGGGACTGGGGTCTCCTTTCCTGCAGACGGGGAAGGGGCCCCAGCGCCGTTTCACGGGCTGACCGCTTCCGGCGCCGGCCGTTGTGATCTCCCGGAGGTCTCTGTCAGGTCACTCCGCCGAGAGTCGCGGGGTGCGCTGCGGCTCGGAGCGCCGGGTGCGAGCGTTGCAGCTCACTTCTCAGCCGGGATCGTGCTGGGCTTGAAGCTGACCGGGGCTTGGAAGCGGGCTTTGCGGGCCGCTCGGCGGAAGACGGTGAGGACGGCCGGGCCGGCCAGGCAGACGCAGATGAAGTTGGTGACGGCGCGGCCGGTGTCCCAGCCGAGGGAGGTGGCGAGGTCGAAGGCGAGGTAGCGGTGGAACTGTTCGGTGAACGGCAGGCCGGGGAGGTAGGCGATGGAGCTGTTGGGGTCGAGGGAGAAGGGCCAGAAGGAGAGGTTGAGGAGGAAGCCGAAGAGGTAGCCGGAGACGGAGCCGTAGACGGCGAGCATCGCGACTTCCTTGCGGCCGGTGGCCTTCGGGAGGAAACCGGCCAGCATGCCCACGAAGGCGCAGCCGAACATCTGGTACGGCATCCACGGCCCGACGCCGCCGGTGATGAGGGCGGAGGCGAAGAGGGAGGTGCAGCCCAGGGTGAAGCCGAAGCCCGGGCCGTAGACCCGGCCGGCGAGGACGAGGATGAAGAAGACGGTCTCGATTCCCGCCGTGCCCGCGCCCAGGGGGCGGATGGCCGCGTTGACAGCCGACAGGACGCCCAGCATGGCGAGGGCCTTGGAGTTGATGCCGCCCTCGGCGATCTCGGAGATGACGACGCAGAGCACGATGACGAGCAGGACGCCGAAGATCAGCGGCGGGGCGTAGTTCGACCCGAACTTCCCTGGCGCGACGAGGAACGGCCAGAAGAAGGCGACGATGCCGAGGAAGGCCGCCATGGCGATGACGATGCCGGCGCGCGCGTTGATCCGGATGGCTGCGGCGCGTGCGGTCATGAGGCCGGGTCCGTCTCGTCGTCGGTGAGGGTGGCGGCCGCCTGGGCGACCGTGAGGTAGGGGAGCGGGGCGAGGATCTTCGCGGTCTGGGGGGCGAAGACGGGGGAGGCGACGATTACCTCGGTGGTGGGGCCGTCGGCGACGACGTCGCCTTCCGCCATGACGACGACGCGGTCGGCGGCGCGGGCGACGAACTCGACGTCGTGAGTGGAGATCACGACGGCCCTGCCTTCTGCGGCGAGGTCATCGACGATGCGGATCAGCTCGCTCTTCGCCCGGTAGTCGAGCCCGCGGGTGGGCTCGTCGAGGAGGAGCACCCGGGGTGCGGCGGTCAGCTGGATCGCGAGGACGAGGGCGAGCTTCTGGCCCTCGGACAGGTCGCGGGGGTGGGTGGCGTCGGGGATGCCGGGTGCGAGCCGGTCCAGGATGGTGCGGGCCCGGATCCCGTCGGCGGCGACGCCGGACTCGGCGTCGGCCTGGTCGAGTTCCTGCTTGACGCTCTCCAGGTAGAGGAGGTCGGTGGGGGTCTGCGGGACCAGCCCGACCAGCTGTCGGGCGTCCGCGGCCGACAGCTTCCGGGGGTCCAGCGGCTTCGAGTCGCCTGCGGCGCCGACGGCCACGGAGCCGGCCTTACGCGGTCCGGAGCCCTGGAGGGCCCACAGGAGGGAGGACTTGCCGGAGCCGTTGCGGCCCATGAGCGCGGTGATCTCACCGCCGCGCAGGTCGAGGTCGACCTCGCGGACGGCTGGGACGCCCTGGTAGGTCACCGTCACACCGTGAGCCGTCAGCAGCGTGGTGGCATCGGCTGCGGGTGCCGGGCGTACCGGCGGTGGCGTGACTCCGGCGAGCCGGGACCGCAGAGGGGCCGCGGCCCGGCGGGCGTCGCGGATCGAGAGGGGCAGGGGGGCCCAGCCCGCGGCGCGGCCCAGTTCGACGATGGGCGGGGCGATGGAGGAGGTGCGGAAGATCTCGGCGGGTGTGCCGGAGACGACCCGGCCGTTGCCGGGCAGGTGGATGACGCGGTCGGCGTACTGGACCACGCGCTCCAGGCGGTGTTCGGCGAGGAGGACGGTGACGCCGAGGTCGTGGACGAGCCGGGTGACGGCCGCCAGGACCTCCTCCGCGGCCGTCGGGTCCAGGGCGGAGGTGGGCTCGTCCAGCACGAGCACGCGGGGATGGGCGGTGAGGACGGAGCCGATGGCGACCCGCTGCTGCTGGCCGCCCGAGAGCTCGTGCAGGGCGCGGTGGCGCAGGTCGGCGAGGCCGAGGAGGTCGAGGGTCTCCTCCACGCGCTTGCGCATCGTCGCCGGGGGGACCGCCAGCTGCTCCATGGCGTAGGCGAGTTCCTCCTCGACGGTGTCGGTGACGAACCCGTCGAGCGGGTCCTGGCCCACGACGCCGACGACGTCGGCGAGTTCGCGGGGCGGGTGCTCGGCCGTGTTGCGGCCGTCGACGAGTACGCGGCCGTACAGGGTGCCGCCGGTGAAGTGTGGGACGAGCCCGTTGACGGCGCCGAGGAGGGTGGACTTGCCGACGCCGGTGTGGCCGACGACGAGGCAGAGTTCGCCTTCCTCGACGGTTAGGTCGACGTCGCGCAGGACCGGTTCGGCCGTGTCCTCGTACTGGACGGTGACCTGGTCGAAGTGGATCACTTGGGTTCCTCGGTGCGCTGGGGCGGGACGGCCGCCCGGGCCGGAGCGGCCGGCGGCGGGGCCAGGAAGCCGGCGGCTCCCGCGAGGAGGATCGCGGCGGCCGGCACGAGCGGCAGGGTGGGCCAACTGAGCGGGTAGATGGAGGGGTTGAGCTCGGCCGCATTGAAGCCGACGTTGGCGAAGAGCAGGACGGCGGAGAGGACGCCGCAGCCGGCGACGGCCCATTCGGCGAAGCGCCACGGGTCGGGTCGGTACGCGGTCCGTGTGATCCGGCGGCCTCCCAGGCGCAGCCCGGCGAAGCACAGCACGGCTCCGGCGCCCATGGCCGGGAGCCCGAGCAGCTTCGGCGCGGTCGCGTCGAGCAGTCCGTAGGCCCCGGCGCACAGGCCGCACATGCCGAGCAGCATCAGGGTGCCGGTCAGGCGGCGGGAACGCCGGGTGGCCGTGCCCGCGCGACCGTAGCCGCGGGAGTCCATGGCGGCGGCCAGGCGCAGGGACCGTTCGAGTGCGTCCTCCAGGACGGGGACGATGATGCCGCGCAGGGCGCGCAGTCCCTTCGAGCGTCCTGCCCGCAGGCGCTTGGCGCGGTGGACGCGCTGCACGCTCTGGACGAGCTGCGGGGCGACGCTGATGGAGACGGTGACGGCGACGCCCAGTTCGTAGAGGGCGCCGGGCAGTACGCGCAGGGCTCGTTTGGGGTTGGCGAGGGTGTTGGCGGCGCCGATGCAGCAGAGCATGCAGGCCAGGCGTAGTCCGTCCGTCGCGGCGGAGAGGAGGGCTTCCAGGGAGACGGGGCCGCCGAGTTGGATGCCCGCGTACCAGTCGGGGGTGGGGATGTGGGGGAGGGAGAAGAGGAAGTGGTCACGGGGGGTGATGCCGGTGGCGAAGATCGCGCGGAAGGTGACGCGGATCGTGACGACGGTCAGTGCGAGGTAGAGGTAGTACTTGAAGCCGCGGGCCCAGGGCGCCTCGGTGCGGCGCATGGTGATGACGTAGCCGAGGACCGCGAGGACGAGGAAGAGCAGCAGCGGGTTGTTGGTGCGGCTGACGGCGGTGGCGAGGGCGAGGGCCCAGATCCACCAGGCGACGGGGTGCAGGGTGCGGGGCAGGCGGCGGCCGCCCGTGTCCGGCGAGAGGCCGGACACGGGCGGCTTCGCCGCCTGCGTCGAGGTGGTGGTGCGTGGCACGCGGCTACTCCGTACGACGGCGGCGCTTGGCGGCGTACACGGCCGCGGCACCGATCAGCAGCACCAGCGCTCCGGTGGCGACGGCGGGCAGGTACGAGCCGACATCATGCTTCGCGTCGGCGGCAGGTGCGGCTTCGACCACCTGGGGGCCGGGCGCGGCCACAGCCGGAGCACTGGCGGAAGGAGGCGCGGAGGGCGTCGGCGAGACGCTCTCGGAAGGGCTCGGCGAGGCCGAGGGGCTCTCCGAAGGCGTGGAGCTGGGCAGCGGGGTCGGAGTCTGCGGGGCGGCTGGGGGCGGGTTCTCCGGGCGGGGACCGGTGTTGACGTTCGGAGGCAGGGGAGCGGCCGTGCGGGTGTCCTTCGGCGCGGGGCCGCCGGTCGGCTGGGTGTTCTTGGCGCGGAGCTGGTCGGGGGTGACGGTGGGCTTGCCCTCGGTGCCCTCGATGTTCGTGCCGCCGAAGATCCACAGGTCGACGCTGCCGGGCTTCGGCTTGTAGAGCATGGCGCCGAGCTGGCTGTACTCCCAGGTGTTCTGGCCGGGGTTCGCGTGCCAGTACGACCAGTAGGCGGAGGCCGGCGGGGTCAGGACGCAGTCGTCCTGCTGCGGGGTGGGGTACTGCTTGCCGCCCTGGTGTCCGCTGTAGCCGATGCGGCAGATGAAGGCGGGGCCGTCGTGGCCGGTGCCGGTGGTGGCCCAGCCGCCCTGGTTGAGGAGTTCGTAGCCGGTGGTGGGGGTGGTGCCGCAGGAGCGGTAGACGGGGCCGCCCCAGTGGCTGAAGTCCACGGCGAGTACGACCCCCGAGGAGGTGGTGCACTGGCCCATGGGCTGCGGTGCGGCGCCGGCGGGGGCCGCGGTGGCGGCGAAGGCGGCCACCGTCAGCCCCAGCGCGGCGGCGGTCCTGGCGAGGGCGCGTACGACGCGGTTGCGGCTCATGCTCCCGCTCCCGTCCGGCGGCGGCGCTTCGCGGCGCGGGTCAGGCCCCAGCCGCCGAGGGTCAGGACCAGCGCGGCAGCGGCCAGCGTGCCGACCTGGGCTCCGGTCGAGGCGAGAGGTCCGCCACCGGAGCCGGAGCCGCCTGCGGATCCTGTGCTGCCGCCGTTCTCGCCCGGGGTCACGATGACGGGCGAGCCGTTGCCGCCGGAGCTTCCTCCAGAGGTGCCTCCAGAAGTACCTCCGGTCGTGCTGGGGATGGGCTGGGGGGTGGTGCCGGTGAGGTCGCGGGTCAGCGTGCCGAAGGAGATGCCGGTGGCGCCGCCGACGGCCTGGGTGGAGGCGCGGAGGTCGGAGCCGGTCTGGCCGCCCTTGGCGACGTTGAACCCGCCGTCGCTGTTCTGCTGGCTCACCAGGAACTTCCGGGCCTTGGCGATCTGGGTGCCGTACTTGGGTGCGTCGAGTGAGAGCCCCTGGATGGCGAGGGCCGCGGAGTTCACGGAGTTGCCGGAGGCGCCGGGGAAGCCGCCGTCGTCCTTCTGCTGGGTGGCGAGCCAGGCGAGCGCCTTGTCCACCGCGGCCTGGGAGTCGGCGTCGGGGAGGAGGTCCACGGTCATGGCGGCCATGGCGGTGGAGTCCACTTCGGGGCCGCTGGGTTCCCCGATCAGGCTGACCCAGGCGCCCGAGGGATCCTGGAGGCTCTTGAGGTACGCGGCCGGCTCGGCCGCGGCGGCCTTCTCGCCGGCGCGGAGCTGGGCCATGACGCCGAGGGACTGCTTGAAGACGGACGTGGCGTAGGCGTAGTTGCCCTTGGCCGCGCACTCCTGGCGGGTGTCGGTCTTCGCCTGGCAGGTGATCTTGGCGAGTGCGGCGATCAGATCCTGGCCGCCGAAGTTCCGGGGGTCTCGGCCCACGGCTTCGGCGAGTACGGCGGTCTTGCCGATGGAGCCGCCGTTCGCGTACGTGGTGCCGACGAGGGTCCAGTCGTGGATGCCGCGCTTCTGGCCGTCCTTGCCGCCCTTGTCCATGAAGTCGACGATGTTGCGCAGGGCGGCGTTGTCCTGGCCGGTGGCGGCGAGGGCGTACGCGCCGTCGATGGTCAGGCCGTAGTCGGCGAAGCCGGAGCCGGGCTGGCTCTCGTAGAAGCGGCCCTGGACCAGGCGGGACGGGGCCGTCAGGTACGCGGTGCCCTTCTTGAGGTCGGGTCCTTCACCAGACGGGGGCGTGGTCGGCGGGTTCGTCGGTGCCGGCGGTTCGGCCGGCTTGGCGGTCAGGCTGGCCAGATCAGTGCCGGCGCCCGCGGCCGCGGCCGTGGCGGTGGGGTACAGCCTCGATTCGGTGTCGTCCTCGGCGAAGCCGAATCCGCCGGTCGGGAGCTGGTGCTTGGAGAGATAGGAGACGCCGGCGTCCGCGAACGCCTCGTCGCCGAGGGCGCGCAGTGCCTGCGAGGCCCAGGCGGTGGCGGCCGGGTTGCCGGTCGTCTCGTAGTAGAGGGCCGGCCAGGCGCCGGTCGTCAGCTGGGACCTCTTCAGGTAGCTGCGGGCCTTCTGGAGCACGGCCTCGTGGCCGCCGGCCCGCTCAAGGGCGAGGGTGATGAGGCCGGTGGCGCCGGCCTCGCTCTCGCAGCCCGGACTGCCGGGGCGGATGAGGACGCTGGTGAATCCGCCGTCCTCGCACTGCAGGACGGTCAGCCGGGCAACTGAGCCGGGGGGCGGGGTCATACCGGCGTTGACCAGGGCGATGACGGCCATGGCCTGGGCGTCGGCCTGCCCGGTGGTACGGAAGTCGCCCTTGGTGAGGCAGCCTTCGACCGTGTCGCCGTCGCCGATGTCGCGGGGGCAGGCGTACTTGACGAGGTCGCCGAGCAGGTCGTGCCCGCCGAACACGCGCGGGTCTTTGCCGGTGGCTTCGGCGACCAGGGCGAGCCGGGCCGCGGCGGTGGCGTCCGGGATGCCGTCCTTTCCGGCCGGGTAGGCGTACGCGTCGGTCTGCGCGGGCGTGGCGAGGAAGTCAGCGATCTTCTTCGCCACTGGGCTCTTGCGGTCGGCCGCCGCGAGGGCGAAGGCGGCTTCCGTGGTGAGGAAGTGGTTCGGGGTGGTGGAGCCTTCGTCGACGACGCGCTCCCCGTCCGTCAGCGTCCCGGTGACCCAGCGGGTGGTCGCGGGTACGTCGACACGCCCGGCCGGTACCTTGGGCGGGGCCGTCGGGACGGTCGGGTCGGGGGTGGTGAAACCGCGGACGTCGTCGGGGGAGAAGGACGGCTTGCCCTTGGTGCCCTCGATGTCCGTGCCGCCGTAGACCCAAGCCTCCACATCACCCGGCTTCGGGTTCCGGGCCATGGCCCCTTGCTGGCTGTAGGACCACTTGCGCTGACCGGGCGAGGCGGTCCAGTACGACCAGTAGGCGGTGGCCTGCGGGGTGAGTACGCAGGGCTCCTTGTCCGGCGTGGGGTACTGCGTACCGGTGCCCTTGCCGATGCGGCAGATGAAGGCGGGGCCGTCGTGGACGGTGCCCTCCATGGTGAAGCCGGCGGTCTGCAGCAGCTCGTAGCCGGTGGTGGGGGTGGTGTCGCAGCCCTTCTCCACCTTGCCGCCGAACGGGCCGAAGTCCACCGCGACGATCGCCCCGGCGGTGGCCGTGCACTGCTCGATCGGGTCGGCCGAGGCGGACACCGTCCCGCCCACGAAGGCCACGCTCGCGGCGAAGGTCAGCAACGCCGCCGATACGAGCGACAACAGCCCCTTGCTCCCCAGGTGTCGCTCTGCTTGCTGTGCGGTCCCCACCACGGCCCCTCGTGTCGGCCGGGCGGACCAGTGCGTGGTGAAGAGGCTTCCGCAGCCCGTTGGGCACACGGGGAGGCCGTTCGAACCACGCCGTAGTCCGCGACGGCGTTTCTCGCTGCAAAAACCTGACTCCAGGCATTCCGACTCGCCCGGATGGAACCGGGCCTACGGTTGCGGGTCAGCGCCGGATTTCGACCGGCTTCCCCTGGAGCTGAGTGCTTATCAGTCGGAGTGGACCACGTTGATAAAGACAGCGTCAAGGTGGTCTGCGTCTCATGTGCCACGGCTCCGGCACCGCTCGACCGGTCTCCAGCGCAGCGGCTGGCGGAGCCTTGATCACTCGGGTAGCGTCCTGGGCTGCCACATGGGGGAACCTGGTGCGAATCCGGGGCTGACGCGCAGCGGTGTGGGACGGCAGGGGGCCGTCACCAAGCCCGAATGCCCATGCGGCATGGCACATCACCAGCCGTACCACGCGTTCGGACGGCCGCCACCGAGCTCCGGGCTGCCCGCCCGCACGAGCCACGGTCAGGTCGGCGTCCCCCATTCCAGGAGCAGGCCATGACCCGTACCCGCACTTCCCGCCGCCTCACCCTTGCGGTGCCCGCAGCACTGGGCGCCCTCGCCCTCACGACCCTGCCGGCGTTCGCCACCTCCTCGCCCGCGCAGATCGCCACGTCCAAGACCAACGGCGTGACGTACCTCAAGTCCCTCCAGGCCGCCGACGGTTCGTACGCGGGCAGCGGCCTGTCCAACGAGTGGGCGTTCAGCGCCTTCGCGGCCACCGGCACGGCCGTCGTCGATGTCTACCCGGGTGGTGACACGACGAAGAACGCGCGGACGGTCTACCGCAACCTGCTTTCGACGGCGGGCTGGCCGCAGGCCTCCCCGGTCGTCACCGACTACGAGCGCGGCACCCTCAACGCGTACGCCGCCGGCATCGACCCGGCCCGCGTCTCGGCCTCCCGCAACCTCATCGCCAACATCTACTCCTACTGGCAGACCGCCGAGGCCGGCTACTTCGGCCCGTCCGGGAACTTCAACGGCACCGTCTTCGCGGCCCTTTCACTGGGCGGAGCCAAGACCCAGGCCGGCGGCGCGCGCGTCCCGCAGGCCCTGACCGACTCCATGGTCACCCGCATCCGGGCCAACCAGCACGTGGACGGCGGCTGGACCTATAACAAGGCCGAGGGCAACCCCACCGTCCTCAACTCCGCGGGCGATGTGGACATGACCGGCGCGGCGATGGCGGCCCTGTGCGTCTCCGGCGTTCCCAATACGGACGCGGACGTCGTCCAGGCGAAGAACTTCCTCAAGAGCAAGCTCGTCTCCAGCAGCGGCGCGTTCAATTCCCTCTACGGGGTCAACACCAGCTCCAACGGCTGGGGCGTCGCGGGGCTGAACGCCTGCGGTTTCAACCCGCAGACGGGCGATTTCCTCACCGGTAGCGGCAAGACCCCGATCGACTTCCTCATCGCCAACCAGTACAACCCGGCAGGCGGCTTCAAGTACCAGCCCGCCGACACCAGCCCGTCGGCCTACTCCTCCATCGACGCCCTGCGCGCCGTCGCAGGCGGTGGCTTCACCACCGCTCCGCCCGTCCCGGTCACCCCCGGCGCACCGCAGTGGGTTTCCCAGTCCACCTTCACCGCCGGCACGGCGACGAAGCTGGCACTGACCGTCGATGACGGGGCCGGCAATCTCAAGGTGTGCTCGGTGGCCTTCACGCCGACCGGGACGACCACCACACTGGGTGACGTCCTCAACGCCGCGGTGACCGCCGCCGCTCCGTCCGGTTGCGTCACCAGCGTCACGCCGTCCTCCGGGACCGGCACCATCACCGACGTCAACGGCAAGGCCAACAGCGGCTCCAACACGTGGAAGGTGAGCGTGGACGGGTCCGCGTTCGCCGGCGCCGCCCGCAACAAGGTCATCAACGTGGGCGACACGATCGCCCTGCGGTGGGGTGTCTGATCATTTCGGCCACAGTGCGGGTTGCGGGCCCCCGGCCCGCAACCCGCACTGTTGCACTATTGGAGGACAGGCAACGTGAAAGCAGGGCGTTTGCCCATGACGCCGGAAGGGTCGGGGATGGCGAAGATTGTGCCGCGTCATGTGATGGTCGACGGGGTGCAGTTGGTCGCCCTCACGGAACAGGAGTACGAGAGTCTCGCCGCGTCACGGCGCCAGTTCGGCTCCCACGTAGTGCGGTTGCGCATGACACGGGAGGCGCTCACCTCCTTGACCCGGGTGGCCGGGGCGATGTGTGCCCTGCTCCGGGCGGGCGAGGTCCCCGCGGAGACTTCCCACAGTGGACCTGATGCCTCCCGACAGGCGCCGAAGGGCCTGCTCAGCGCTCTGGAAGCAGCGGTCGAGCAGGCCCAACGAGTCATCGGAAAGCAGTCGGACGCATCGCCCGGCTCGGCGAACGGCCGTGGAGGCAAGCGCTAGCGGACCGACGGAGCGGGCCCGGTGGCACGGACTTCGGAACGGACTAGAAGGACGTCCAGGTGAAGGACACCTGGTCACCGGCGTTGAGCTTGAACTGGCAGCCGCCGACCGGGGTGGGGGTGCCGTTGACGGCGATGCTCCAGTAGGCGGAGCCGCCGCCGCTGACGTTCTTGATGGTGTCGACGGAGAAGTCGTCGAAGGACGCGTACCAGGTGCCGTCCCAGGCGAAGTAGTTCAGGCGGGCCGCGTCGTCGAGGGCC
Organism: Streptomyces sp. NPDC093801; assembly: GCF_040701585.1. Classification (NCBI taxonomy): domain Bacteria; kingdom Bacillati; phylum Actinomycetota; class Actinomycetes; order Kitasatosporales; family Streptomycetaceae; genus Streptomyces; species Streptomyces sp. NPDC093801. The sequence continues at coordinate 185,541 of NZ_JBFBDP010000004.1, read as the reverse complement.
GCGGTCGGGGTGGGGACCTTGGACGGGTTGGCGCCGCCGTTGGTGCCGTCGCACTTGTGCGTGCCACCGGTCACCGTGGTGACGTCGTGGCCCTTGGTCGTGATCTTGCCCTTGAACAGCAGCCCGTCGGGGCCCTGAACGGTGAGGCTGACCCTGACGGCCGCGTTCGGGTTCGGCTTGGGGGCGGCCTCGGCCGCGGCCGGAGCGGTGGCGAGAGCGAGACCGAGGGCGACCGTGGTGATCACGGAGCGGCGGGCGAGGAGCTGGCGCATGATGCCTACTTCCTGAGAGGGACGACGGGTCTGAGCCGACGGTCCCTCCGCCGCACGTGCCCGTCCCCTGCTCGTTTCCAAGAGGAAAAGGGCAGGGGACGCAGGCCCGGGGTGGGGGCTTCGCGCTGCAGACCATGACAGTGAGAAGCAGTACGCAGTGCACCCCGGGTACTCCGACTCACGGTGCCCAGCGGCCCGTTCACGGTTGCAGGTCAGTGCCGGATTCCCACCGGCTTCCCCCAGCTGTGCATGCATTCGATTGTGAGCCCCGCCGTGTGGGCCGGAGCAGAACGCATCGTACGGTCTGGTGGGGGTGCGCCGGAAGCGGATCCCGAGAGATGATCGCGTGAACACATCGGCTCCGTCCCGGCGAGCCGCCTTCGGCCGGAAGGGGGCGCTACGCCCCGCCCAGCCGCCGTGCCTCCGCCTCGGTCACCGGGTCTCCGGCCTGCGCCCCGTGCAACACGTGGGCGAGTACTTCGGCACCCCGGACCACGCGCGGACCTGGCCGATTGAAGTAGGCGGGGCCGTCCAGCACCCACACCTCGCCCGCCCGTACGGCGGGCAGCTCCTCCCAGTCCGGCAGCGAGGTGAGCAGGTCGAGCTCCGTCAGGGTCCGCTCGGGCGGGAACCCGCACGGCAGGACGAGGACCACGTCCGGGCGTGCCTCGCGTACCGCCTCCCACGTCATCGGCCCGGTGTGCTCGCCCGGCCCGGCCAGTAGCGGCTCGCCGCCCGCCGCGGCGATCTGTTCGGGTACCCAGTGGCCGGCGGGCCACAGCGGGTCGAGCCACTCGACGGCCACCACCCGCGGCCTCGGCCAGCTTGCCACGGCGCGTCGGACCCCGGCGAGCCGGCCGAGCAGCTCCGTGCGCCGCCGTTCGGCCGTTTCCCGGACTCCCAGCAGGTCGCCCACGGTGACCAGGCAGTCCAGGACGTCGTCCAGGGTCCTCGGTTCCAGGCTCAGCACGCGCGGTCCGGCGTCCATGAGGCGCACCGCCCGGGAGACGCCCTCGTAGGACACCGCGCAGACCCGGCACAGGTCCTGGGTGAGCAGGACGTCGGGTGCGAGCGCCGCGAGTGCCTCCGTGTCCAGGGTGTAGAGCGAGGAGCCGCTGTGCGCCGCGCCACCGACCGCGGCGGAGATTTCCCGGCTGCTGAGTGCGTCCGCGTCGAATTCGGCGCGGGTGACCACGGGCACGGAGGCGACCGTCGCGGGAGGCCAGTCGCATTCGTGGGTGCGTCCGACCAGGTCGGCGGCGAGTCCGAGGTCCGCCACGATGTCCGTGGCCGCGGGGAGCAGGGAGACGATGCGCATGCCACGACTCTAGGCCCGCCCGAGCGGTGGGTCTGGACTTACTAGGACGTCCAACTATATGTTCGTGGCACAAGGTCCGCGGTGCAGGGAAGCCGGTGAGAAACCGGCACGGTCCCGCCACTGTGACCGGGGAGTGTGCTGCCATCCACACGCCACTGACGAGGTCTGTCGGGAAGGCGGGCGGCGCGCGGTGATCCGGGAGTCAGGATACCGGCCGCGGATGTTCCGTGTTGTCCACGAGGATGGAGCAGACACGCATGACACCGGTTTGTACCCACGACCCTGGTGATCCGGCGGAGCGCGCGCACACCGATTTCGCGCGCTCGTAGTTCTCACGGCTTCCCCGCAGCGGCGCACCCCTACCCGGGTGCGGTCCGCCGGCCTGCCGTGCCATCCCCGGATCCAACCTGACGAGAGCAGGCATCCATGGTCCGTGAACTCACCCATTTCATCGGCGGAAAGCACACCACCGGTTCCTCCGGGCTCTTCGCCGACGTGTACGACCCCAACACTGGCGCCGTCCAGGCCCGGGTTCCGCTCGCCGGGCGCGCCGACACCGAGGCCGCCATCGCCAACGCCGAGGAGGCGCAGGCCGAGTGGGGGCAGTGGAACCCCCAGCGGCGCGCCCGTGTCCTGATGCGCTTCCTCCAGCTCGTCGAGGGTGAACGCGAGAGCTTGGCCCGGCTGTTGTCGGCCGAGCACGGCAAGACCGTCGCCGATGCCCACGGCGACCTGCAACGCGGCCTGGAGGTGGTCGAGTTCGCGGCAGGTATCCCGCACCTGCTCAAAGGCGAGTTCACCGACAACGCGGGCACCGGGATCGACGTGCACTCGCTGCGCTCCCCGCTCGGTGTCGTCGCCGGGATCACCCCCTTCAACTTCCCCGCGATGATCCCCCTCTGGCAGGCCGCGCCCGCCCTGGCCTGCGGCAACGCGTTCATCCTCAAGCCCTCCGAGCGCGACCCGTCCGTACCGCTGCGCCTCGCGGAACTCTTCCTGGAGGCCGGCCTGCCGCCGGGCGTCCTCAACGTGGTCAACGGCGGGAAGGAAGCCGTCGACACCCTCCTCGAAGACCCCCGCGTCCAGGCACTCGGCTTCGTCGGCTCCACTCCGATCGCCGCGCACATCTACGCCACCGCAGCCGCGCACGGCAAGCGCGCCCAGTGCTTCGGCGGGGCCAAGAACCACATGATCGTGATGCCGGACGCCGACCTCGACCAGGCCGTCGACGCCCTGATCGGCGCCGGCTACGGCTCGGCCGGCGAACGCTGCATGGCCATCTCCGTCGCCGTCCCCGTCGGCGAGGAGACCGCCGACAAGCTGGTCGCCGCCCTGAAGGACCGCATCGCGACCTTGAAGATCGGTCGCTCCGATGACCCTGACGCGGAATTCGGCCCTCTGGTGAGCCGCGACGCCCTCGACCGGGTCCGCCGCTACGTCGACATCGGCGTCAACGAGGGAGCCGAACTCGTCGTTGACGGACGCGGTTTCGCTCTGGAAGGTCACGAGAACGGCTTCTTCGCCGGCGCGTCCCTCTTCGACCGTGTCTCCCCACAGATGAGGATCTACCGCGAGGAGATCTTCGGCCCCGTCCTGTCCGTGGTGCGGGCCGCAGACTTCGAGGAGGCGCTGCGCCTGCCGAGCGAGCACCCGTTCGGCAACGGCGTGGCGATCTTCACCCGGGACGGGGACACCGCCCGCGAGTTCTCCCGCCGGGTCAACACCGGCATGGTCGGCGTCAACGTGCCGATCCCCGTCCCCGTCGCCTACCACACCTTCGGAGGCTGGAAGAAGTCCGGCTTCGGCGACCTGAACCAGCACGGCCCGGACTCGATCCGCTTCTACACCCGCACGAAGACCGTCACCTCGCGCTGGCCCTCCGGGGTCAAGGAGGGCGCGAGCTTCACCATCCCGACGATGGGGTGAGCGCGGTGACCACCACCCTCACCGAGGACCAGCTCGCCCTGGCCGAGGTCACCCTCGACTTCGCGCAGGAGCAGCTCGCCCCCCATGCCGTGGCCTGGGACCAGGACAAGCACTTCCCCGTCGACGTCATCCGCCGGGCGGCCGGACTCGGTCTCGCCGGCGTGTACGTACGCGAGGAGCAGGGCGGTTCCGGCCTCTCCCGCAGCGACGGCGTCCTCGTCTTCGAGACCCTCGCGACGGGCTGTCCGTCCATCGCGGGCTACCTCTCCATCCACAACATGGTCGCCTGGATGATCGACCGCTACGGCGACGACGCCCAGCGCGCCCGCTGGCTGCCCGGCCTCTGCTCCGCGACGACCCTGGGCAGCTACTGCCTGACCGAACCGGGCGCGGGCTCGGACGCCGCCGCGCTGCGCACCCGCGCCGAACGCCAGGGCGACCACTACGTGCTGACCGGGGTCAAGCAGTTCATCTCCGGTGCCGGCGCCTCGGACGTCTACGTGGTCATGGCCCGGACCGGCGAGCCGGGCCCCGGCGGGATCTCCGCCTTTGTGGTCGAGCGCGAGGATCCGGGAGTCTCCTTCGGCCCCAATGAACGGAAGATGGGCTGGAACGCGCAGCCGACCCGTCAGGTGGTCCTCGACGGTGTTCGCATTCCTGCCGACCGGCGGCTCGGCGCGGAGGGCGATGGCTTCCGCATCGCCATGAACGGCCTCAACGGCGGCCGGCTCGGCATCGCTGCCTGCTCGCTCGGCGGGGCGCAGAGCGCCCTCGATCGCTCGCTGTCCTACCTGGCCGACCGCGAGGCCTTCGGCGCCCGTCTGCTGGACGCGCAGGCGCTCCAGTTCCGGCTGGCCGACATGGCCACGGAACTGGCCGCCGCCCGCGCGCTGGTCCGCCAGGCCGCCGAGGCCCTGGATACCGGGGATCCGCTGGCTCCGCGGCTGTGCGCGATGGCCAAGCGGTTCGCCACCGACACCGGGTACGCGGTGGCCGACGCGGCCCTCCAGCTCCACGGCGGATACGGATACCTGAGCGAGTACGGCATCGAGAAGATCGTCCGCGACCTGCGGGTCCATCAGATCCTGGAAGGCACGAACGAGGTCATGCGCGTCATCGTCGCGCGCGGACTCACGGAGACCCTGCGATGACCAACGAAGCCCCTCACGACCACGACAACGACCGCGACCACGTCCTCCTGCGCACCGAGGGACGTGCTGCCTACCTCACCCTCAACCGCCCCAAGGCCCTCAACGCCCTCAGCCATCCGATGGTGCTCCGCATCGAGCAGGCCCTCACGGCCTGGGCGCAGGACCCCGGCATCGAAGTGGTCGTCATCGACGGCGCCGGCGGCCGGGGCCTGTGCGCGGGCGGGGACATCCGCGCGATCTACGAGGACGCCCGTACCGGTGGCACCGCCTCGGCGGACTTCTGGCGCGACGAGTACCGGCTCAACGCGCTGATCGCCCGCTACCCCAAGCCCTACGTGGCCCTCATGGACGGCATCGTCATGGGCGGCGGAGTGGGCGTCTCCGCCCACGGCAGCGTCCGCATCGTCACCGAACGCTCCAAGATCGCCATGCCCGAGACCGGCATCGGGTTCGTCCCCGACGTCGGCGGCACCTACCTCCTCGCCCTGGCTCCGGGGGAGCTCGGCACCCACCTGGCACTCACGGGAGCCCCGGTCGGCGCCGCCGACGCGCTGCTGTGCGGGCTCGCCGACCACTTCGTCCCAGCGCAGGCGCTGCCCACGCTGTCCCGGGAGCTGGCCGTGGACTCCGTACACGAAGTGCTGCAGCGGCACGTGCAAGAGCCTCCCGCAGGGACCCTCGTCCCCGCGCGCGGCGAGTGGATCGACCACTGCTACGCCGCCGACACCGCCGAGGAGATCGTGGCCCGGCTCCTGGCCTCGGGCTCGTCCGCCGCGAAGGACGCGGCGGACACCCTGCTGTCCAAGTCGCCGACGGCGGTCAAGGTTACCCTGGCCGCACTGCGCGGGGCCCGGCAGCTGGGGCCGCTGGAGCGGGTGCTGGACCAGGAATACCGCGTCTCGTGCGCGGCACTGTCCTCGCCCGACCTGGTGGAGGGCATCCGCGCCCAGGTCATCGACAAGGACCGGAACCCGCGGTGGTCCCCGGCCACGCTGGAGGACGTCACCCCCGCGGAAGTGGACCGCTACTTCGCCCCGCTCGACGCGAACGAGCTCGGGCTCGTCGCGACCACTTCGTCGCAGGAGGTCGTCTGGTGAGCAGCACCGTCGCATTCATCGGGCTCGGACACATGGGCGGGCCCATGGCCGCCAACCTCGTCAAGGCCGGCCACCGCGTCCTCGGCTTCGACCTCGTGCCCGAGCTGCTCGCCGCCGCTGCCGCCACCGGCGTCGAGCCGGCGCCCTCCGCCGCGGAGGCCGCCGCCGCGGCCGACGTGGTGATCACCATGCTCCCCGCCGGCCATCACGTCCTCTCCCTCTACCGGGAACAGGGTCTCCTGGCCGCAGCCCGGCCCGGGACCCTGTTCGTCGACTGCTCCACCATCGACGTGGCCGACGCGCGGACTGCGCACGAGGCCGTCGTCGCGGCCGGCCACCGGGGGCTGGACGCCCCGGTGTCCGGGGGAGTCGTGGGCGCGGAAGCCGCGACCCTCACCTTCATGGCGGGCGGAGGGGAAGCCGAGTTCGCTGCTGCCGAACCACTGCTCGGAGCCATGGGGAAGAAGGCCGTGCACTGCGGTGCGGCAGGATCCGGCCAAGCCGCGAAGATCTGCAACAACATGATCCTCGCCGTCTCCATGATCGGGGTGAGCGAGGCCTTCGTCCTGGCCGAGAGCCTCGGCCTGGATCACCAGGCGCTGTACGACGTCGCCTCCACCGCCTCGGGCCAGTGCTGGGCCCTGACCGTCAACTGCCCCGTCCCCGGCCCCGTCCCGACCAGTCCGGCCAACCGTGACTACCGGCCGGGCTTCGCCGCCCCGCTGATGGCCAAGGACCTCGGGCTCGCCGCGAACGCTCTGCGCGCCGGCGGAGTGGACGCACCGCTGGGACTCAAGGCCGCGCAGATGTACGCAGACTTCGCCGAGGGGGAGGGTGCGGGACTGGACTTCTCAGCGATCGTCCGCACGCTCCGTCCCGGTGTACCGAACCAGATGGGAAACCCCGCATGACCACCTACGAGACCATCCTGCTCGAACGCAAGGGCCGCGTCGCCGTCCTCACCCTCAACCGGCCCGAGGCACTCAACGCCCTCAACCTCCAGGTGATGACGGAGGTCGTGGCGGCCACCGAGGAGCTGGACCGGGACCCGGAGGTCGGCTGCATCGTGCTGACCGGTTCCGCGAAGGCCTTCGCCGCCGGCGCCGACATCAAGGAGATGCGCCCGCAGTCCTACATGGACATGTACCTCTCCGACTGGTTCACGGCCTGGGACCGGCTCGGCCAGGTCCGCACCCCCACGCTCGCCGCCGTCTCCGGCTATGCGCTGGGCGGCGGCTGCGAACTGGCCATGCTCTGCGACATCCTGCTCGCCGCCGACACCGCGAAGTTCGGCCAGCCCGAGATCAAGCTCGGAGTCATCCCCGGCATCGGCGGCTCCCAGCGCCTGACGCGCGCCGTCGGCAAGGCCAAGGCCATGGAGCTCTGCCTGACCGGCCGCACCATGGACGCCACCGAAGCCGAACGCGCCGGGCTTGTCTCCCGGATCGTGCCCGCGGACGAACTGCTCGCCGAGGCCCTCGCCGTGGCGACGACGGTCGCCGAGATGTCCAAGCCGGTCGCGATGATGGCTAAGGAGGCGGTCAACCGCGCCTTCGAGACCACCCTCGCCGAAGGCGTCCGCTTCGAACGCCGCCTCTTCCACGCGGTGTTCGCCACCGCCGACCAGAAGGAGGGCATGTCCGCCTTCGTGGACAAGCGCCCGCCGCACTTCACACACAGCTGACCGCGTGCAGCGTTCGGTGGACGGCAGGCCAGCCGTCCACCGAACGCTGGTCACCGTCCTGGACGCGGCTCGTCAGTCTGGCGTTCCAGGGTCCTACAGGACCTGGCGGACAGGGAGAGCCGTTGGCGAGCCAGGTCGACCGCGACGATCCGTACCGTGATCTCATCACCTTCGCGGACGATCCGAGCGGGATCGTCGACGGGCGCGTCCGCCAGCTCGGTGTTGTGTACGAACCCCTCCACACCCTCGGCCAGACGGACGACTGCCCCGAACGACAGCAAGGTGGTGACCCGCCCGACCGCGGTCTGGCCGATTCGCTCCCTGAACGGTACGAGAGGGTTCGTCTGGAGCGCCTTCAGGGACAACTGAACCTGCCCTCGGCGCCTGTTCACGTCGAGGATCTCCCCTACGACGGGCTGTCCGACCGTGACCACATCGGCCGGCTCGTTGATCCAGGCCCAGGTCAGTTCGGGCCCGCGAATGAAGCCCGTGCACAGACCGTCCGGCTCGTCGTCGAGGTTCACGAAGACTCCGTAAGTGTGGACGCTACGCACCCGGCCCCTGTGGATGGCACCACGTCGGAGGCTCAAGAGGAAATCTCGCAGAGCCAGGTCCTCACAGGCGGAGGCCGACCCCCAGACGTACTCGTGCTCGCGGTCGATCTCGAAAACCTCGAAGGTGAGCCGCTGGCCGATGCCCACCACCTTGGACGGATGTTCAGACAGGTGGAGTGATAGATCTCGGCTGAGGATGCGCGCTGTGACTGGCTTGGCGCCCGAGAATCCGTCCATTTCAACGAGCACTTCGTGGTCCGAGATGTTGACGACTCGACCCGTGCGGATTTCGCCGGCACGGATGGCGTCGAAGGGGTTGTTGGCTCCGTCCTGCAATGGGGCATCGGTCATGATGATCACCCTATGATCCCGGGCTGTTCAGCACACCGCAGTGGGGGCGTCTCCTTGGTGAGCGCGCGATCCGCCCCTGCCGGAGCCGAGCGTCTTGCGCAGCGGACAGCCTCTGTGATCAGGGACTCATCCGCTTGGTCGGACCGGTCGCACGCTGTAGCCTCACGCCGACATTTCCATATAGCGACGACGGCGAGACGGAAGCCCGGTGTGAATCCGGCATGGTCGCGCCACTGTGTGCTGCGGCGACACCTTCCGGGTGGCGGCGCGGCGAGTCAGACCCGAGGACCGTCGTCCTGCACCACCGTATGGGACGCGTTGTTCCCCGAGGAGGTTCCATCATGGCCGAGGCTGTCGCTTCCGCTGCCATACCCGCCACCGCCCTGTCGCCGTCGGCTCCGCTGCCCGTGCGCGCGGTCCTGCCCTGGGCGCTGTTCGTCGGCCTGCTGATGCTCGTGGCCCTGTACTTCGTCGGTGCGGAGCAGGGCGCGACCGCCGTGTTCTCCGGCGAGGGCGTCCACGAGTGGGTCCACGACGGCCGCCACCTGCTCGGCTTCCCCTGCCACTGAGAGGCACACGCACCATGTACGCCTCCACTGTCAGAGGTCTGCTGGTCCGCGGCATGCTCGCGGGCCTGATCGCCGGACTGTTCGCCTTCGCTGTCGCCTACGTCGTCGGTGAGCCGCCGGTTCGGGGTTCCATCGCCGTCGAAGAGGCCACGGCCGCCAAGGAAGCCGCCCCCGCCGCCCCCGCCGCCGGTCACGCCGGTCACGGCGCGGCCGCTGCGCCCGCCGAGGAGGAGGAAGAGCTCGTCAGCCGGCCGGTCCAGTCCACCGTCGGCCTGGCCACCGGTGTCCTGGTCTACGGGGTCGCGCTCGGCGGCATCGCCTCCCTCGCGTTCTCCTTCGTCCTTGGCCGTGTCGGCGGGTTCAGCCCGCGGGGCACCGCCGCACTGACGGCCGCCGGTGCCTTCACCACCGTCTATTTCGTACCGTTCCTGAAGTACCCGGCCAGCCCGCCGGCCGTCGGGAACCCGGACACCATTGGGCAGCGCACGACGCTGTTCTTCCTGATGATCCTGCTCAGCGTCCTGCTCGGCGTCGGCGCGATCATCCTGGGCAGGCGCCTGGCACCGCGCCTGGGTAATTGGAACGCGACCCTCACCGCGGGTGCGGGTTTCGTCGTCGCCGCGGCGCTGGCCTTCCTGGTGCTCCCGGACAACACCGACGCGGTCAAGCCCGAGTTCCCGGCAGCCCTGCTGTGGGAGTTCCGGGTCGCGTCGGTGACCGTCCAGGTCGTGATGTGGGTGGTGTTCGGGATCGTCTTCGGCGTCCTCGCCCAGCGGCTCCTGGCCCAGCGCACCGATCCCGCCGGTGCGCAGGCGACGGCTGCTCAGCCGGATCCGGTTCTCGGCTGATCGAGGGAACCTGCAGCCAGCCCAGAGCCCTGTCTCCCCGCACATGCGGGGAGACAGGGCTCTGGCCATTGCTGCCCGATCCTCAGACCGGCTGGGGGAGCGGGCGCTGATCCGGACCGTTGTAGATGCCCAGGGGGCGGATCAGTGCGTTGTGCGCGAGCTGTTCGGTGATGTGGGCGGTCCACCCGGTGACCCTGCTCATGACGAACAGCGGAGTGAACATGGGTACGTCGAAGCCCATCAGGTGGTAGGCGAGTGCGGCGGGGTAGTCCAGGTTCGGGTGGATGCCCTTGCGGCCGATCATCGCGTGGCGCAGGGCCGCGTGGAGTGCGGTGAGCCGGGTTACCTCCGGGCTCGCGGCCCGGGCGACGAGCCGGTCGGTGGCCTCCTGCATGATCGGAACGCGGGAGTCGCCGTGCTTGTAGACCCGGTGACCGAAGCCCATGATCTTGCGCTTGTCCGCCAGGGCCCGGTCCAGCCAGTCAGCGGCCTGCTCGGGGCCGCCGATCTCCCGCAACATATGCATGACCGCTTCGTTGGCGCCGCCGTGCAGGGGGCCCTTCAGCGCGCCGATCGCCGCCGTGACCGCGCTGTAGAGGTCGGAGAGGGTGGAGGTGACAACGCGGGCGGTGAAGGTCGAGGCGTTGAAGCTGTGTTCGGCGTAGAGGATCATCGAGATCTCGAAACAGCGGACCACCTCGGGGGCCGGGACCGCGCCGAAGCACATGTGGAAGAAGTTCTCCGCGTATCCGAGCTCCGGGTCCGGCTGGATGGGATCTTCCCCGAGCCGTCGCCGGTGGTCCGCGGCGACGACCACCGGCAGTTTGGCGAGCAGGCCCAGCGACTTGGTCAGATGTCCGGCGGCGCCCTCCTCGTCCTCGGTGGGGTCCTCCGCGCCGAAGAAGCTGACAGCGGTGCGGAGCACGTCCATGGGGTGGCAGGTCCGGGGCAGGCCGGCCAGCAGTTCGGCCGTGGTGCGGTCGAGCGGGCGCAGGGCCCGCTCCCGGGCCCGGAACCGCTCCAGCTCTCCGGCGTCCGGCAGCTCTCCGTGCCACAGCAGGTACGCGACCTCCTCGAAGGAGCGGTGCGCGGCCAGCTCCTGCACCGGATAGCCGCGATACGTCAGGGAGTTGGTTGCCTCGATCACCGTGGAGATCGCGGTGGTGTCGACGACGACACCGGCGAGGCCACGGTGGATCTCAGGGGTGGTGGCGGTCATGGCTCACTCCGGTGGGGTCAGGTGCCGGGCGGCAGGGTGAAGTCGAAGACGCTTCCGTCGAAGGCGGTGTACGCCTCGTAGTCGAGGACCTCGTACAGGCGGGAGCGGGTCTGCATGCGGGGGAGGAGGGACTCCTGGGTCCCCTCCTGCGCGATCGTGCGCAAGCCCTCCTCGACCGCGCCCATGGCGAGGCGGAAGAGGGTCACGGGGTAGATGACGAGGTTGTAGCCGAGGTCCTCGAGGGCGCGGGCAGGCAGCAGCGGGCCCTTGCCGAACTCGGTCATGTTGGCCAGCAGCGGTACGTCGACGGCCTTGCGGAAGGCCTCGAACTCGACCTCGCTGCCCAGAGCTTCTGGGAAGATCGCGTCCGCTCCGGCGTCCACGTACGCCTTGGCGCGGTCGATCGCCGCCTCCAGACCTTCGACGGAGCGGGCGTCGGTGCGTGCCATGAGGAGGAAGTCGGGATCGCGTCGGGCGTCGACGGCTGCCCGTACCCGACGCCGCATCGCATCGAGGGGGATGAGCGCCTTGCCGTCGAGGTGGCCGCAGCGCTTCGGATTGACCTGGTCCTCCAGGTGGAGGCCGGCCAGGCCCGCGTCCTCCATGAGCTGGACGGTGCGGGCGACGTTCAACGGTTCGCCGAAGCCGGTGTCGGCGTCGACGAGGGCGGGCAGGTCGGTGGTCCGGGTGATCTGCTGGGCGCGGGCCGCGACCTCGGTCGAGGTCGTCAGGCCGATGTCGGGCAGCCCCAGGTCGGCGGCGAGTACCGCTCCGGAGAGGTAGACGCCGTCGAAGCCGGCCTCTTGGATGAGGCGGGCCGAGTACGGGTTGATCGCGCCGGGCATGCGCAGCAGCCGCCCCGAGGAGAGCTGTTTCCTGAAACTCCGGCGCCTGGCGGCGGGTGTGGTGTGGGTGTGGAGCATCAGAACAGTCCCTTCGGGAGCGCCCCGTCGTACGCGGCGGTCCGGCCCGTGTCGAGCGTGGGGAACAGGTCCGCGAGCCCGTCGGTGTCCAACTTCGCGAGCCGGCCGGCGGCGTCGAGGAAGCGGTCCTGGGCGCCGGCCGTGACAATGCCTTCGGTCAGGGTGCGGAACTTGCCGGTGTAGGCGGCTCGGTCGAAGGGTCGCGCGCCGGCCGGGTGCGCGTCGGCGACACCCAGCTCGTCCTCGATGACGCTGCCGTCGTCGAGGGTGACGACCAGGCGTCCGCCGAAGGCCCGGCGCTCCGGGTCGGGGTGGTGGTAGCGGCGGGTCCACTCGGGGTCCTCGACGGTGGAGATCCTCTTCCACAGCTCGACGGTCGCGGGCCGCTGGGCGCGCTCGGGGGCGTAGGACCGCTCGTGGTGCCAAGTGCCGTCCTCCAGAGCGACGGCGAGGATGTACGGGATGGAGTGGTCGAGGGTTTCGCGGCTGGCCGTCGGGTCGTATTTCTGGGGGTCGCCGGAGCCGGAGCCGATCACGTGGTGGGTGTGGTGGCTGGTGTGCAGGACGGCCTCGCGGATTGCGGTGGTCGGGCCGGTCTTCTCGCGCATCCGGCGGGCGAGGTCGATGATCGCCTGCGCCTGGTACTCGGCGGAGTATTCCTTGGTGTAGGTGTCGAGGATCGCCCGCCGGGATTCTCCGGGGGCGGGTAGTGACACGGTGTAGGCGGCCTGCGGTCCGTTCAGCATCCGGGCGAGGAAGCCGTCCTCCCCCTCGTAGATGGGGGAGGGGGAGCCTTCGCCGCGCATTGCACGGTCGACGGCCTCGATCGCGGCCTTTCCGGCGAAGGCCGGGGCGTAGGCCTTCCAGCTGGAGATCTCTCCCTTGCGGGACTGCCGGGTGGCCGTTGTGGTGTGCACCGCCTGCTGGACAGCCTGGTAGACCGTCGCCGTGTCGAGGTCCAGCATCGCCCCGAGCCCGCAGGCGGTGGCGGCACTCAGGTGGGCCACGTGGTCGATGCGGTGCTCGTGCAGGCAGATGCCGCGGACCAGGGCGACGTGGACCTCGTAGGCGGCGATGATGCCGCGCAGGAGGTCGGCGCCCGAGCGGCCGGTGTGCTGGGCAACGGCCAGCAGGGGCGGGATGTTGTCGCCCGGGTGGGAGTAGTCGGCGGCCAGGAAGGTGTCGTGGAAATCGAGCTCGCGCACGGCCGTGCCGTTGGCCCAGGCCGCCCATTCGGGGGAGACCCGTACCTCCGGCGGCAGCCCGAAGACGGAGGCTCCGGGTGCTGCCCGGTGGGGTACGGCCTGGGCCCGGGCCACCGCGACCGGGCGGCGCAGCAGGGAGGCCACGGCCACGGAGGCGTTGTCCACGATCCGGTTCACCGCCATGTCGGCGGCCTGAGGGTCGAGGGAGGCGGCCGGCTTGGTGCCGGTGGCCGCCTCGGCCAGCTTCCAGGCGAGCTGCCGCTCGCGCGGAAGGCGGTCGGCGCTGGGATGGACGCGTACCTCGTGCTCGATCACGGAACTCCTCGGGTGCGGAAAGCGAAGGTTTCGATGCCTCAGCTTTCCCCGCATCCGGAGCCGATGCGACAGCTCCAACCTGCGGAATCAGTACCGTCGAATCCTGCGAATCTGCGAATCTTGCGAAAGGGGCGAGTGCTACCTTCGCAAGAGAGGAACGGGTGGAAGGAACGCTGTCGCCACATGGGACGTACGGCCGGACGCAAGATCTACGCCCACGCGAAACTGCGCAGGCTGCGCCGTGAGCGGGGCATGAACCAGGTGGAGCTGGCCCATGCCCTGGACCTGTCCACCAGCTACCTGAATCAGATCGAGCACAGCCAGCGGCCTCTCACCGCCCCTGTCCTGCTGAAGATCGCCGAGGTGTTCGGGGTCGACCCCGAATTCTTCTCCGAAGCCGACGAGGAACGCCTCACCACCGATCTGCGCGCCGCCCTCGCGGACGAAGCCGGCGGGGTCTCGGTGGCCTCCGAGGAGATCGCGGACATGGCCCGGGACCACCCGGACATCGCGAAGGCCCTCGTCGCGCTCCACCACCGCTACCGCGACGCGGCCGAGCAGGTCGCCGCCCTGGCCCCGCCGGGGGACTCGACGGTCGTGGTGCGCGCCGAACCGCACGACGAAGTAAGGGACTTCTTCTACGCCCACCACAACCATTTCGACGCACTCGACACCGAAGCGGAAGCCGTCGCATCGACCCTGGGCGGCGGCTCCGTGTCCCGCACGGCGGACCGCCTCGCCGAAGTTCTCGCCACCCGGCACGGAGTGACCCTCTACGACGGCGCTCCGGACTGGTCCTCGGACGCCCGCCGCTTCGATCGCGAACGCGGCCTGCTGTTCCTGTCACCCTGGCTGACCGACGCACAACGTGCCTTCCAGCTCGCCACCCAACTGGCACTGCTGGCGCACGGGCCGCTGCTCGACTCCCTGGTGGCCGACACCGAGTTCGATTCTGACGCATCTTCCGGACTGGCCAGGGTCGGACTGGCGAACTACTTCGCGGGCGCCCTCTTGATGCCCTACGGGGCCTTCCGGGCGGCGGCCGAGGAACTGCGCTACGACATCGAGCTCCTCCAGGCCCGCTTCGGGGTCGGCTTCGAGACGGTCTGCCATCGGCTGAGCACCCTGCAACGCACCGGACAGCGCGGAGTTCCGTTCTCGTTCCTGCGCGCCGACCGGGCCGGAAACATCTCCAAGAGACAGTCCGCGACCGACTTCCACTTCTCCCGCCTCGGCGGCACCTGCCCCCTGTGGACGGTCTACGAGGCGTTCTCCGCTCCGGGCCGGATCCTGACCCAGGTGGCGGAGATGCCCGACGGCAAGAAGTACTTCTGGATCGCCCGCACCGTGACCCGCGGAGGCTACGGACATCGCGCCCGCCGGGCCGAGTTCGCCGTTGCGTTGGGCTGCGAGCTCCGCCACGCGTCCCGGCTCGTCTACGCCGAAGGCCTCGCGGTGACGGATCAGGCGGCCGCGACCCCGATCGGGCTCGGCTGCCGGATCTGCGAGCGCCGCGACTGTGCCCAGCGGGCCAGGCCGCCGGCCGGGGGCCGCCTCGCGGTCGACCCCGACCGGCAGACGTACGTTCCCTACCCGGTGTTCAAAAGCGGGTGATCCGGCGCCCCGGATGGTCTTACTTCCTGCCCAGCACCTCCGCGTACGCGGTGAGCTCGCCTTCCTGGTCCCAAGTCAAGTGCCGGATATCCCAGATCAGCGAGGCGGTGTCGACCACCTCGGGCGCCGGTTCGCGATGCTCGCCGGACGGGCGGATTCCGGTCAGGTGGGCCAGCACGGCGACCCGGATGCCGAGTGTTGCCGCGAAGCCGTCGAGCATCTCCGCATCGAGTTCCTTGGCACCTCGTCCCACCGCGCCGATGGTCGAGGCCGCCTTGCACACACCGGACATCAGGCACATCGCCTTGGCCGCCCCCGACCAGTTCAGGTTGCGGAGCGCGAGCATCCGCAGGAGGAGCGAGCCGAAGCCCGGTGGATACTGCTCGTACGGGCGGGGCTGCCGAGGCGTGAGCGTGCCCGCCGGCGCGGTCATGGAGCGTGCACGGGTGCGCAGCAGCTGCCTGCCGGACGGGGGCAAGGCAAGGGAACGCGACACCAGGGAACTGGAGGCGCTGGCCGTCTCGTCGAAGAGCCATGCGGTCGCGGGTACGGGTAGGTCCGCGACGAGCAGCAGGTCGTGGGTGTGCAGCCCGGTCCGTTGCGCGAGGTCGTCAAGGAACTGATCGGTCGGTGGACATGCGGGCGGGAGACCGACCGCTTCCGCGAGGCGCGCCAGTCGTACGTCGGGTTCGGGATATGTCGAGGGTTCCATGACCACCACGGCTGGTAGGGGCTTCGGGGCGTGTCCGCGCTGCCTGGGTCGACCCCAGGTGCGTCAGCTGCGGGGGGACGAGGGGGCGCCCATGACGGGGTACGGGACGAACGTGCTGCTGTTCTCGTCCACGGCGAGGGCACGCCCGAGCGGGGGGACCGCCCGCTGCGGGCAGTCGAGGCGCTCGCAGAGACGACAGCCCATGCCGATCGGGGTCGCGGCCGCCGTGTTGTCGAGGTCGAGCCCGTCGGCGTACACGAGCCGCGAGGCGTGTCGGATCTCGCAGCCGAGGCCGATCGCGAAGGTCTTGCCGGGCTCGCCCCAGCCGCCGCGGTGGCGGGTGACGGCGCGGGCGGTCCACAGGTACCGCTGTCCGTCGGGCATGGCGGCGACCTGGACGTGGATGCGGCCGGGGGCGCTGAAGGCCTCGTAGACGTTCCAGAGCGGGCAGGTGCCGCCCGCGCGGGAGAAGTGGAACCCTGTGGCTGATTGCCGCTTGGACATGTTCCCGGCCCGGTCGACCCGGACGAAGGAGAAGGGGACCCCGCGCAGCCTGGGGCGTTGCATGGTGCTGAGGCGGTGGCAGACGGTTTCGTAGCCGATGCCGAAGTGGTCGGTCAGGCGCTCGATGTCGTAGCGGAACTCCTCGGTGGCCGTGTGGAACGCGGTGTACGGGAGAATCAGCGCGGCGGCGAAGTAGTTGGCGATGCCGATCCGGGCCAAGGGGCGTGCCTCGGATCCGGCCGGGAAGTCCTCGGCGGCCAGCCGGTCGAGCTCGTCTCCGTATTCGAGGAGGGCGAGCTGGGTGGCCATCCGGAAGGCCTGCTGGCCGGGGCGGAGCCTGCTCGACAGGTGCAGGGCGCGGCCCTCGGCGTCGTAGTGGTGCAGCCTGTCGGAGTCCGCGGTGATCCTCACCCCGTGCCGGTCGGTGAGGCGGTGCGTCAGGGCGCGGATGACGTCCCCGGGGCGGATGCCGATCTCGCGGGCCAGGTCCTCGGCGGCGAGGTCGGTGTCGTGGAGGTAGTTCTGCCGCCGGTAGAAGAACTCGCGGATCTCCTCGTGGGGAGAGCGCGGCGCCTCCGCCGGACCCCCACGGCCTTCGGCCGCGTCGGCGAGCCGCTCCGCCAGGAGCTGGCCGCGTCGCCCGAGGTCCAGCAGGACGGCGGCGACCGCGGGCATCCGGGTGGCCAGCTCGGCCAGGTCGGAGGAAGAGACACGGGCTTCGGCGACCTCCTTGGCCAGAGCCTCGCGAAGGTCGGCCACCATGCGGCTGGTGTCGCGCTCCGAGAAGAACCCCGGGTCCACCCCGAAGGCCTCGGTGAGGCGCAGCAGCACCGGAACGGTGAGCGGGCGGGAGTCGTGTTCCATCTGGTTCAGGTAGCTGGGCGAGATGCCCAGAACCCTGGCCAGGTCGGCCTGCGTCATGCGCCGCTCTTCACGCAGCCGCCGCAGCCGTGCTCCCGCGTAGGTCTTGCTCACCGGACTCCTCCACCGTCGGACGGGTCCCGTCAGCATACGGCGACCTGTACCCATCGGTAACCTTCGCAAGGTTGGCAATTTCAGCCTCGAAGATTCGCAAACCTTGGCAGCCGTCCCTCCTTGATGGCACCCAGTGCCAATGCCAGAGTCAGTCCTGCGGCCAGCCGGAACCGGTGGCCGGGAAGGACCTCAGAACTTCGATTCATGCCCTAATTTCGATGCTCTGGCGCGTCCGCTCCTGGCGGATCGGCAGCATTGCTCAGCTCCAGCCCACGGGCGGGTTCGGCGGCCGCACCTTCTTCACTAGGCACAGAGTGCCAATGCGTGGATCCCTACCGGGGGCATTGGCAAGACAAGCGACGACGGAAACGGTGACGGTCATGGCAGAGGCGAACAAGGCGGCGGCCGAGCAGCTCAAGCAGCGCTGGGCGGACGACCCGCGGTGGGCGGGCATCGAGCGGACGTACTCCGCCGAGGACGTGGTCCGCCTGTCGGGCAGCGTCCGCGAGGAACACACCCTGGCCCGGCGCGGCGCCGAGCGCCTGTGGCGACAGCTCCACGAGCAGGACTACATCCACGCGCTCGGCGCCCTCACCGGCGGCCAGGCCGTCCAGCAGGTCCGAGCGGGCCTTCAGGCGATCTACCTGTCCGGCTGGCAGGTCGCCGCCGACGCCAACCAGGCCGGACACACCTACCCGGACCAGAGCCTGTACCCGGTCAACTCCGTCCCGCAGGTAGTGCGTCGGATCAACAACGCCCTGCTGCGCGCCGACCAGATCGCCACCGCCGAGGGCGGCACCGACACGACGGACTGGCTCGCGCCGATCGTCGCCGACGCCGAAGCCGGCTTCGGCGGACCGCTCAACGCCTTCGAACTCACCAAGGCGATGATCGCGGCCGGCGCCGCGGGCATCCACTACGAGGACCAGCTGGCCTCCGAGAAGAAGTGCGGCCACCTCGGCGGCAAGGTCCTCGTGCCGACCTCGCAGCACATCCGCACCCTGAACGCGGCCCGCCTGGCCGCCGACATCGCGGACACCCCGACCCTGATCATCGCCCGTACCGACGCCCTCGCCGCCACACTGCTGACCAGCGACGTCGACGAGCGCGACGCCGAGTTCTGCACCGGCGAGCGCACCGCCGAGGGCTTCTACCACGTACGCAACGGAATGGCACCGGTCATCGCCCGCGGCCTGGCCTACGCCCCGTACGCCGACCTCATCTGGGTCGAGACTGGCACCCCGGACCTGGCCCAGGCCCGCGAGTTCGCCGAGGCGATCCACGCGCAGTACCCGGACCAGATGCTGGCCTACAACTGCTCGCCGTCCTTCAACTGGAAGGCCGCCCTGGACGACGACCAGATCGCCAAGTTCCAGCGTGAGCTCGGCGCCATGGGCTACCGCTTCCAGTTCATCACCCTCGCCGGTTTCCACTCCCTCAACCACGGCATGTTCGACCTCGCCCGCGGCTACGCCGAGCACGGCATGACCGCGTACGTGGACCTCCAGGAGCGGGAGTTCGCCGCCCAGGCGCAGGGCTTCACGGCCGTCAAGCACCAGCGCGAGGTCGGCACCGGCTACTTCGACCTGGTCTCCACCGCGGTCAACCCCGCCTCCTCCACCACGGCGCTCGCCGGTTCCACCGAGGAAGAGCAGTTCCACTAGAACCTCCGCTCTTCGTCCAACCGGGTACAGCCCGGCGCTCTGCCGCTCACCGTCCGACGGCGCCCGAGGGGGTTCTCCTCGGGCGCCCGCCGCCCACCGCTGAGGAGAAGAACCTCATGTCACGCACGCCCCTGATCAGCAGCGTCCGGGTTCTCGGCGCGCCGGCTGAGCGCCACGAGGAGATCCTGACTCCCGAGGCCCTGGAGTTCATCAGCCGGCTCGACGCCGCCTTCGCGGACCGCCGCCTGGAAATCCTCAAGGAACGCCGACGCCGCTCTGCCCACCTGGCCTCCGGGACGCCGCTGGACTTCTCCCGCGCCACGGCCGCTGTCCGCACCGACACCGACTGGCGCGTGGCCCCGCCGGCCCCCGGCCTGACCGACCGCCGAGTGGAGATCACCGGCCCGCCGGAGCGCCGTATGGCGATCAACGCGCTGAACTCCGGGGCCAAGGTCTGGATGGCCGACTTCGAGGACGCCACCGCACCCACCTGGAACAACGTCATCGGCGGCCAGCTCAACCTGCTCGACGCCATCGAGCGGCGCATCGACTTCACGACTCCCGAGGGCAAGGAGTACCACCTCGGCGCGGACCTCGCGACCATCATGGTCCGCCCGCGCGGCTGGCACCTGACCGAGGAGCACCTGGAGATCGACGGCCGGCCCGTGTCCGCCTCGCTCGTGGACTTCGGTCTGTACTTCTTCCACTGCGCGCAGCGGCAGATCGACGCCGGCCACGGCCCGTACTTCTACCTCCCGAAGCTGGAGAACCGTACCGAGGCCCGCCTGTGGAACGACATCTTCGTGTTCGCCCAGGACCTCCTCGGAATCCCCCGCGGCACGGTCCGCGCCACCGTCCTGATCGAGACGATCACCGCCGCGTTCGAGATGGAGGAGATCCTCTACGAACTGCGCGAGCACAGCGCCGGGTTGAACGCGGGCCGCTGGGACTATCTCTTCAGCCTCATCAAGACCTTCGGCCACCGCACCGACTTCCAGCTCCCCGATCGGGCCTCGGTCACCATGACCGCCCCGTTCATGCGCGCGTACACCGAACTCCTTGTCCGTACCTGCCACCGCCGAGGTGCGCACGCCATCGGCGGCATGGCCGCCCACGTTCCCAGCAAGGACCCGGACGTGAACGCCGCCGCGTTCGCGAAGGTCCGGCTCGACAAGGAACGGGAGGCCGAGGACGGCTTCGACGGCTCCTGGGTCGCCCACCCCGGCCTCGTCCCCCTCTGCCGCGAGGTCTTCGACGGCGTCCTCGGGGACCGGCCGAACCAGCTGGAACGCACTCGGGAGGACGTCGAGGTCACGGCCGCCGACCTGCTGTCCGTCCGCAGGATCGCGGCCCCGCCGACCTCCGAGGGCATCCGCTCCAACGTGGCCGTGGCCCTGCGTTACTTCGACGCCTGGCTGCGCGGCAGGGGCGCCGTGGCCCTGAACGGCCTGATGGAGGACGCGGCCACCGCCGAGATCGCCCGCGTCCAGATCTGGCAGTGGCTGCGCCACGACCGGGTGGACCGGGGCGCCGTCGTCGATCTCCTCGACGCCGAATGCGCGGCCCTGGAGGCCGAGGACCCGCAGGCACTTACCCTCGAAGCCCGGGAGGTCTTCGTGGACTCGGCACTGTCGATGCAGCTCCCGCCGTTCTTCACGCCCGCCGCCTACACCCGTCACCTGGTCCGCCGCATTCCCGCGCAGGTGAACGCGTGAACGCCCTCCCGCAGCCTGCCGGCATCCGGCGAGTCGGTGTCGTCGGCGGCGGCCAGATGGGCGCGGGCATCGCCGAGGTGTGCGCCCGAGCCGGCCTCGACACCGTCGTGGCCGAAGCGGACGCCACCGCCGCCCGAGCGGCCGGTCAACGCGTGGCCGTTTCCCTGGAGCGAGCGGTGCAGCGCGGCAAGCTCGACCGCTTCTCCGCCGAGGACGCCCTGGCCCGCCTCGTCTTCACCGGCGACCTGGAGGATCTTGGTGACCGGCAGCTCGTCATCGAGGCCGTCACCGAGAACCCCGAAGCCAAAACGGAGATATTCACGGCCCTCGACAAGATCGTCGCGGATCCGGAGGCCATCCTCGCCACGAACACCTCGGCCATCCCGATCATGCGGCTGGGCATGGCCACCGGCCGCGCCGACCGGGTCGTGGGCCTACATTTCTTCAACCCCGTTCCCGTCCTGCCGCTGGTCGAGGTCGTCTCGTCCCTCCACACGTCGGCGGATACCCTCTCGGCAGTCGAGACGTTCGCCCGTGATGCTCTAGGGAAGACCACGGTCCGGTCCCAGGACCGGGCGGGCTTCGTCGTCAACGCGCTGCTGGTCCCGTACCTGCTCTCCGCCATCCGCATGGCCGAATCCGGGTTCGCGAGCGCCGCCGACGTGGACGCCGGCATGGAGCTGGGCTGCGCTCACCCCATGGGCCCCCTCAAGCTCGCCGACCTGATCGGCCTCGACACCGTGGTCGCGATCGCGGAGTCGCTGTACGAGGAATTCAAGGAACCCCTGTACGCCCCGCCCCCGCTGCTCCAGCGGATGGTGCAGGCGGGGCTGCTGGGGCGCAAGAGCGGCCGAGGGTTCCACACATACGGCCGGGTCTGAGGGACCCGGCACGGCTCCGGAGCTGAGGGTGCACCGGAGGTACGCGGGAACGGTGGGGGTGCGGCGAGTGGTGTCGTCGCGCTCTCACCGTTCTTCGTTCCATCAAATCGCGAAGCGAGGCGCTGCGGGACGGGGCAGCAGCCCTGACGGTCACGGCTGGGCTGCTGCACCCGGGCCCGCCTACGGGCGGACGGGGGCGACGCGGGGCTGCGGGTTCGTGCTCGCGGTCTTGTTCAGGGAGAACGACCAGCCTTCGAAGCTGCCGAGCGCAGGCTTGCGTGCCGAAGCGCCGGACGTGCTGTAGGTCCAGTTGCCGCCGTTGGGGGCGTGCCAGTACGACCAGTAGGCGGAGGCCGGAGGCGTGTTCACACACGCCTCGGTGGCGGCGGTGGGCTTGCCCTCGATGCGGCAGATGAAGGCCTCGCCCCAACGCTGGGTGCCGGCGATCGAGAAGCCGGCGTTCTTGAGGGCTGCGAGCCCCGTGGCCTGGTCGCCAGGGGCACAACGGGTGATGGTCGATCCGCCGAGCTCCTGGAAGTCGACGACGACCGTGACGCCGTTGCCGTTCGGGCAGTAACCGGCAGTTCCCAGACCGGTCAGCGCCGTTGCTTCCGGAGCGGTGGCCACGTTGACCGCGCCCAGTCCCAGGACCATGGCGATGGACAGCACGGCGGCGCGCATCGCGCGTACGGCATGCCGATACGTCATTCTCATAAGGGTTCTTCTCTCTCGTTCGAGGCCGCTCAGTCGGTGATACGGCCAAGGACACACAGGCTCCGGCGGGTACGCCGGGCTTGGATTGGGTCAAGGTGACCGGCGCCTCCAAGGCGGTCCGGCGCAGGGTGGCCGACACAACGCGGCCGATAACGGCGGCCACGGACGGAGAGCCGGCCTTCAACAGCCCAGGCACGAGCAGGGATACGGCGACCAGCGGGAGGCTTGAGCCGGGGCCGCAGACCAGGCCGGCACCACCGATCGACCACGGTGACGCCATTGCCTTCTGAGCAGTGGCCCGGGGTGCCCTTGTCGCGCTCGACCGAGTATGAGATCCGCGTGGAGCCATACGGATCTCGGCGGAGCCGAAGGCCAGAGTGAGCGCCCCGGACCGGAAACTGTGTCAGCGCGGCGCCTTGAGCGTCACGCGTGTGACCCCCGCTTGCGCTTGGCAGTGCGGAGCGCGGTGTAGCCGCCCGCGGTCAGTGCAACTGCCGTGCCCCCGAGGAGCAGGGCGTTGCTGCCGGTGCTGGCCAGAGGGCCGCTCCCGCCACTGGCGGCGGAGCCGTTCGGCACCGTGCCTGTCGTGGAGGCCGGGCCGGCGGATCCGCCCGCGGACGGGGTGCCGCTCGGGGTGGGGGAGGCGCCGCCGCTCGCAGTGCCGGACGGGCTTCCGCTCGGGGTTCCGGAGGGACTCTTCGAGGGGTCAACCGACGGCTTGCCGCTGGGGCTCTTGGAGGGGTCCCCCGACGGCTTGCCGCTCGGGTCGGGGCTCGGCTTCTGGTCGGTGAGGCCGATCTTCGCGAGCGGGACCTGTGCCAGCGCCAGCAGAGCCTGCGGGGTGGACCGGCGCCACTGGTCGCGCCCGAATTCCGGGATGCCGTCGGCTTTGGCCCCGTCCAGTGCTTCGTCGTTGTAGGCGATGGCACCGATCTCTGCCGACGCTGCGCCCGCGTTGGCCGCGCTGATCTGGCGAGCCTTGATCCAGGAAGCAGCCTTGTCCGCGGCCTCCTGGTGGCCCGTGGCCGCCAGTGCCTGGCCTCCCAGGCCCGTGCTGTTCGCGTTGGGGAAGGCAGTGGGGCCGGACCCGATCAGCGAACCGTCGGCCTGCTGAACCTTGGCCAGCCAGTCACCGCCCTTCTTCGCCGCCGAGGCGGCGCCTTCGACACCATCGTCCGCCGCCGCGAGCAGAGCTTGCACGGCCATGGCCGTCGAATCGGGGTCGAGTATCGCGTCGGCACCCTGGGCATCGCAGTTCCCGGTCACCTTCGTGCTGCCGAAGGCGTACGGGTAGAGGCGGAAGCCGCCGGCGGCGCACTGCTGGTCCATCAGGAAGTCGACGGTGCTCTGCGGCACGTCCCCGCTGCGTGCGAGACCGAGGACGGCCAGGGACTGGCCGAACGTGTTGCTGCTGTCCTCGCCAGAGGTGATCTTGTCCTTCACCCGGCCCTTCTCCGCACCCGAGCCGGGCCCTGCGATCAGGTCGAGGGTTTCCTGGCGCAGGTCGTACTTGCCGAACTTGGTGGGGTCCTCCCCGGCAGCCACGGCCGCGTACAGGAGCTTGGCGGTGGCGCCCGACACCCGCTGGCCGGGTTCGCCCCAGGCGTCGTTGCTGTTGTAGTCGCGTACGTGCGTCTTGAGGTTCGCGACGACTTCCGCGGCGGCCTTCTCGTCCGCCCCTGTGGCCTTGAGGGCGATAAGGGTGTCAATGGTCAGGCCCCAGTCGGACTGCCCGGGGGAGAAGCCGGGTATCCCGCCGTTCTCGAGCTCGCCGGCCTGCCAGCGGGCAGCGGCCGTGGCGGTGTCCGGCTGGGGTGCTGCGGCCGCGCTGGGCGTGAGGGTGATCAGGCAGGCGGCGAGGAACGAGCCCCCGGCGCCGAGAGCGGCGCCAATCTTGACCGGTGGTCTGACGCCGAGCATGGCGCAGATCCCTTCGAGAAGAGGCCGGCAACAGGCTCCCGGAGGGCTGTCGCAGGAGGAAACCCTGCCGTGCATTCGGAAACGAATGGGGCAGGGTCCAGGGCAGTTGCCGGGCTTCGTGCTGCAGACCATGACAGTGGGAAGCGGTACACCTACGCAATGGGTGATCCGACTCGTGACAGATGATTTTCTGCCACTTACGGTTGCAGGTCAGTGCCGGATTCACACCGGCTTTCCCCAATTGATAGGCATTCAGTTGTCGTTCCACCTGCGAGTGGAACGACCGCATGCTACGTACTTTTGCGCCACCGCCGCCACCCTTGTCAGGTGCGGTACGCGCCACACGCGCCCGGCTGGACCTGGGGCTGTTCAGCGGGCCGCAGCGATCGCGCGAGCGACCCTGACCGCGTCCGCCGTCGCACGGGCGTCGTGGACCCTGACGGCCCAAGCTCCCTGATAGGCGGCGATCGCGGAGAGCGCGGCAGTGGCGGCGTCCCGCCCGTGTGCGGGTGGCGGTGTGCCGTCCGCGTTCGCCAAGACGTGTCCGAGGAATCTCTTCCGGGAGCCCGCGACCAGTACGGGACGGCCCAGCGAGCACACCTCGGCCAGGCCGGCGACCAGACTGAGGTCGTGCTCAGCTCGTTTGGCGAAGCCCAGCCCCGGGTCGACCACCAGCCGCTCCAGAGGGATGCCGGCGGAAACCACAGCCTCGACACGGGCTCCGAGTTCCGTGACAACCTCCCGCACCACATCCTCGTACACCGCGCGGCTGTTCATGTCGTGGCTGAACCCCCGCCAGTGCATGACCACGAAGGGCACGCAGCCGGCTGCCACGGCCGGGACCATGGCGGGGTCTGCCAGGCCCCCACTGACGTCGTTGACAAGGACAGCGCCGGCGTCGATTGCCCGTGCGGCGACAGAAGCGCGCATGGTGTCGACGGACACCAGGACACCTTCGGCCGTCAGGTCCCGAACGACCGGGATGACGCGCCGCAACTCCTCCTCCTCGTCGACGCGGGAGGCCCCGGGGCGCGTCGACTCGCCACCGACGTCGACCAGATCGGCGCCTTCAGCCGCGAGATCCAGACCGTGCTTGACCGCGGTTGCCGTGTCGAACCAGTAACCGCCGTCGGAGAACGAATCAGGGGTCACGTTCACCACGCCCATGACCGCGCACCGGTCCCAGTTCGGCAAACCCGCGACGACGCTTTCCTCAAGGCTGCTCGCGCGCGATGTACCCGTCCGGGCGCTGAACGAACTCATGACGACACCGCCGCGTGGCGGACCAGGTGGCGGCGGTACGCCTCGGGGGTGAAGAAGGCCGGCAACTCACGCGTCGAGATCGACCGTTCGAGGACCTCACGAGCCTCGGAAACCAGTGCGCCGGGCTGTTCTCGGGTCAGGGTGGCGGACTCGTTGTCGATCAGACCGCGCAGTTCCTCCTGGGAGATCAGGCGATGCCGAGTCCACTGCCAGATCCGGGCTCGGGCGATCTCGGCCGTGGCCGTGTCCTCCAGCAGCCCGTCCAGAGCGACGGCCCCCTGTCCGCGTAGCCAGGCATCGAAGTACCGCAGTGCAACAGACACGTTCGACCGAACCTGTTCCCTCGACGGAGGCAGGGTGGAGCGGCGTACGGACAGCAGATCGGCCGCGCTCACCTCCACGTCGCCGAGCGCGCGGTGAATCTGGTGCGGGCGGTCGGCGAGGACTCGATCGAAGACCTTGCGGCAGACGGGTACAAGGGCGGGGTGGGCGATCCAGGCCCCGTCGAAACCGTCTGCGGCCTCCCGTTCCTTGTCGAGGCTCACCTTGGCCAGCACGGCCTGGTCGGCCGCGGGGGCCCTGTCGGGTACGTGGGCGGCGACACCGCCGATCGCGTGGGCGCCGCGCCGGTGGCAGGTGCGGACGAGGAGTTCGGTGTACGCCCTCATGAACGGAGCGGTCATGGCGATCTCGGTGCGATCCGGTAGGAGGAAGCGAGGGTGGTGGCCGAAGGTCTTGATGAAGCTGAAGAGGTAGTCCCAGCGACCGGCGTTCAGGCCGGCGCTGTGCTCGCGCAGTTCGTAGAGGATCTCCTCCATCTCGAACGCGGCCGTGACCGTCTCGATGACGGCGGTGGCTCGGATCGTGCCGCGCGGGATGCCGAGGAGGTCCTGGGCAAGGAGGAACACGTCGTTCCACAGTCGCGCCTCGTACCGGTTCTCCAGCTTGGGGAGGTAGAAGTACGGGCCGGAGCCGCTGTCGATCCGGTGCTGAGCGCAGTGGAAGAAGTAGAGGCCGAAGTCGACCAGGGACGCCGACAGGAACCGGCCTTCGACCGCCAGGTGTTCCTCTTCCAGGTGCCAGCCACGCGGGCGGACCATGATGGCCGGCAAGTCCGTACCGATGCGGTACGCCTTGCCCTCCGGGGTGGTGAAGTCTATGCGCCGCCGACACACGTCGAGCAGGGTCAACTGGCCTCCGACGATGTTCTCCCAGAGGGGGGAGGTGGCGTCCTCCAAGTCGGCCATCCACACCTGGGCGCCGGAGTTGAGCGCGTTGACGGCCATGCGGGGCGTGGGAGGGCTGGTGATCTCCACACGGCGATCGGTCAGGTCGTCAGCCGGAGGTGCGACCCGCCAGTTGGGAGCGTCTCGGACGCCCGAGGTGGCACGAGGGAAGCCCAGCGGAGATCCCGAGGCAAGGCGGTCCGAACGGTGGAGGCGTGCCGTGAGGATCTCGCGGCGGCGGTCCGCGAACGCGGCGTCGAGCCGCGCCAGGAATTCCAGCGCCTCCGGAGTGAGGATCTCGCTATGGCGATGGCCCGCAGGGCCGAGGACTTCGACGCGGCGGGTCGGTACGTGGGTGGACATGCTGACTGTCTCCAAATGTGACCGCTTTCGCGGGACCCCGGGGCCGAGGATGCTGTAGCTCAGTGCCTACGCCGTCGGGAAGAACGGCGGTGGGGAGCCCCGACAACGCGGCTGGCGTGATGCAGGAGTTCGGGTGCCGAGGCGAGCAGGACTGCAACAGGGGGCGCGGCACTTCCGGCCGAGTGATGATGTCCGGCAATGTCGTCTGCTTCGAGTGCGGCGAGCAGCGCCGAAAGGAACTCGGTCGTGTCCCTCAGCGTGTCGCGCACGACGCGCAGCCGGGCCCCCAGCCCGCCCACCTGACTGCGCATGGTCATGAGACCGGCGTATTCCTTGGGGGTCAGGGCCACCATGGGCTGCCCGTCGACCATGATGTGCCGGGGGTTCCGCTTCGCCACCTGAGACCTTCCCGTCTGCCGGGCCCGCGTCGCTCCTGTCTGGTTGTGGCCGGTCTGGGCCGGACGCCTCGGCGTCCGGCCCAGACCATGTGCATCAGCCGTTCTCGACTGCCAGCTCCGCCCTGACCTCGCGGGCGGCGGCGACGAGGTTCTCCAGGGAGGCACGAGTCTCGGGCCAACCGCGGGTCTTGAGACCGCAGTCGGGGTTGACCCACAGCCGCTCCGCCGGGATGGCGTCCAGCCCCTTGCGCAGGAGCCCGGCGGCTTCGTCGGTGCTCGGGACGCGCGGGGAGTGGATGTCCCAGACGCCGGGTCCGGCCTCACGGGGGTAACCGTGCTCGGCCAGCTCGTCCGCGACCTGCATGTGGGAGCGGGCGGCCTCCAGGCTGATGACGTCGGCGTCGAGGTCGTCGATGGCCTGGACGATGTCGCCGAACTCCGCGTAGCACATGTGGGTGTGGATCTGGGTGTCCGGCCGGACGCCGCTGGTGGTGAGCCGGAAGGACTCGGTCGCCCAGGCGAGGTACTCGGCGTGGTCGGCGGCCCGCAGCGGCAGCGTCTCGCGCAGTGCCGGCTCGTCGACCTGGATCACCGAAGTCCCGGCCGCTTCCAGATCGCCGACCTCGTCGCGCAGTGCGAGCGCCACTTGGCGGGCGGTGTCGCCGAGCGGCTGGTCGTCGCGTACGAAGGACCAGGCGAGCATGGTGACAGGGCCGGTCAGCATGCCCTTGACCGGCTTGGAGGTCTGCGATTGGGCGTACGTGGTCCAGCGCACGGTCATCGGCTCCGGGCGGGAGATGTCCCCGGCCAGGACCGGCGGCCGGACGTAGCGGGTGCCGTACGACTGCACCCAGCCGTGCTGGGTCGCCACGTAGCCCGTCAACTGCTCGGCGAAGTACTGCACCATGTCGTTGCGCTCGGGCTCGCCGTGCACCAGGACGTCGATGCCGGTCTTCTCCTGGAACGAGATCACCTCGCGGATCTCGTTCTCGATCCGCTCCTCGTACCCGGCCGCGTCGGTCCGGCCGGCCCGCAGGTCGGCGCGGGCCACGCGCAGTTCGTCGGTCTGCGGGAACGAGCCGATGGTGGTGGTCGGCAGCAACGGCAGGCCCAAGTGGGCGCGTTGTGCGACAGTCCGCTGCGCGTAGGGCTGGGAGCGCCGTCCGTCCGCATCGGTGACGGCCGCGGTGCGGGCGCGGACAGCCGGGTCGTGGGTGATGGCGGAATGGGCGCGCGAGGCGAGGTCGGCACGGTTCGCAGCCAGCTCCGCAGCGATCACGTCGGTGCCCTGGGCGAGACCGCGGGCGAGGGTGGTGATCTCGGTGGTCTTCTGGCGGGCGAAGGCGAGCCAGCGCCGGATCTGCGGATCGATGTCCCGCTCGGCACTCGCGTCGAGCGGTACGTGCAGCAGGGAGCAGGAGGCGGCGACGTCGACCTGGTCGGCGAGGCCGAGGAGGGTGCCGAGAGTGGTCAGGGACTTCTGGTAGTCGTTGATCCAGATGTTCCGGCCGTTGACGACGCCCGCGACCAGGCGCTTGCCCGGCAGCCCGCCGACGGAGGCGAGGGCGTCCAGGTTCGCGGCGGCGGAGTCGGTGAAATCGACGGCGAGACCCTCTACCGGGGCGGCGGCGAGGACCTGGAGAGCCTCGCCGAGTCGGCCGAAGTAGGAGGCCACGAGCACCTTGGGCCGCTCCGTCAGCGCACCGAGCTCGCGGTAGGCACGGGCGGCGGCGTTCAGGTCAGCCGGGGTGCGGTCCTGGACCAGGGCGGGCTCGTCCAGCTGCACCCACTCGGCGCCCGCGGCGCGCAGCTCGGCCAGGACCCGGGCGTAGACGGGCAGGAGCCGGTCGAGCAGCGTGATCGGCTGGAAGTCGGCGGCCACGCCCGGGGCGGGCTTGGCCAGCAGCAGGTACGTGATGGGGCCGACGAGGACCGGGCGCGCGGTGTGGCCGAGCGCGACGGCCTCCTTCAGCTCGGCGACCTGCTTGGTGGAATCGGCGGTGAAGACAGTGTCCGGGCCGAGCTCGGGGACCAGGTAGTGGTAGTTCGTGTCGAACCACTTGGTCATCTCCAGCGGCGCCACGTCCTGGGTGCCGCGGGCCATCGCGAAGTAGCCGTCGAGCGCGTCGGCGGCGACCGCCGTCCGGTGCCGCTCGGGGACAGCGCCGACCATCACACTGGTGTCGAGTACGTGGTCGTAGTACGAGAAGTCACCGGTCGGCACCTCGTGGATACCGGCGTCGGTCAGCTGCTGCCAGTTCGAACGGCGCAGGTCGGAGGCGGTCTGCCGGAGGGCGTCGGCTGTGACGCGGCCCTTCCAGTAGCCCTCGATCGCCTTCTTCAGTTCGCGGTTCTGTCCTTGGCGGGGGTAGCCGTACACGGTGGCTCGTGCTGCCGCGGCTGCGGGCTTCGCTGTCACGGAACTCTCCTTCGCGAGATGTGTCCAGAACATCCCGGACGACGGGACGCGGACGCGAAGGGACGACAGAACGCGCGGACCACGCCGCGGGAGGGAACACCGCACGTGCCGCTCGCTGTGTACGCCGACCCGCCCACGAGGTCACCGGGATGTCCGCATGCGGCATACGTCCGCGTGCGGGCAACGGGCAGGTCTTCGGACTCGCGGGCACGCCTGCCGGTCTCCCGGCGGGCACCTACTGGCCGTCGCTTCCCAGGACCGTTGTCCGGTCCCAGTGCGTATGACGGCGGTCGTTCCCGCTCACCGCTGCGGGGCAGTCCCGGATTCCCACCGGGTTCCCTCTTACGACGCATCCCGCCTGGCGGACGGGGCGAACCAGCTGCCCGGCCAGAGTAGGGTGCCCGATCGCTCAGCGACGAGTAGTGTCCACGATTCGGACACTGGAATGAGATACCTGTCGGGTGTGGTGGCTGGGGATCGGTGTTGTGAGACCACCGGGATCGGGAGGTGGTGCGCTGATGTGGTTGCCGTCGACCAGGTCGTGAGGTGGCCGCCGAACGCCACCGTGATCGCGGGCGCTGCCACCAGTAGTGGACCGAGATGGATGTGCGGCGGAGCCAGAACATCCACTACGCACACGGTGGCGATCAGCCCGAGCGGAATCATCAGCAGCGCGGGCGCATGCCCTGGCTGCCAGAAACGCCGGACGTCCAGCCATGCGTGAAGGGTCATGACTCAAGCCTTCCATCCTGGCCGGACATGGCCGCCACCTCGGCGCCTGCCGCTTCGGCTTTCAGCCCGAGCCGCAGGTGGACCAGCGTGACCAAGGGTGCGCCGATCAACACAGCGGCAACCGCGATCCGCCTGACTGGCATCACTCCTCCTCAGCGGCGTCGTGATCGCGCAGGGACCAGACCACCAGGCAGCCTCGGGAACTGATATCGCTCCCAAGGTGGTTAGTGCGCCTAAAGCTGGCGGAAATATCCCTCGACCTGCGGGTGTTACCCGTCGGCAAAGGCGACATGGGGGTGTTGAGTCTGAAGCTGTTCTACACGAAGGGCGGAGTGGCCGAGGTCACGCCGAGCTTGGCCGAAGCTGAGGCTGATGTGCAGAGCCTGGTCGAGGGGGCGATGGAGGCGATGCTCGGAGTGCGATTCCTTGCCTCCGAGTACAGCACCGGACCCGCGCACGGTGGACGCATCGACTCGCTGGGGCTCGACGAGAACGGTGCTCCGGTGATCGTCGAGTACAAGCGTGCGACCGACCCAGGGGTCATCAACCAGGGCCTTTTCTATATGGCGTGGCTGGTGGACCACCGGACTGAGTTCCAGGCGCTGGTGCGCGAGCGCCTCGGGACGACCGCAGCTTCGCAGGTGTTGTGGAGCACGCCCCGGTTGATCTGCATCGCCGGCGACTTCACCCGCTACGACCTTCATGCGGTGCGCGAGCACAGCCGCTCGATCGATCTGGTCCGCTATCGCCTATACGGCGAACACCACATCGCGCTCGAGACGGTTGCCGCTTCGGTGCTTGGCCGGACCAAAGCGCCCACGCGTATCCGTCGTGTCGGTGCTGCCGGCACCCTGCCCGCCCAGCGGGCCCCTCAGGCAGTCGCCTACCTGGCGTCGGCGGTGGACGCGCTGCTGCTGGGGCTGGGGGACGACGTCAAGAAGGTCAGGCGCCAGCAGTACGACGCCTACCAGAGGCTCCGGAACTTCGCCTGCGTGACGCCACGACAGGACAAGCTCCTCGTGTACCTCAAGGCCACTCCTGCGGCCGTCGACCTCGTGCCGGGCTTCACCAGGGACGTGACCGGAGTGGGGCACCACGGCACCGGCGACCTAGAGGTCCGGCTGCGCTCCGAGGAGGACGTCGAGCGAGCGGTGGAGCTGTTCCGGCTGTCCTACGCGGCGGCGTAGGAGTCGTCGACTGGACGCCGAGATCGTTCCGGGACACCAGAGCGGGGCGTGCGTGAGTGACGGCGGGAGTGAGGGTTCTCGGCGGGGGGCCTTTCGACGTGGCGGACAGGACGCGGCGGTGGAGTTGTCCATGTTCCGCACGATCCCCGGTTTCGGAAACCGGGGATCGTGCGCCATGTATCGCCCAGCCGCCCATCAGAGGGCGGGTCGTGCAGGGCGGCGCACGGCCGGGCTGGCCCGTGCGGCCGACTGCCGGAGCGCTGAGGTCTGGACAGTCGTGGGAGCAGCGGCGCGTGCTCCTGAAGTTGTGTCTCCGAGGGCCTGGTGCCAGCGGGCCCGGACGGAGGACAGTGGGGCGAGGGCCCGGCGGCTGCCAGTGGCCAGCTGATGGACCGTGGTGGCCTCGTCGGCAGTGAGAGCCCCGATCCGGGCGGCGACATCTTCGGCTTGACGCAGGAGCGCGCGCTGGAGGATCTTCTGCGCCCAGTGCTCGGGTGCACCTGCGGGGTGGGAGACCGCGTTGAGGACATCGGTGGGACCGAACCCGTCGTGAAGAAGACCGCGCTGCTGTGCCTCCCACAGCACGGTGATCGGGTCCACGGGTACGCCACGGCGGGCCATGCCGGTGAGGCAGGCGAAGAGGGCGGCGTGCATCGGAGTGGTCAGGTCGCTTTCGTGCAGCCACAGCAGCCGCGGCAGATCCTCGGGGCGGGCGGTGGCTGCGGCCAGCAGCATCCGCTCCTCGTCCCCCGCCTCGACCGATGCCTGCACCGCCGCTGAAGGCGCAGCCGGTGTCCGGGGCATCGAGCCGGGGTGGGAGGGGAAGGCAGTTGCCAGCTCGTCGAGGTATACGGCGAGCTGGTCGGCCCGGGTGAGGACAGCCCGGGCCGGATCGGGCCCCGGGGCGCGGACGGCCTGGGCGAGGAGACCGGCATGGCGACGCAGAACGCGGCGGGCGTGTCCGGAACGGACCATCTGCGCGTAGGCAGGGGCGTGGGCGTCTGCGGGGCACACGCTGATGAGGGTGTGCAGGTAGGAGGCCGTCAGGGCTCGGGCTTGGGGCTGGGCCGCGTCGAGGAGCTGGTTCGGCCACAGCGGGCTGGTTCGATGGACCTCGGGCGGGGGAGGGGGCACCGTGCGCATCGCCGCGAACAGGGCGCTGTGCGCGGTGTTGGCGAAGTGCTCGGGTTCGAGCGGCCCGATGGTCTTGAGCCGCTCGGGAACCAGGAGCAGGGCCCCGAGCAGAGCCTGTTCCGCGTAGTGGACCACGGGCGGCGGCGTCGGGTACTGCAGGACGTCCTCGTCGGCTTGGGTGCGGGTGGCGTCGGACATCATGCCGCCAGGGCGAAGTCGTCGCGGGTGAGTACGCGTTCGACGTGTGGTGCGATCAAATGGGCTGCGAACAGGGGCGGAACGGCGTTCCCGATCTGAGAGAAGCGTTGGCCCTTGTTGCCCTGCCAGGGGTAGGCCAGCGGGAAGGACTGCAGGATCCCGGCTTCCTCGGCGGTGATACGGATCGCAGGCGGCGCCGTCTCCGTGGGGCCTGTGGTGGTCCAGACGCATTCGTTGGCGCGATTGCCGAAGAACAGGGTGGCGGCCGGCTCGCTCACGGAGCGGATCGCCGCGTTGGCCTGGCTGTTGCTGCGCAGGACCCAGTCCCGTCCGCCCGTACACCGAGGCGTCAGCTGAGATTCCTCCCTGCAGCTGCACGCAGGTCCGGCCTTGAGGTTCTGGTCGTGGAGCGGGGGGTTCTTCCACGCGCCGCGGTCGCGGGCGTCGGAGAGCGTCTTGCGGGAGCCGGAGGGGAAGGGCTCCGGTCCGCCTCCGGGTCCGCCGCCGGCGCACACGGTGGGTACGGGCCCGTCGGTGCGCCCCCAGCCCAAGGCTTCGGCCATGGACACCCAGGTCCGGCGGCCGGGCCCGAAGAAGGTCTCCGGCTCACCGAACCTGGCGTGCGTCGGCTCGGGCGGCGCCGCCGTGTGGGTGCGGGAGGCGATCAGGATCGCCCGCCTCCTCGTCTGCGGCACGCCGTAGTCGGCGGCATTGAGGATGCCGCTCCAGGTGGAGAACCCCCAGGAGCGGAGCACGGCGGCGTACTGCTTCCACAGGGGCGCGACGTCGGGGACCTCCTCCATCAGCACCCATTCCGGCTCGCCGGCCTGGTGCAGGGCGTGGAGGTAGCGCATCGGCTCGGCGGCCAGCAGCGACCGCTGGTCCTGGCAGGCGGTGAGGAGCTGTTCCCGGGTGTCCCGGCCGGCGGCCAGGTCCGCGACGGCCTGGTGGACAAGCGGCTGGTCGATCAAGCCGAGGCGTTTGCCGGCCATGCTCCACGCCTGGCAGGGCGGGCTCGCTATGAGCCCGCGGGTCCGGCCCACGAAGGGCCGCACGGGGTAGAGGGCGACGTCGGTGCGGATGGTGGTCTGCGCGGCTGCCGCGCGGGTCTTGCAGGCCCATTCGTCCCACTCCAGGCCGACGTCGCGTACGCCCAGGACGTGCAGGGCGTGCCCCCAGCCGCCCGGGCCGGCGAAGAGGTCCACGATCAGATCGTTCATGCGGCCAGCCCGAAGTTTTCGCGGCCAGGCTCGGCCCGTGTGGGCTCGACCTTGGCGACGGCCCGGGCGGTGATGGCATCTGAGGCGGCCTTGGACGCGGCGGCCAGCTCTCCGGCGCCCGGTTCGAGGTACCAGGGGCGAAGGTCGAGCATGGCGGCGCGCAGGCCGGTCGCGAAGAGGAGGGCGGTGCCCTTGGGCAGGGCACGGATCCGGTCCGCGGGCAGGATCCGTTCCTGCCGCATGCTGATCGAGGTGGACTTGCCCGACTCCGAGATGGAGGTGGACTTGGTCTCCACGTCGTGGTCGCCGATCAACCTGCTGAGCTTGTCGGCGAAGTCGGGGTCGTCGATGCCGGACCCGATGACCTTGATGGTGGCCGCGGACCACATGGCGTCCATGCCCGCGTCGCCCCAGACTTTCTGGCCCTGCCTGTAGGACTGCAGGATCGTGATCGGGATGATTCCGCGCGAGCCCAGGTGCGAGTACAGGTCCGGGAGGTCGCTGATCTTGCACACGTTGGCGGCCTCGTCGAGGATCGCGAGCATGGGCGGGTCGAGACGTCCGCCGGTCCGTTCGGCTCGGGCGGTCGCGGCCCGCATCACCGAGTCCGCGCACGCTGCGATGAGCGCCGAGGCACCGCCGCCGCCGTCCTTGGAGAGAAGGAACAGCGTGTCGGTGGAGGCCACGAACTCGACCGGTCGGAACTCCGGTACGTCCTTCTGCGGGGTCACCCAGGCGGCGATGTCGGCGCTGAGCAGGGCGGACGCGTACTGTCTCGCGGTCTCGTAGATGCCGTCTCGAGTCTCCGGCGGGCCCTCGACCGTGCCCTTCAACTGGGCTGCGACGGAGGTGAATCCGTGGTCGCGCAGGATGTCGAGCGGTCGCCGGTCGGCGGGGAACGCCAGCCACTGCATCACGTCCGTGATCGGGCGGTTGTCGAGGGCCGCGGCCAGGAACAGCTGCGACAAGATGTTGGATCCGGCCTTGGACCAGAAGTCGCTCTGCTGGCTTGCGTCCACGGACGCGGCGAGGAAGTGGCCGGCGAGCCGGTTCGCGCCCTCCAAGGACTTCGCGTCCGCAAGGGGGTTCCACCACATGGTGCGCGGTGCGTGCGCGATCTGCTGAGGGTCCATCGACCACACCCGCCCGACCTTGCAGCGGGCGTCGAGGCAGGTCGTATAGACGTCTCCGGCCGCCTTATTACTGGTCAGGAGTACGGCGCCGGGCGCGGCCAGGATGGAGGGGATCGCCAGCGAGGTGGTCTTCCCGGAGCGCGGCGCCATGATCGCCACCGCGACGTCCTCGTACCCCATGCGGACCTCGGTCCGGGTGCCCTGGAGATTGCCGAGGAGGATTCCGGTGTCGGAGGCCGCGATGCGGTCGGCGTCCTTCAGGCTGGGGCGCAGGCTGCGGGCCTTGGCGGTGATCGCGCTGGCCAGGAGGGGCTCGATGTCCCTGGCCTTTGCGGTGCCCTGGACCCGGCGCTTGTTCTTCCCGTCGAAGGTGCCCTTGTGGCGGCTCCACCACACGCCGCCGGCGGCGGCGATGGTGATCAGGGCGAGTACGGGAAGGATGCGGGCGCCGAGGAGCAGTGACGTTTCTCCCAGGTCGGGCCAGAGCTGGTCGGGGCGTATGAGGGCGTCGGCGGGCCGGTAGGCGGCCCAGGTGTTGCCGGTGGCCAGGGCGGTGAGGTTGCCGCTTAGCCAGGTGAGGTGGGCGAGGGGGATGGCGACGGCGAACAGGCCCAAGAGGACCTTGAAGGCTATGCCGTAGCCGTCGGACGAGGAGGAGTTGGGCTGGGGCAAGGGCGGCGCTGTTCCGTGAAGGGGCGGGGGTGGGAATGAGGGAGAGGTCAGCGGGTGCGGCGCGGCAACGGCCCGCCCGGCGGCTGGGGAGGCAGGGGCTGGTCCCGCGTGCGGTAGAGCGGGGCGGGGTCGGTCAGGGCGGCGAGGAATCCGGCGATGGCCCCGGGCGGAGCGTGGTCGTCGATGTACGCACTCCACACCGACTGATGGTCCCTGCCGTCCGGGTGTGGAGCGCTGACGTGTACCCTCCACGTCCAGGCCGGCGGACCGGTGGCGACGACGCGCTCCTTGAGCACGAAGGCGGTCGGCGGGGTTCCGTCGAATTCGGGCGGAGCGAGGAGTCCTGCGAGCCGGTCGTCGTGGACTTCCGTCCACCCGTTGGCATGGGCCTGCTCCCACACGTCTTCGACGGAGAGGTGCGGGCCGGCGGGGCGGGTGAGGGCGTCAGCGGCACCCGCGATGATCTCCACCGGGGTCCAGGCTCCGAAGGCCATCTGCCAGTGCCTGATCCCTTCGGCGGGCAGGAAGCGCCATGCGGTCTCGTGCCGGTCTGGGTGCGGTAGTTCGAGCGTGAGGTGGAAGCGCTGGTCGGGTGAGGAGAGCAGGACGTGGGGGTATCCGGGCACGGAGTGGTCCCTCCACCCGTGGGCCATCAGGTGGCCGGTGACCCACCGGGGGTCCCCGCCGCCCGCGAGGTGGCGTGGGGTGACCGCCGTGACGGCGCGGTCTGCGGCGAACTTCGGGCCCAAGGCGCGGGTGAGGAACGGCGAGGAGGGGTCCGAATGGTTCATCGGGTCCTTGCGTAGCCGGACGTCCTGGCGCCGGTGCGGGCGCGGGAGGAGACCCAGTTACGGCTCCAGGCCGCGGCGCGGGCGGCGGAGAGGCGGGCCTGCTGCCAGGCGCCTAGCTGGTCGGGCAGGACGGACACGGAGGTGACGCGGATACGCCTGCTGAGCGGGACGTGCCCGAGCGGGCGCATCACCGGCTCCGTGTCGGCCAGCGCCGTGGTCAGTGACTGCACCAAGTGCAGCGGCGTGCTCGCGGTGGCCTGCGCGTTCCACACCGGCCCGTGCTCGTTGCGGGCACCGACCCACCAGTGGTTCTGGCTTCCGTCACCACCGGGTTGGACGTACTGCACGACGGCGTGCCGGTCGGGGCTCTGGGCGACGAAGTAGTCGTCCGACTGCATGCTCCACGACTTCTCGGTGAGCGGCGCCCACACGTTCGGGGCATGCGCCGAGCGCGGCTTGGTCAGCGCATCGGTCAGGCCCGCCACGATCTCCACCGGGGTCTGCGGGGTCAGGGTGACCTGCCAGGCCGGCTGATGTCCGTGCGCGGCCCCGTGGACCTGCCAGCCGCCCGGCGGCTGGTAGGCGACGCGCACCATCTGGTCGGGCGAGTCGAAGGCGAGCATCGTGCCGGACTGACGGGCGATGTCCTTCCAACCCGACGCGCGCAGGAATTCACCGACGTGGCGCAGATCCCCGCCGCCGGCCAGGTAGCGGGGCTCGACCAGGTAGTGCTGCTGCGCCTGCTGGGCCTGGCCCCAGCCGGTCCACTGCTGTCTCTTGCTCAACGGTGCCTCCCGCGCGCCACCAGGGCGGTGGCCTGCGTGGCGGCCGGTGAGGACGTGGTCAGGGAGCGGCGCGAGGCGATCTCCTCGAACACTTCCTGGTGTTCGTACAGGTCAAGGGCGAGGTCGTGGAGGGAGTTGGCGGTGCGCCCGAGCGCCAGCCACATTTCCGCGGGGAAGACGCCGCTCTGGGCGTGGTGCTTGGTGACGTAGGTGCCGGTGCCGACCAGGGCCGTCAGCCTGCCGAGGATGCCGTTCTCGGCGTCCAGGATCTGCTGGAGGATCTGTGCGGCCTGCTGGGGACCGGCCTGGGACAGGTGTGCGGAGAGCTGGTCGAGCTGGCGGTTGATGCTCTCGGTGAGCGTGGTGGCGGGTGGGGTCATGGGCGGTCCAGGGGGCTGTGCCGTACCCCCGACGGTGGTCAGCGGGTGTGGCGGTGGATGGAGGCGGACGGCTGGTCGGCGCGCGGCGGCGGTGCGAGGCGGGGCCGGTCGGGGCCTGCGGCCTTGACGACGGCGGTGCGCAGGTAGCGGCGCAGCAGGAAGCGGGCGAGCCGCGGCCGGCTGGCAGTGCTGAGCGGTGGGACGCGCGGCCGGTGGCCGGTGCTGCCGGCGGCCAGCTGCATGTGGGTGGGGCGGTGCTGCGAGTGGGTCACCGGGTGCGGGTGGTGGTCCGGGTGCCGGGCGGCGGAGTGGGCAGGGCGACCTCCGCGGCAGGGCGGGCGGCGGTGCGCAGCACGGTGGCGATGCCGAGGCGGGCGAGGCGGGCGCCGGCCGCCTGGACGGCGTGGGCCTGGGCGCGGGTGTCGTCCCCGGAGAGCACGTACGCGCCCGCCGAGCTGCTCCACGTGAACCCTTCGCCGACCAGGGCTTCGGCCGCGGGCCGGGCGGTGGTCACGGCCGCGAGGGAACCGTCCTCGAGCCAGGTCATCACCACCTGCTGCGGCTGAGAACCGGGGGCGGGCAGGGGCTGCGGGGGGTTCATCGCGTTGTGCCGGACCTGGGCGAGCGCGATGTCGTAGCGGGGCAGCAGGTCGGCGGTGATAGCGCGGGCGGCGCGCTCGGGATCGGCGGGCACGGCGATCCCGTCGGGTTCGCGGACCCCGGCGAACGCCTCCGGGGCGATGCCGGACGGAGCCATGGCGGCCACGAGAAACTCTTCCTCGTGCCGGGGATGGAGGGTGACGTACAGGCGGGTGCCGTCGTCGCAGGTGAGGTGGGCATCTGCGCCCAGGGCGTACTCGGAGAGGGCGGCGGCGACGTCGTTGAGGTCCCAGACGTGTTCGGCGTGCAGGAACTGGTCCTCGTGCCGCTGGTGTTGGTGATGGTGCACGGTCCAGTTCCCGGGGAGTTCCTCGGAGAGGATGGTGGCGAACGACTCCACGTCACGGCTGTCGTCGTCGGGCAGGGTGCGGGGGGCGGGCATGGGCTCCTCGAACATGGGGCAGGGGTCATCGGGTCCGTCCGGAGGCGGTAGCGGCTGGTGCGGCCGGCGCGGCGGCGGGCAGTGACGTGCCCGGCCGGGCTGGGGCCGTGGTGCGGTCGGCGAGTTCCGTGCGGGTGTGCAGCAGGTCCGCGGTGATGGGACCGAGCCGGTGCTCTGCCAGGTAGCGCATGCGGTCCGCGATGTGCTGGTCAGCGGGTCCGCCGAGGCCGTCGTAGAAGGCGGCAAGGGAGTGGAGGAGCTGGTCGAGGGAGGCGAGGATGCCATCGTGCGCGGCGGTCACCTCCTCCAGCCGGTCGGACACCTCGGCCGGGCTCGTCGCCTCGCGGATGGCGGCAGCGAGGTTGGCGATGGACCGGCCGTCCGTCACGTAGCGGTCCTGTGTCGTCGGCGTCGCGCATTCGGCGTCGGCCTCGACCCGGTACCCGGCGGCCCGGAGCCGGGCGACCGCGAGCTGGGCCACTGCGGCCTGGTCCGCCGGCAGAACGGTCGGCGACAGCCGGTGCCAGGTCACGCCGTGAACCTCGCGGAGGAAGAAGGTGCGTTCCAGGATGCCGTGGGCCAGCCCGTCACCGCCCCGGGCGATGATCCGGCCGGTGTCCGCGTCCCGGGCGACGGTGACGGGTGCTGCCTTGCGCGGGGTGGCCGGCTCGTTCACCGGGCCGCCACCCGCGATGCGGCAGGCGCCTGTACCGGCCGGGCCGGCGCGACGGAGGCCGAAGGCGTGGGAGGGTGGAGCCGGGAGGCGATCTCGCCCAGCTGCTCCTGCAGCCCGTACAGGCGACGCGCGGCCCAGAACAAGTCCTGAGCAGCGGCGTCTGTTTGGTCGCCAGGCAGGGCGGCGGCCTGGCGGCCGACCTCTTCCACGAGCTGTCGCACGGTGGCGATCGGGCCGGACTGCTCGGCAGCGAGCTGCCGCAGAATTCCAGCGAGTGGGCTGGTCGCGGTCGGAACCCGGGGGGAGACGGCGATCGCCGGACCGGCCGAAGGGGCCTGGGGGTCCGAATTCCGCGGGGGGCTGGGGTGCAGGAGGAGATCGGCCGCGAGGCGCTGCTGTTCGGTGAGCAGGGTCTGCGCGAGTCGGTGGGGAAGGGCACTCCAGGTACCGTCGCCACGTATCAGGTTGCCGATCAGGTCCAAGCGGCCGGACTGGCCCTGGACGGCGATCCACCGGCAAGCCGCGTCATCGGCGGGCGGCGCGAAACCAGCGGCACGGGCGAGTCGATAGCCGATCTCCTGCCACTCGGCGTGGTTCAGCTCCCGGTCCAGCGGATGCAGGTACGCGGTGATGTGGAGGATCGCGCGCCGGACGCCGTCGGGCCCGGAGGCGAGAGGGTGCTCCAGCGACGGGTTGGCGAGGTGGTTGGCCCACGTCGCCGACTCCCACATCCGGTCGTCGTCGGTGTAGTGGTCCAGCTGGTTCCAGTGGGCCACCACCGTGCCGCCGGGCTCGGTGGTCAGGCCCTCTTCCATGCTGATCTCGCGGCCGAGCGCCTCGGCGAGTGCTTCGCCGGCGGTCGCGTCACGGGAGTGGATTTTAATGATCATGGTCTCGCTCGGGGTCGGGCTTATCGGGGGCCGACTGGAGGCCGACGCCTTCTCACATCGGCAGAACGGCTGTGGTCAGCGCCCGGGTCTGGCGTCGGCGATGTGGACGAGCTGGTCGAGCGCGGTCAGCGAGTACCAGTTGCAGTTCACGACCTCCTCGCTGTCCCCCAGGCGCTTGACCAGGTACTCCCGCAGCGCTTTCTGGTGCATCAGGCACTCCGGGCACCGCTTGGACAGGTGCACCAGGTAGCGGGGGTGGGCTGTGACGTAGGAGCGGTCGCCGCCGTTGGGGTCGAGCAGTCGCCACCCGTCCTCGTCGGTCGGGGTGTGCCAGGAGTCGACCACGACCTTCATCGCATCGCCCCACAGCTCTCCGCCGGCGGCGCCCTTGAGGATCACGACGTGCTCGCCGGGGCGGAAGTGCTGGTGGGTGATGTCCCGCTCCGGGGTGAGCGGGTCGGGCGGCAGATACACGGGGCGGGTCTCGGGCACGGAGGGTCCTCCACGAAGGCGCTGGGCGGCGGTGGAAGACAAAGGGTCCGGAGAATCCCCGGTTTCCGAAACCGGGGATCGGCGGCTATATTGCGCGCCGCGCACCTACCGGAACGGGTTCTCCGTGGGCCGGTCGCGGTCGTCGGCGGCCTCCAGCAGCTCGGGCAGATCGGTCCCCTCGGCCTCGCGCTGGTCGACCCACCACCCTGCCCGCGTCAGCAGCCGGACCTGCTCCTCCAACTGCGCCCAGTCGGCTTCGTCCCACGTACCCTCTGTGACCAGCGCGGTGTATGCGCGGGTCACCAGCTGGTGCCGGGTGCGCTCGCCCCAGCCCAGGATCTTCTCGGGACCTTCCAGGGGCGGCATGTCGAACTGGGTCGCCCAGTCCTCGGCGGCGGCCTGTTCGGCCGCGCGCTTGGCGGCCAGCCATTCGGCCGTGCTGGCGGCATCCGCCTGGTGATCAGCCCGCCAGCAGTCGGTGCACTGCCGGGCGGCAAGCCATCGAGCGTATCCGGCGCGCTGGTCCGCCGAACGGCCGCTCAAGTCGTGGGTGTTGGCGTGTCCACAGCTGTGGATGACCTCGAAGGATGTGGGGACCCCAGGGGAATTCCGTTTGATGGGCGTTACGTTCGAAGTCGGGCTGCTGGTCTGGGGCTTCAATTCAGGTGCCTTTCGTTGGCGGTTGGGGTGGTGGCCTGCGTCGCTGCGGAGGGTCGTGCGTCAGATGCACGATTCGGGCGGCGGACGGAGGTGGTCCGGGGTGCTCGGCCGTGGTCTCGGGGGACGCTTCCGCCTTCTGCGTCGTCTCAGCGTGTCCTGCGGATGGCGTCGGTGGCCGCCGTGGCGATGGCGGCGGGAGCGCTGGAGGGCTTGGGCAGGTGCAGCAAGGTGGTACCCGGCAAGTGGAGGGACCTCGCGGTAAGGGTGAGCTGGAGCACGGCGCAGCCGGCGGTCGTGAGCCGCTTGACGCGGGTGACGGCCGCAGCGGTTTCGTCGCTCGTGTACTGGGCGTCGGTGACGATCACGAGGAGGCGGCCGGCGCCGGGGAGGCTGAGTGCGAGGCCGTGGTCGAGTGCGTCGATGGCGTCGCCGAGGTTGTGGGCGCCGCCGTTGGCGCCGAACGTCGTCACGCGCTCCGGTGCCCGGTGGGTGGGCCGGGTCAATGCGGTCAGATGCCTGTCGTAGGCGATGGTGGCGGTAAGGGAGTCGGGGTCGGTCAAGGCTGCTGCGCGTGCCACGATCCAGGCAGCAGACGCGACGGGCGCGCAGGCGGCACGCATGGAGCCGGAGACATCGACGGCGATCCCCACCCGCAGCGGTGGGGTGGGGGAGGTGCGGCGGCGGGTGTGGGTGAACGGCTCCGCGGTGGGGACCGACCCGGCCGCGCGCTGAGCGTCACGGGCGAGGGCCGCGCGCATGTTGAGGCGGCCGGGCGGGGTCGGGCTGGTGGTCCGCTCCTCGGTCCGCTCGCGGTAGGCGGCGGCACGCAGGGCGCGGCTCAGGCGCGAGGCGGCACTCTGCTCGGCGGCGGTGGGCCGGCGGGTACCGGTGACCGGGTTGCTGCGGGGCTCCGGTGTGCCGTCGGGGCTGACGGTGCCGCGGGCGCTGAAGACCGACTTGGCGGTGGCGGCGGCTTGGCGTCGCTGGCCGGCCCGCTGGGCACGGTCCTGGGCCTGCGCCTTGGACTGTGCGGCCATGGCGTTGTTCGCTGCTGCCTGTTCCGCGAGGTCGGCGGCGTCGGTGGCGGCCATGCTGTCCATGACGACCCCCACGGCGCCGGACAGCAGATCGGCGAGACCCGCTGGCACGGGCAGGGCGGGAGCCGCGGCGTCCAGAGCGTCACACCACTCCTGGGCGTGCCCGAGCATGGTCGTGGCATCGTGGTCGGCGCACTGGTGGACTGCGGTCCAGATGCGGGTGAGGGTGGCCAGCAGGTCTGCGCCCAGCACCGTTTCGCACAGATCGGCGACGGCCCGGGTCTCGCCAGCGTCCAGGATGCCGACGTCACGGCGGCCGAGGATCAGGGCCGCCACGGAGGCGGCGTGCTCGATGCCCTGGAGGGTGGGGTGGGCGATGTCGGGCATGACCAGGGTTCGGGCACTGGTGCGCAAGTACGTGCGGTCGGTGGGCCGCCTGGTCAGGTGTGCGCCTTCGGCGCGGCTCTCCTCCAGCAGGAACGCGGCCTCGACGACCCGGGGCTCCGCTCCGGCAGGCGGTGTCCAGACGGAGTGGGCCGCGTGCGCGGCCTCGTGCACGAAAACTCCCCAGGCGGCGGGATAGCGCTCCTCGTCGCCCACGATCCGCGGATGGATCTCGTGGGCCTGGAGCGGGGCGAACAGGCCGACGTCGAACTCGACCTCGCCCAGAGCGGGGAAGAACGCGGCCGGTGCCCCGCTGCGCGTGCCGGGGCGGCAGGTGACGAGGAGGTCCTGGCGGCCGGAAAGGGCGACCAGCCGGTCACCGAGCTCGGCTCCCACGCGCAGCCACGCGTCCGGGGAGGAACGCGGCTGCGCGGGCGGGGCGCCGTCGTCGTCCCATCGCGCGAGGTCAGCTTCGTCGTCCGGCGCGGTGGCGGGGTACTGGACGTGGTGGTGGGCGCTCATCGCGAGCGGCCCCGGTGCGCGGAGACGGTGCTGCCCGGAGGCTTTCGGGCGGCTGAGGCGGGAAGCTGCTTGCCGAGGGTGAGGGGCGCGATCTTCTTGACGCCGACAGCCTTGATGACGGCGTCGGCGACAGCGTCGCGATCCTCCAGAGGAGCGATGCCGACCAGGTTCGCGAGCGCGGCGTTGGTGCCGAGGACGGCCTCGGTCTTCTGGTAGCTGAGCAGTTCCCGTAGTTGGGGGGCCCAGCCCAGCTCGCCGAGGTCGACCTGGCGGGCGAGGTGTCGGGCGACCCGGACCACCCGGGCATCGATCTTCAAGGCCAGGGCGAGGTCGTAGTCCGTGCCGACCTGGATCTGCACGCTGAACCGGGACGACAGCGCCTCCGTCAGAACGGCACCGTGGACGCCGGGATTGTGGCCCGCCACCAC
This sequence comes from Streptomyces sp. NPDC093801, assembly GCF_040701585.1. Classification (NCBI taxonomy): domain Bacteria; kingdom Bacillati; phylum Actinomycetota; class Actinomycetes; order Kitasatosporales; family Streptomycetaceae; genus Streptomyces; species Streptomyces sp. NPDC093801. The sequence goes on along the minus strand of NZ_JBFBDP010000004.1, from coordinate 141,378 downwards.
GTAGAAGCCCGGCTCGGCCTTGATGATCTCGCCCTTGTGGGCCTTGACCTGGATCTGCCGGCGCCCGTCCATCGCGGGATACAGCGCCGCCAACACCTTCGGCGAAATCAGAGTGGCATCGTCGATCAGCAGGGCGCGGCCCTCGGTCATCGCGGTGACCAGCGGACCGTACTGGAAGACGTAGCCTCCGCCGTCGGCCTGCGTGTACTCGCCGATCAGGTCGCCGACCGTGGTGTCGCCGTCACCGGCGACGGTGAGCAGGTCCGGGAACGCGGCCTCCACCAGTGACGTCTTGCCGGTGCCCGGAGGGCCGTAGAGCAGCACCGGCACGTCGGCGTCGCGCAGGCGGTTCAGCGCCTCGACGTCGGGCAGGTCGGCCAGCGCCCGGGGGTGGTAGAGCTGGCCCCCCGCGCGGCGGATCGGGCCGGTCTGCCTGGGCGTGGCTGCGGCGGGAGTGGTCGTCTGGGCGCGGGGGGCGTGGGTGCCCGGTGGGCTGATCACAGCGGTCTGCGCGGCTGCGGCGGTCTTCGCGTTCGCACGGAACTCCGGCTGCCCCGTTCCGCTTTGGTCGGCCTCGCCGCGTCGCACCAGGGTCAAGGAGGCGTTGCGGACGGCGCCGTGGGAGTGGCCCAGCTGCCGGGCCATGTCCCCGATGGTGAGCTTGTCCGCCGGCCGGTCGGCCAGCAGTCGGGCCACCTTGGCCCGCAGTTCGCCGCCCTTGGTCCGTGCTGGACTGGTAGGCGTTCCGGGTGTCGTCAAAACGAGGGTCCTTCAACAGATACGGGAGCGGGCGGGGTTGGCGATGCGCCGGAGGGGCTGGCCGCTGGCGGAGCAGATCATCGAATGTGCCGACATCGGCGACCGGGCCAACCGGGGCGTACGTCGGCGCTCACCGGCCGACCGGGGGCTCGGTGCAGGTGCAGGGGATAGCCGGCGACGAGCAGCTCGCTGGCTGCCGAGCAGAACCGTGCGCCTGCTCCGTGCCGGGTTCCGTCGCGTGGCAGGCGCAGCCTGGTGCCTCTTCGAAGCCGGACTGGAGCAGGATCCGCCGGGCGGCGGCGCCAAAGCGGGTGGTGGTGATCTCGCCGGTGATGCTGTGCCGGATTGGCATGAACGGTTCTGCTGGCGCTTCGGGCAAGGCGGATCTCCTATCGGTGGTGGAGGGAAGGTGGTGCGGTGGCGGTCGGAGGCAGGACGGGTGTCCTTGGGCGGGGACGTGGGCGAGGCGGTCTTCAGGCCGGGGAACGGTGCCCTGTGATCACCGGGCTCGGTGGGCAGCGGGGGAGCGGGCACCGAGGGCGGGTACGGGCACGGACGTGACCTGGGGGCCGTTTACGCGGTGCTGCGGAGGCCGGGTGGCAGCGGCTCGGGCGATGCGAGCCAGCCGCTCGGCCGCAGAGTTCGCTCGGACCGGGGCGTTCGGCGGGGCGGTCTCCGCTGGATCGAGGGAGAGGTCCGCGTGCACGGTGAACCCATGTCGGCGCAGGTCATGGACGGTCTGCCGGGCACGACGCCGCAGGTCGTGATCGGGCTGGGTCAACCGGAACAGATCCGCGTGGCCTGGTACGGGTTCGAACTGCTCGCGCTCCAGGTACCAGGCCGCGAGGTGCGCAGTGATGGCTGTGGTGGGACGGGCGACCACACCGTGCTCAGCGTGCAGTCCGAAATGGAAGTGCGGTTGCATGGGGGCGTCCTGATGGTTGGGGGATCATCGACTGCGGGGTGCTCGCCCGGGGATGGAGGGCGCCGCTGTGGCCGCAGGAGGAAGTGCAGGTCGGACCGTGCACGTAGGGCCGACGGGGCGGGAGGCTCGGGCTTGCCGCAGCAGGGCCGGCGCGTCCGCCCGCCACCGGCGGAGACTCTCGGCAGTGCCTGGAGCCAGTGCGGCGGGCGAGGACGGTGCCGCCGGCCATGAAGAGACCGCCGCGTCAGGCGGGAGCAGTTGGGAGAGGCGGTCCAGGGAGACGGTGTCCTCGGTGGCCGCCGAGGGACGGGTGCGGGAGAGGAGCTCCGCGGCGTGGGGGCGCAGTCGGCGCCACTCCACGAAGCTCTCTTCGAGGTACTGCTGCTCGGTGTGTCCGAGCGCGGCCGGGTCCAGGCGGATGCCGTCGGTGCAGCGACCGGATTGCTGGATCGCCGTCCACGCTGCATGCAGTTCCTCGAGCCTGCCGTGTGCTGCTTCGACGGCGGCCAGGAGCCGGTCGTGGACGGCCTGCTCGTACGCAGGCAGGAACGTTCCGGTGACCAGGCCGACCGCATGGGCCATGTCGGCGGGAAGCACGATCGCACTGGGGGCGTGCGGGTCGGCATAGTTGTCGTCGAAGGTGGCGCTGGCGAAGGTGCCGAGGAGGTACTCGTCGGCACTTCCGGGCCGTTCGACCAGGAGGAGATTGATGCCGACGCCGTTGGTGAGCTCGGCGGCGTACGGGATGCGGGCGTGTTCGACGGAGTCGATGAGTTCGCCGGCGTCCCACAGGAGAGGGACGAGGTCTTCCTGCCATACGGGGTGGGCGTAGACCTCGACCTTCACCGTCCACTCCCCGGGCAGCCGGTCGGCCAGAGCGGTGGCGTAGTCGCCCAGGTAAGTGCGGGGCCCGCCGAAGAGGTGGACGCGGTGTCGGCGAGCGGCGTCGGCAAGGGCGCGCAGGATGGGTGCGGCAGTGTCCACGTCGCGCAGGGCGTACGTGCCGTCGGGGCGCCGCTCGAACCCGGGCGTGAGCTGAAGAGCGGTCTCGGCCCACCGGTACTGCTCACCCAGGGCGACGGCGACCAGACCGCCGGCCGGGCTGAGAGCGAGGATGATCTGTGCCAGGCCCCTGGAACGGGGCGTCGTACGGTCGTCCATGCTCAGGCTCGACGGGTGAAGGCGTTGCGCAGGCCGTGTCCGAACGCGTGGGCATGGCGGCGGGCCGCCAGCTCCAACTCCTCGTACTGCGCGCCGCGGGTCATCTGCCCGTCGTGCTTGCGGTACCGGTAGACGGGTAGCCGGAGCAGTACGCCGGGCGCCAGCGTGGTGACGCCGACGGCGGCCATGTAGTCCTCGCCCTGGACAAGGCCGCCCATGCCGCCCGCGGCGCGGACCAGGCGGGTGCGGGCCAGGATGGTTGTCGGTCCGATGGGAATGGTGTCCTGCGGCCGGGGCCAGTAAGTCACCACGTCGCCGGCGGCATGGTAGCCGGGCGGGGCCGGGCACTCCCATAGGCGCCGGGAGCCGTCTGGCAGCAAGTCCTCGCTGTATCCGGCGACCCACCCGAGCTCGTCGGTGAAGGTGTCCAGGCGCACGCCCAGGCTCCAGTCGGGGAAGACGTCATCGTCGTCGTCGGCCCAGTTCACGAACTCGGTGCGCACCTCGTTCAGGCCGAGGTTGCGTGCGCAGGCGGCGCCGACCGGGCGGGGCAGGGCGAGGGTCCTGACCCGCGGGTCGGCGGTGATCGGGGCAGGTACGAGGGCGGGGTCGGCGCCGTCGAGGACGAGGACTGCCTCCCAGGGCACGGTCTGCCGGGTGAGGCTGGCGTGCATCTCCTGCAGGTAGGGCAGGCGTTCGGGGCGGAGCTGGGTGGCAATGACGACGGTGATCTGCGGGGCGGACAGGGACTTCTCCGGAGTGCGGTCCACGGGCGGGGCGGTCAGCGGGTGATCCGCGATCGGGCGGGTGCGGGTGCCGGGGCGACCGGCTTGGTGATCTTCAGCGGGGTGGCGGGGGCCTGGATGGGCGCGGGCCGGTTCGACTCCCAGAGGGAGGGGGTGCCGGAGATCCGGGAGAGGGGGTCGGTGTCCCAGGGCACGATGGGGCCGATGTCGTACCAGGTCAGGGCGATGACTTCGATGCCGTGGTCGTGCAGGACGTAGCCCCATTCCAGGCCCATCGCATCAGCGTTGGCGTCGGTGACCGGGATCGGCTTCGCGGGGGTGCCGTCCATGTTGAAGACGTTGTCGAAGGGTGCGCTCGGCCCGCGGTCGCCGTGCGGGTCGAGGTTCTCCCGGACGTTGTCGGGGGCCCGGTCCAGGAGGTCCATGCCGAGGTTCTTCCAGTCGTGGGGTCCGTCGATGAGGTGCCGGCGAAGGGCATCGAGGTCGCCGCCGAAGCGGTAGCGGGCGGCGCCGAGCAGAAGGGGGAGCTGGTGATCGGGGTAGCCGTCGTAATGGCAGTAGATGCCCTCGTAGCCGGTACCGGTGGGGCGGGCGATGAAGCTGCGGGTGCTGATGGCGTTTCCTTCGTGCAGGTGGTCAGGGTGCGCTGGCGACAGGGGCTGCGGGCAGGGCGGCCACGGGCTGGGCGACGGCCAGGGGGCGGGCTGGCGTGGCGGCGGGTGTGGCGTGACGCAGAGGGCGTTGTGATGACCCGGGAGGCGAGCCAGCGGACGTTCTTGTGGTCGACCCGCCTCCGGCTCCTGGCGCGAGGTCATCGGGTCCGGCCGGGTGCGGGCGTGACGGCTGGGGGCACCGGGGTGTGCGTGTAGCCGTGCGCATCGAGGCGGTGATCGAGGTCCGTGATCGCGTCACGGAGGCACCTCGACGTAAGTCGCAGATATGCGCGCGCCGTTGAGTGATGGCTGATGATGCGGTTCTCTGCGTCGCGCCGGTCCTGCGGAGTGGAAGTACCCGGCAGGCCGAGGGCGGATTCCGCGGCTTCTGCGAAGTGAGTTGCTGCGTAGCTCGACATTGTGCTCGCTGTCGCGAGGTGTTCCAGGGCGCCGCGGCCTTGAGTGGCCGTGCCGTGCGGAGTGGCGGCCAATTCGGCGGTGAGCTGCAAAACCTCGCGGGAGAGTTCCTGTGTCCCGCTGGCCTGCTGGAACAGTTCGGCGAAGGGGGTTTCCAGTAGGCGGCCGACCTCACGCGGCTCCCACCTCTGTGATGTGTCGGCGAACTTGACCTCCAGCGCGTTGAGCATGCCGACGAGGTGCCGGAACTGGGCGTGTGGTGTCAACGCGTGCGGCGGGGTGAGGTCCATGAGTCTCTTTCAATGCATGCGGGCGTCGGTGTCGAAGAGCTGCAGTTCAGCGGGGTGCAGCTGGTGCTGGACCACGAAGCTCCGGCCGGCGACCTTCCACAGGCCGCGGCCACGGCTGAGGTGGGACAGGGCTGCGGTTTCGACGCTGGTCAGTCCGAGGAGTCCGGCGGCGGCGTGCAGCTGGTCGGTCTCCTGGCGGTAGATCACGCGGGTGCTGCAGTCGGCGAGCAACCCCTCGGCCAGCGCGCGGCTTTGGCTGCCGGCGTCGCCCGCGGTCAGCAGGTCGGATAGCCGGTGGATGACCATGGCGTTGGCGATGCCCAGGCCGCGGGAGAGCTTCCACTGGGCCTGCATGCGCATCAGGAGGGCTGGATGCCTCATCAGCCTCCATGCCTCGTCGTAGATCACCCACCGCCTGCCGCCGTAGGGGTCGGTGAGCGCGGCTTCCATCCAGGCCGAGGCGCACGTCATGGCCAGGACCAGTGCGGTGTCGTCGCTGCCGCCGAGGCGGGAGAGGTCGATGGACAGCATCGGGCTGTACGGGTTGAAGGCGCTGGTGGACGGCGCGTCGAACATCCCCGCCAAGTCGCCGAAGACCAAGCGCCGCATGGCGTGGGCGAGGTCGCGGGCTGCCTCCCCGAGCCGTCCGGCCAGCAGCCCGCCGGCAAGGTCGAGCCCGGGGCCGTCGGCGAGGGCGTGGGCGATGTCGCCGAGCAGCGGGGGACGGCCACTGGCCGCTGCCCGGGCGCAGGCGGCATCGAGTGCGACGTCGAGGACGGTGTGCTCCATGGGCAGCAGGTCCCGGCCCAGCACGGTGCGGGCGAGGGAGCCGAGGAGCAGCAGGCGGCGCTTGCGGACCTCGCCTTCCCACTCCGCCTCCGGTACGGACGGCGGCCTCGGCGCCGCGTCCAGCGGGTTCAGCCTGCCGGGCAGCCCCGGCCCCAGGGCGATGGATGTGCCGCCCAGGGCGGAGGCCACAGCACTCCACTCCCCCTTGGGGTCGCACGGCACGTACACCCGGTAGCCGAACGCGACGGACCGCAGGGCCAGGCTCTTGGCCAGGGCGCTCTTGCCCTGCCCGATCACCCCCGCGAGCAACAGGTTGGGGTTGGTGAACCCCTCGACCTTCCCGTACAGGGAGAACGGGTCGAAGGTGAACGACCCTTCGGCGTGCAGGTCGCGGCCGATGTAGATGCCGTCGGCGCCGAGCCCGCCTTCGGCGAGGAACGGGTAAGCGGCCGAGGCGACGGCGGTGGTCATCCGGTGGGCGGGGAGTTTGAGGCGGCTGCCGCGGGCGGACGAGGGTCCGGGGCGTCCGGCGAGCGGGTAGACGGCGTCGGGGTAGGACGCCTCGGTGGGCTGCTGCTCCGCGTCTGCGCCGGCGGCGATCCGGGCGCGGGCTTCGGCTCGGGCCGTCTGCTTGCGCAGGGCCCGGCGCTGGGCGCGGTCGATGTTGTGCGGGGTGAACAGGGGGGTCGCGCTGGCGCGGCGGTGGGACAACGGTGCTCGCTCGTTTCCGGGGTGGGGTGTTCAGGACGCCGGTGCGGCGAGGTCGGAGGCCGTGGTCTTGCGCCGTACGGCGTGGGAAGCGGCCAGGTGGCGCTGGCAGATGGTCAGTACGGGCGGGCCTTCCGGGAGCCGCTCGGGGTGGCAGTCGCTGGCGCCCGGGGCTGCGGCGGGCAGCAGGTGGAACGCAGCGTGGACGGCGTCGGCTGCCTGCCAGAGGCGGGCGTGGGCGGTGGCCAGGTGCCGCCCGGAGGCGGGACGCTCGGGCCGGGAGCGTTCAGCGAGCTGGTCCAGCAGCCGGTGCAGCGCGGTGAGGTGGGCGTGCAGGCTGTCGAGGTGAGGCCGGTCGGCGGGACGCGCGCTCGCGCCGGTGGAGCTCTGTGCGGTGAGGGTGCGCGTGTGGTGGCGCAGGCCGGCGGTGGCCGCCCGCAGATACGGGTGGGCGTCGCTCGTGGGGAGAACGTCGCGGTCGTCAGGTGACAAGGGCTTCTCGCGGGGGGATGGACGCCAAGATGGCGGGCGGGCGGGTTAGAGGGTGTTGCGGGCCAGCGGGAGAGCGCCGGCGGTGAAGGCGTCCGTCTGCTGGTAGATCAGGCGCCGCAGGTCGACCTGGGCTCCTGCGGCAGCCGTTTCGATCTGCGCGCACGCCGCGTCCAGGTGGGCGTCGGTGTCGGCGGAGACGGTGAGCAGCCCTGTCAGGGCGACGTCCGCGTGCCCGGAGATCAGCTGCTTCTCGCGGGTCTTGACGTCCGCGTACTCGACGTTGTCCGCCTCGGACTCCACCTGGCCGCGGCGGCGGCGCTCGGAAGCGTCCGCGATGATCGCCGCCTTACGGCGCTGGACGTCGCGCAGGGCGGAGTCGATCCCCTGGGGGGCGTAGATGAGGGAGAAGGTCCGCCGTACCCCGGTGCTGAACATGATGTTGTGCAGGAACCCGGCGTGGGTTTCGACCCTCGGCCAGTTCTCGATCCAGTAGGTGGTGTGCCGGGCGGAGTCGGTGATCACCCGGTCGGTCTCCTCGACCTGGGCGACGGGCCCGGCGGCGGCCGGGTCGGCCTCGGCGCGGCCGGTGGAGGACCACTGCTGGAGGCGGGCGGTGGAGGCGGGGTCGTAGGCGGTGCGCAGCACGGCTGCGATCTCACGCGGGCCCAGCCAGCCGGTGACGGCGAGACCGGCGGTGCGGGCGGCCTGGGCGACGGACGCGGTGGTCTGCGCCATGACAGTGAAGGCACCGTCGAGCCCGCTGCCGGCCTGGCTGACCAGGCGCTTGGCGGCTTTGAGGTCCAGGGCGATGGCGAGGTACGCCTCGTGAGGGGCGGCGGCGGGCCCGGCGGATTCGACGAGCGCGGAGTAGATCTGCCCGGCGACGGGAGCCTGAGGGTTGCCGTGCTCGGCCCAGTGCCGGGCGAGGCTGTCGCCGGAGTCCGGGACGGTGCGCTCCAGCACCTGGACGGTGGCGACGTGCCCGGTGCGGGCGATGCCCGCGAGTGCCCGGCCCCACGCGGTGACGTTCGCGTTCTGGGTGGCGGGATCGAGCAGGGCGAAGGCACGGGAGCTGACCTTGGCGACGGCGGTCAGCGTCTGCCGGTGGGGGTCGTGGACAGCGGCGGCGCCTGAGGCGGCCGTGGCCACGCGCAGCGATGCGGTTGTTCCGGGCAGGTGGAGCAGACCTTCGACTCGGGGCCGGGAGGCCGGTCGGGCCCGCCAAACCGTCTGCCCGGTCCGGCGGCGGTGGGCGTAGCGGGCGACGAGCGGCGCCCAGTCGATCAACGACCGGCCCTCCCGTCGCACTCCGACCAGGACGGCGGTGGTGATCCACAGCGGGGCCAGGACGACGGCGCCCATCAGGCCGGAGGTCACCACGGTGACCAGGAGCAGCGCGAGGGCCGAGGAGACGAGAACAAGCTGGGGGAGGCTGAGGCCCAGCAGGATGCCGCGCCGGGACCGGTGCGGGAACTTGACGGTGAGAGGGAGGACTTCGGAAGACAAGGTTCGCATCCGGGTCGGGTCGGGCCGGGGCAGGGCACGCGGGAGGCGGGCCCTGCCCCGGGTGGGGGCGGGTGGGGTTACAGACCGGTGGGTGAGCCGGACTGGGTGCTGTCACCAGCGGAGGGCGTTCCGTGCGCCGGAGGCATCGGATCGGACGGGGCGCTGCTGCTCCACTGGCCCTGCTGACCGCCGCCGCCCCAGCTCGGCGGAGTGCTGTCCTGGCCGGAGCCCTGACCCGCACTGTTCTGGGTCTGCGGGGTGCCGGACTGTTCCATGAGGTCGCGGAAGCTGCCTCCGGAACTGTCGCCGGAGTCGTCCTTGTCCATGCTCATTCCGCCGGTGGGATTGGCGGCGATGTCGCCGGGGAAGCCTCCGCCGCCTGCGGCCTGGGTGCCGCCCGCGGCCCCGGCGCCAGCCGCCGCGCCGCCGGTGCCCGCAGTGGCTGCTGCGGAAGCGGCCTTGCGTCCGGCGTTCTCGGCGTGCTGGCGGGCCATCTGGGCGCCTGCGCCACCGGCTCGGTGAATCGATTCGCCGTCCGTGCCTTCGCTCGCCCAGTGGACGAACTTGAACACCATGTACGGGCAGAGCAGCACCAGGAGCATGATCACCATGCCTGCGGCCATGTCGGCGAGGGCGGCGACGCCGTCCTTGGCTTCGGTCTTGCTCATGGCCGCGATGCCGAGCACGAAGATGATCGTCATCAACAGCTTCGACACCACGAGGGTTGCGGTGGCTTCGATCCAGCCGCGCCGCCAGCGGCGGGCGACCTCCCAGCCGCCGCCGGCTCCCGCGAAGACCGCGAGGGTCACCAGGATCAAGATGCCGACCTTGCGGACCATCATCACGCCCCAGAAGAGGAACATCCCGATCGCGCTCGCGCAGGCGGCGACGACGGCGACGAGCCAGCCCATGCCCGCGATGGCGCTGATCTGGGAGATTTTGACGAGGCGCCGCACGGCCGTGGACATGTCTGTCCCCGATGCCTTGAACAGCCCGTCGCTCAAGGCGTCGACGACTTCGAGGGCCACCGTGGTGAAGGCGATGGCGCAGAACGCGAACAGCACACCGCTGGCCGTGCCGGTGACGGCCTGGGTCAGGGCCTGGCCGTCGCGTTTGATGGCGGCGCGTACGAGTTGGGCGCAGAAGGTCGCGACCAGCACGAGCAGACCGATGGGCAAGATCGTCTCGTAGTTGTCGCGGAACCAGCCGGCACCCAGGTCGATGTCGGTGGTCCGGTTGATGGCCTTCGCGGCGAGGTCGGCCGCGGCGGCGGCGAGGTCGCCGGCGCTCTTCGCCATCCAGTCCCCGATGGCGCCGACGGGATCGGAGGCGAAGTCGATCACGTCGCCGACCGTGCAGAGTTTGCCGGCGACGGGCAGGTCACAGAAGCCCACGCGGGCGTCCTTTCGGGGAGAGGGGAAGGGCTACGGGGCGACGCGCGGGGATACGGCGACCAGGCGGCAGTCCTTGCCGGGGCGGCACTGGACGGCGAGGGTGATCTGGCGGTCCTCGGCACCGCCCCCGCCGCCGTTCCAGGCGAGCTGTGTCTTGCCGCGCACGGTGACGGCGTAGATGTACGCCTCGGTGATCGCCTGCGGGTTCTCGGCCAGGGCCTGCTTGAACGCCGAGGGGAAGTGCCCCTCGGAGGTGGTGGCACTGGCGTGCTGGCCGTTGTCCTTCAGCCGGGACCACAGGAGGGGGTCCGGGATCTGGGCCTGGACGGAGTCCCAGTCCGCGTACGCGGTCTCGCCGGTCATCCAGGTGTGCATGCCGGCGAGTTGGTCGTCACGGCTGGTGGTGCGGGCGTCGAAGGTCCACAGCATCACCGCGCTCGCCCGGGCGAAGGCCAGTGGGTCGGCGATCGGTGGGGGCCCTGCGACCTTGGACCCGCCCGGGGGCGGCTTCGGCACGGGAGCGGAGGTGCTCTTCGGCGATGCGGAGGACCCGGTGTGTGGCGCGGAAGCGCTGTCGCTCTGGCCGCGGCCGGTCCACCAGGCCACGGCTCCAGTCAGTACGAGCAGCGCGGTCAGGATGCCAGCGGCGAGCATGATGCGCCGGGGCGGCTGCCAGCCGATGCCGAGAGCGTCGAGGGAACGTTTCCTCATCAGTGGACCTGCGAGCCGAGGGCGCTGAAGAAGGCCACGATTCCGTTGGCCGCGCCCAGGCCGAGGGCGGCGCCGGCGCTCACGACCGCGCCCTTCTTGCCGTTGGCTTCGGCCTGGTGGCCGCCGGAGTGGTGGCCCCAGGCCCACACGCCGAGGCTGACGGCGAGCGCGCCGACCACCGCGACGATGCCGAAGAGGTTGATCGAGTTGACGACGGTGCGCAGGACTTCGAGTCCGGGCAGGCCGCCGCCCTTGGGCGAGACCCCCGGATCGTAGGCAAGCAGAGTGAAGCGTTCGGACAGGGGTGGGGTGAGGTGGACGGGGGAGATGGTGGTGCGCTCCTTGCGTGCGCAGGACACGGCGGGCCCTGCCGGGGAACAGGAAGAAAGGGGGATGGGGAGGGGGCGCTCTGCGGCGCGAAGGTGGTCCGGTCCGCCCGGTGCCTCAAGGGCCGGCCGGGCGGACCGGTGTCACGGGAGACGGCGTGCGCTGTTGGCGGCGAAGTCGGCGAGGGTGGCGAAGCGGACTGGTTTTCCGGTGCGCGGGGCCTCGATGACGTAGCCATGGCCGGCGTAGATGCCGACGTGCTCGGGGACTGCGACGGTGCCGCGGCTGAACACCAGGTCGCCGGGGCGGAGTTGGTTCAGCGGGATGGCGTTGCCTTCTTTGACCTGGGTGTATGTGGTCCGGGTCAGGGTGATCCCGGCCTTCTTGTACGCCTGCTGGGTCAGAGAGCTGCAGTCGCACCGGCCCATGGGGTCCGGGCCGTGGGGTGCGAGACAGGAGCCGCCCCACTGGTAGAGGGTGCCGAGCTGGTTCATGGCCCACGTGATGGCCGTCTTGGCACGGGGATCGGCGTCGGCGGGGATCGAGTACCCCTTGGGGACGGCCCCTTCGGGGATCGGCCCGGAGCCGCTGCCGTCTTCGCTCGGAGTGCACGGGTCGGTGGCCGGGATGCCGGGGTTCTGGCCGCCGGCGGGCGGCTGTGCGCCCTTGAGAGTCGGGGCGATCGCCTGCTGCAGGGCTCGGGCGAGGGGTTCCCACTGGGCGTATGCGTCGGGGAAGCCGCTCAGCTGGACGGCTTGCGCGGCCTGCGTGATCGTCATCTGCTGCCAGCCGGGGACCTTGAGCAGGCCCTGGTAGAACTTCGTGCTGGCGTAGACGGGGTCTCGGACCTGGGCGGCAGTGCCCCACCCCTGGCTGGGTCGCTGCTGGAACAAGCCCAGCGAGTCGCGGTCGCCGTAGCCGAGGTTGCGCAGCCGGCTCTCCTGGATGGCGGTGGCCAGGGCGACGACCTGGCCGCGCTCGGGTACTTCGAGCGTGATGCCGGTGGCGACGATGGTGCGGGCGTGCGGTATCTGCTCGTCGGGCAGGTCAAGGCCGTCGACGTGGACCTTCTGGGCGCCGGATCCGCCGAGAACGGCGGTGACTTGGCGTCGTACGGCTTCGGTGTCGTCCGACTTGGTGAAGCAGGAGGTGTCCTGGTCCGAGGAGTCGCTCGCGGCGGCGGCGAGGACGGCGGTGCCGGCCAGCAGGAAGGGGGTGAGGCAGAGCGCGCCGATCGCGGCGGCGATGCCTTTCACTCCCGGGCGGCCTCCGGTCGGCGGGCCGCGGGGATGTCACGTGGGGATGGGGAGGGACGGGTCACGGGGAGGTCCTCGGGGGTGGGCCCCGGCCGCACGGTGTGAAAAGGGGAAGGGCCGTGCGGCCGGAGCGGTGGAGGCGGGCTGGGGGCCCGGCCTGGGTGCGTGTTGCCTCACGCGCCCGGCGGGACGGGGGAGTTACGGGCGGAACATGGGCGTGCCTCCAGGAAGGTGCAGGGATCGGCCCGCAGCGGCGGGTCGGTGAAGAAGGGGGACGCGGGGGCGTTTTACGGGCGGAACATCAGCGAACTCCTGGAGCGGGTGCCGGGGCCGGGGAGGGCCGTGGGGGATCTGGGCGTGCCGGGTGGGCGTTGCCTCGCGCACCGGGGCAGTGGGGGTTACGGGCGGAACATCAGGGGGACCTCCTCGTCCTGCGGAGTGGCGTGGGATGCGGGCGAGGTCAGCAGGGGCGGTACATGGGCGGTCTCCGATTCAGGGTCTGCGGCGGGCGGGGAGCGATGGGGCGGCGGCGATGGCCGCGTGCGGGGTCACGGACGGAACACAGGGGCCTCCTGCGGGAAGGGGAAAACGGGGGAAGGGGTACGCCATCGGCGGTGTCCGCCGGGCAGTGACACGACAGTAAGCCCGAATCCCCGGTCACCGAAATCGCCGCCGAAATCCGCGAGATTCCGGGCTTCATGTCCCGCGATGCTTCCCAACCGGGGATCGTGACCTACAGTTTGGGCCTCCCCGCGCGCCACCGGCTTGTACTGCCGTGGCCCTCTGCGCGGTCCGGAGCCCTTCCACCCGCATCCCTCATCGAATTGGGGTCCCCTTTTGTCGTTTTCCCTCCACCAGGGCGACGCGCTGACCGTGCTCGCGACACTGCCCGACGCCTGCGCCGACTCGGTCATCACCGACCCGCCGTACAACAGCGGAGGCCGGACGGCGAAGGAGCGCACGAGCCGCTCCGCCCGCCAGAAGTACGTCTCCGCCGACGCCCAGCACGCCCTGCCGGACTTCACCGGCGAGAACATGGACCAGCGCTCGTACACGCTGTGGCTGACGCAGATCATGACCGAGGCCCACCGGGTGACGAAGCCTGGCGGCACGGGGCTGCTGTTCACCGACTGGCGCCAGCTGCCGGCCACGACGGATGCCTTCCAAGCGGCCGGATGGCTGTGGCTGGGCCTCCTGGCCTGGCACAAGCCGCAGGCCAGGCCGCAGAAGGGCAAGTTCCGCCAGGACACCGAGTACATCGTCTGGGGCGCGAAGGGCAAGATCGACGCCGCCGCGAACCCGGTCTACCTGCCGGGGATGTTCAGCGCCTCGCAGCCCTCGGGCAAGGCACGCAGGCACATCACGCAGAAGCCCGTCGAGGTGATGCGGCAGCTGGTGAAGATAGCCCCGCCGGGCGGCACCGTGCTCGACTTCTGCGCCGGATCCGGCAGCACCGGGGTCGCAGCCCTCCTGGAAGGGCGGAGCTTCATCGGCATCGAGAAGACCAGCCAGTACGCGGCCGTCGCCTCCGACCGGCTCACCGAGACCCTCCAGCAGGTGCATTCCCAGGACGATTTCGACCTGACCTCCTGACCGGACCGCATCACCGGCCGGATTGCGGCGGGGCGGAATATAGCGGCAGATCCCCGGTTTCCGAAACCGGGGATTCTCCGGACCATCGGAGCCACTGAATCCACGGCCCCGGCTGCAAGGAGAACCCTTTTCGTGTCCGAATCTGCTGAGCCCCGCCATGGCGGGGAAATGGAGCCGGTCCGTCTGCCGGAAGGCGACCTCGAATCGATCGAGGCGTCGGTGCGCAAGCTCCTGGACCAGTCGGCCGAGCAGGCCCGCCTGATCGACACGCTGGCCTCCGCCCCGACGGCCGACCCGATGACCGCGAGCATGCCCTTCGCGGGATTCCCCGGCATGCCCTCGTACGCCGCCCCCACCCCGCCGCCGGACCCCAAGCCGATCCTGGAACTGGAGGGCGAGGAGTTCGAGGACGAGTTGGCCGCGCTCACCGACTGGGTGGACGACCACCTCATGGACGTCTACGGCGCCGAGGTCACCACCGCCGCACCGTGGTGCGACCAGTGGCAGGAACACCTCGACGTCGTCGCGTGGCTGCACGCCCTGTGGCTGGCCTACCAGCAGCACAAGGACCCCGAGGCCGGCCTCAGCGGCATGGCCGTGTGGCATCGGGACTACCTCACCCACTGCCTGGCCTACGTCCGCGCCCCCGGCGGCCCGCTCAGCGCCTGCCAGACCGACCCGGAGCGTCCCGAGCACCGCCTGCTGCGGGGCCCGGGTCCGTCCGCGAAGTCCGCCGCCCGCGATGCCGAAGCCCAGCAGGCTGATGCCGGACCTTCGCCGGTCGGGGCCGCCACGTGACACACCCACCGCAGCCTCCGCCGGCGTTCGGGCTGTCCGTTCACCCCGAGGCCCTGAATGACTTGCTGGCCGCCCCGGGCGACATGCGAGACCTGGGGCTCGCCCTCATCCAGGACGTCGTCCGCGCCCAAGTGAGGGGCGGCAAGCTGACCGGGGAGTTGTCCGGGTACCGCAAGCTCTACCTCGGCGCCCAGGTGCAGTACCGCATCGTCTACGCCCACCGCCCGGCCCCGCCCGGCTCCAGCCACCCCACCGACATCCACGTCGTCGCCGTACGCCCCCGGGCCAAGCACGACATCTACGACACCGTCCGGGCTCGCGTAGGCCGCCCCCGCCCCGCGGTTGGGCCCCGCGCGCACGCGGCCCGCTCCCTCTCACCGCAAGTCCGGCCGCGCCCTGCGCCCAGGCCGGCGCCTCCGGCCCCGGCGTTCCCGGTCCCCGGACTTCCCGTGCCCGCCCGCATCACCACGACTTCCCCGAAGGCTCCTTCGCGATGACCAACCTCATGGCCCAGTCCTCCCCCCTGCTCCAGGCTTTGATGACGACCCTCCTCGAGCCCCGCCCGGCTCCGCACCCGCGCCACCAGGCCCTGCTGGACGCCCACGAACGCCAGCTGGAAGTGGAAGCGGAACTGAGCGCTTGGGCCGGCCGACCGCAGCCCACCACTCCCGCCGCTCAGGACCAAGAGCTCGACGACCTGAGCAATCTGCTCGTCGAGCACGCCAAGGCGGGTCGGCAGGTCTCGCAGCTCCTGGGCGCCGACACCTGCTGCCCGCCGTGCACCGACTCCGAGCAGCCGCCGACCGCCCTCAGCCGCCCCACCGAGGACACGGTCCCCGCCTTCAGGGCCCCGTGCATCCTGGCCGCCTGCCTGGACATCTTCGCCCTCCACGGCAGTCCGGACGTGGTGTCCTCCGCCGACCTCGTCGCGGAACTGCGCACCCTGCCCGGCGTAGCCGAGGGTCGCTGGCCCTACGCCGAACTCACCCAGACCCGCCTGGCCGCCTTGCTCCGCCCGTACGAGGTGGCCAGCCGCGACGTCACCCACGGCGACGGGCGGCGCCGCAAGTCCTACCGCCGCTCGGCCCTTCTGTCCGCCATTCCGGCCGACTGCGACTGCCTGCCGTCGTGACTGCCCGCGAGTCCCCGGCGACCGCTTTGGACGCGGCCATCGAGCAAGTCGTCGGCGACCTGACCGTCCTGCACCACGACCACCTCCGTGGGCTGCTCCCGCCCGAGCGAGCAGCGCTTGCTGCCGTGCACCGGGAACTGGTGACCGCCGAGGACGCGGTCACCTACCACCGCAACGCGCTGAAGCGGCTCTCCTCCGGGAGCTACCCCGTGGACACCCCGCTCCTGGACCGCCTGCGCCGTACCCTGCACGACCTGGCCCAGGCCACGGCCACCCGCGACCGCCTGCAGGAAGGCGTCGGTTCCGCCCTGGAGGCAGCCAGAGCCGCCACCCCCGCCGCCGCTCCCGCCGACGACGAGCTGACGCCCCGCGACTTCGCCGCGCTGCTCTCGCTCGCCGGCGGCGGCACGATGCGTGAACACCTCCTCACCCACCGGGTCTCGGTCCGCACCGTCCAGAGCCGCCTGATCGAGCTTCCGGTGTTCCAGCGCCTGGAAGCCCACGGGCTGGTCACCCGGGACACGTCCCGGGCTCTGACTGTCGGCCAGCCGGTCACCCTGACCGAAACCGGCCGGACCGCGCTGCTCGGCACCCGCCGCACGCCGGCCTTTGCCACCCCGGTGCCCGCACGCCCGGCCGGAGCCTGGCCGGCACCAGCCCGACACCACTGACCGCACGGTGCCCGCGGTACGTCCTCTCCCGCCCGCAGAAAGCAGCCCACCCAACGTGCCTTTCCACGAACCCGACTACGAAGTCGACGGCTTCGAGCCCGCTGACGACGAGCACGAGCAGCACCACGACCATCTCGACATCTCGTCCTACAAGGTGCTCGGCGAACATCGCACGGACACCGACAGCTACTTCGTGCTCCTCGACGAGGGAGCCACCTGGGGTATCCCAGGAAGCCCGCAGCTCAGGGCCGTTCACGCCTCCCGTGACCTCAGTGCCCGCACCTTCGAGATCGACTCCAAGGAACTCCCGCTGTACGCGATGGCCCAGTCGTACCTCATAGCCCGAGGCTGTCCCTGCGACGCGCTCAGCCCGCAGGAGGGTGTGCACGACCCCGCCGACGACATGACCCGGGCCCTGGAGGCACGCGTCCGCGGGGACGGTGACCATTTCGCCTTGCTGGCCAGCTACACCGCCGACATGCGCGATCCCGTGGAAACGGTCGTGATGCTGCGCTCCCTTGACCCCCAGGCGGTGCCGGAGTTCCGGATCCTGCTGGAGCGGTTCGACTGGGACTCCAACACCCACACCCTGCGGGAAGGCGGGTTCGAAACGTACGAGGCCGCTGTCAACTGGTGGGAGGCATGGTCGGACGAGGAGGCTCCGGCGCTGCCGCCGCCGGCTCCGACCGCACGTCGCAGCCCGGCCCGCACCACCCCGGCGACACCCGTGCCGCAGCCACCTCGACGGCCACACACACGCTGAACACGGCCTCCACTCGACCCCGCTTCGGTGGATCGGCGGCGCGCAATATAGCGGCGAAGTCCCGGTTTCGGAAACCGGGGATTCTCCGGACCCTTTGCAACACCACCGCCCCGCTGAGGGCGGTCGCTTCCTGTTGTTCTGCCTGGTCTGGAGCCATCCGCCGTGTGCCACACACCCGCGTCCATCACCGCCACCGTCCTGAGCGGCGCCCCATCCCGTCCTACCGCCGCCGCGGTACGCCGCCCCGCCGCGGCCCGTACGGCTCGGCGGTCCGAGCCGGTGCTCGCTGTCGCAGTCCATGCCCGCTCCGACGGCAACTCCACGGCCGTGGGCGTGCTGCGGCGCGGGGAGCCGTTCACGGCTTCGGTCACCGACGGCACCTGGCGGCACGTCACCACTGCCTCGGGCATCACCGGCTGGGTCGACGACGGTGACCTCCGCCGCGACGACGGCCTTCGCCCGAACTGACCCACTCGTACGTTCCCTTCTCCCAGGAGCCCCCTCTCGTGTCCGACATCCCCGACGTCTTCGACGGCGACGTGCTCGGCCTGTTCGCCGCCCGGATCGAGGCCCAGTTCGGCCTCGGCATGCGCGAGCTGACGCAGGCCGTCCACGCCGCACCCCAGGCTCATCCCGGTGCCACCCAGGCGGTCCACTGGTACGGGCTGCTTTCCCAGGCCCAGCAGGTGCTGGAGACGGCCGAGGACACCCTGCTTGCGGCGCTGGAGACAGCGGTGGGGGATCAGCTGGACGACCCGGTGATGGAGCTGGCCCACCGGGTGAACCACGCTGTTGCCGCCCGCGACGGCAGGGCCATGACGCTCCGGTTCCTCCTGCAGGACCCTGCCGAGACGGCCCGCATCCAGCAGCGCTTCGGACCCCGGGTGACGACCACCCTGCCTACCTCAGTTCCGGCACAGCCCGCGCGGATCCGGGGCGGCACGCGATGAGCGACGGACGCCGGCCCAGCACCCAGGACGCTCGTCTGGAGGGCGTGTTCGGTGGGCCGCTGGACGAGCTCCATCAGCGGGCGGTCCGCCCCGGAGCCTCGCCCGCCCTGGTACGGGCCCTGGAGCTGCGGGTCTTCCTCGCCCTGGCCGAGGCACAGGTCGTACGGGTCCGTGATCGCGTTCACGCGGCGATGGCCCCCGACGCGGAGCTGGACTCGCTGAGTTCCGATGCACTGCGGTTCGACGCCGAGTGGCTGGAGGCCGCGCTGGCAGCACGCAGCGGCTACCGGACCGCCCTGGACAAGCTGCTCGCCACGATGCCACCACCAGCAGTCCGCCCGCTCGCCGCCCCGACTACCGTCCGGCCGACGGTCGCGAGCAGCAATCTCCCGCCGGCCCCCGCAGGGGCCGGAGGCGGAGCGGCAGTTCGGAGAGGCTGAGTGCCCGGTCCGTACGCCGCCTCCCGCACGGCGGGCGGGCGGATCGAAGCCCTCTACGGCCGCCCGGTTGCCGAACTCGCCGCGGACCCCGTGCCCGGCAGCATGCGGTACGCCCTGCTCAACAGCTTCGACGCCCTGCAGTACGCCGACCGCGCCGTCACCTTCCACGCCGAGCAGCTCCACCGGCTGACTCACCCCGACCGCGCGATCGAATCCGTGGACGTCGGCCACATCGCCGACGCCACCCGCCGCCTGGCCCACGCCGTCACCGTCCGCGACTCCCACGCCCAGGTCCTCGGCGACGTGCTGAACAGCCTGGCCCGCGTCCCCGACACCACGCACCAGGCATCCGCCGAGCCCCAGGCTCCGGCCGCCGTACCGGCGCCGCCTCCGGCCGCGTCCACCGAGCCCGTCCGCTCGCGCTGACCCCTCCCTTCTTCTTCTCGACCATCCCGCACGTCTGGAGTTCCCGCCTTGGCTGCTGCCCGCCTGCCCTCGACCGACCTGCCCCGCGTTGCCGAGGCGCTGGAGATGATCGCGCCGCGCTGGAGCGTGTGGGTGCTGATGACACTGGCCTCCCAGCCCGGCCCGCTGCGCTACACCAAGTTCAAGGAGCATCTGCCGTGGCTCGGCGACGGTCAGCTCCACCCCCGGCTGCGGGCCCTGTCCGAGGCCGGACTCGTCGAACGCACCGCCCAGACCCGCCTGCACGTCACTTACGGCCTGACCGCCCGCGGCCGGGAACTGCTGCCGTCCCTGACCGCCCTCGCGGCCTGGGGCGACGCGCACCTGGAGAAGAACCTCGTCCTCAACCGCGTGACCGGTAAGACCGAACCGGAGCGGATCCCGGCCGCGCAGAACGCCGAGGACACCCTTGCCGTGATCGGCCACCGGCACGCCACCGTGCTGCTGTGGACCCTCAAGGCCCGCGGGACCACGACCATGGCCGCGCTCTCCGCCGAAGCGATGGCCGACCACAGCCCGAGCGCGATCTACTCACCGATCCGCCGGCTCATCGACGACGGCATCGTCTCCGTCTCCCGTGATGACGTCGCCTCCCTGCAGCTGACTGCGCCGGGCCAGGCCCTCGCCCCCATCTACCGGTCCCTTTCGACGTGGGCCACCGCCCGCCCACTCCCGGACGCCGAGACCCACCCCGTGTGGGGCACGCCCCGCATCCCGGCCGCCGCCCGCTCCGGGCAGTGGGCAGCCCACCAGGCCCGAAAGACCAGCCAGGCCGTCGCCGTGCGCCAGCCGCCGGCCACCGCCCCGGCCACCGCCTGGCGGCCCGGCGAGCTGTTCTCCGCAGCCACAACGGGTCCGAGCCGATGAACCCCCGCCGCTCTCTGCCACCTTCCGGCCGCCCGCCGCCGGTATCCCCTTCGCTCCCGGCGCCCTGGCGCTGAGCCCTGACGGAAAGCCCCGCCCGTTGACCGCTCGCTCAACCACAACCTCTCCATCGGCCACGTACGGGGCCGTACTGGGCAGCCGGTACGTGGCCCGCCTGCTGGGCGGCACCCTGATCGGGCGCCTGCCCAACGGCATGGTCCCCGTCTCGCTGGTCTTGTGGATCACTGCGGGAGGCGGGTCGCTGGCCTTCGCCGGACTCCTCGCCGCGATCTACGGGCTGGCCTCGGGCCTCTCGCAGCCGGTCAAGGGCCGCCTGATGGACAAGTACGGGCAGACCCGCGTCTCCGTTCCGGCCGTCCTGCTCAACTCCTCCTGCCTAGTTGCGCTCCCGTGGATCGGCGCGGACGGACAGCCGGCGGCCGTGACCGCGGTCGTGGGGTTCGCGGGGCTGATCACCCCACCGCTGGAGGCCGGCCTCCGTGCGTTGTGGCCGACTGTCCTGCCCGATGCGGGACGGCGCCGCGTCGTGCAGGCCCTGGATACCGGCTCCCAAGGGCTCCTCTACATCGTGGGCCCCCTGCTCGCCTCGTGGCTGGCGACCGCGCACAACCCCGACATTGCCCTGTGGGCCACCGCGGCCCTGGGGCTCGCCGGGTCGGCCATCGTCCTGAGCGCCGGACCGTCGAGGTACTGGCGCCCGGCCGTAAACGGGCCTTCAGGCACCGGACGGCTGATGAGCACGGGCCTGGTCCTGCTGTTCACCGCACTGGCGGGCACCGGGTTCGCGCTCGGCGCGATGAACGTCTGGGCCGCGGACATGGCCGCCATGCACCAGATGACCACGCTCTCCGGGGTACTGCCGGCCGCGTTCTCCACCGGCAGCGTCCTGGGCGGCCTGGTCTACGCCCGCAGGACATGGCCCGGCACCACGACCACCCAGTTGATCACTACGAGCACCCTGTTCCTTCTCGGCTGGCTTCCCTTGATGGCCGATCCCGGCCCCCGGGCGGCCGTCGCCCTTGCAGGGATACCGGGGCTGTTCCTCACCTTGATCATCACCAATGGGTTCCATGTGGTAGACGCCTTGGCCCCCGCCTCCCGCACCACCGAGGCGTATGCCTGGCTGATCCTCTCCGTTGGTACGGGGCAGGCCGCCGGCACCGCGCTCGCCGGAGCCCTCTCGGACAGCCCGCAGGCCCTCGCCGCCCTCCCCGCAGCAGGCGCCGCCACCGCGCTGACCGTCCTGATCGCCGCCCGCCCCAAGCTCGGCCCCGGCCGCCGCCTGGGCCGCCACCGGCGCCCGCGCCGCTCCCGGCAGCACACCCAACTGCAGCACGACGCATTCCCAGCGCCGGTCCACGGCCCAGGCCACTAAAGGCCGTTGGCACCCGGTCTGACGGTCACCACCCCGACGGTCCGGCCCCCGAACGTATCCGTCCCACCCTCCCGGAAACACGATGCCTCCCAAGCATGCCGCCCTGCGGCCACCCACTGGCCGACACGTCCGCGTCCCCGCATTCGGGCCCGTCCGCGGCGTCTACGTCCCGCGCACCGCCGATGCCGGAGCCTTCGCGATGAGCACGTACGGCATCCCGCTGCTGGTCCTGGCCGTCACCGACTCGGCCACCCTGACCGGCATCGCCTTCATGCTCGAATGGGTGCCCCGCCTCGGCGCGTTCGCCCTCGCCGGCGCCGCCGTGGACCGGTTCGGCAGCACCCGGGTCCTGCGCATCGCCTCGGTGCTGCGCGCGCTCGTCGTCCTGGCCGCAGCGGCCGTGCTCCCCACCGTCGGCGGCACCGCCGCCATCGCCACGGTCATGCTGCTCGCGGCGTTGACCGGCGTCCTTACGGAGTTCTCCTACATTGCGGCCGAGACTGCGGGCGGCGCCGCCAGCCGGGACGCCGGAGGTCACGCCCACCGCGTCCAGGCCGTCCTGCTGGGCATCGACCAGGGCGCCACGCTGGCCGGCCCGGCCCTGGCCGGGGTCCTGCTGCAGTACACCGGTGCCACCGGCATGCTGCTGACCATCGCCGTCTGCTCCCTGCTCGGCGCGGCCCTGGCCCCGCGCCAGCGCCCCGCCTGGCCCCAGGACGCCCCGGTCCCCGTCGCCCAGGGACTCCGGATCGGCTGGCGGACCCTGCGCTCGCTGCCCGCGTTGGGCTGGCTGTGCGTCGGACTGGTGCTGTCGAACACGGCGATCGGCCTTGTGCAGGCCGCCGGTCCCGTCCTGGTCATCCAGCAGCTCGGCGGCACCAGCAGCCAGGTCGGCCTCGTCTGGTCGGCCGCCGCCGTGGCGTCCCTGGCCATGGTCGCCCTCGCCCGGTTCGCGATCGACCGGACCGGTCTGTGGCCGGTCGGTGCCACCGCAGCAGCCCTCGCCTCCCTGGCCTGCCTGGCCCTGGCAGCCGCCGACACCTACACCACCTTCCTGGTCCTGGTGGCGCTGCTGATGGCCGGCGAGGCGGGCATGACCGTGGTGCTGCGCACCCTTCGCGCCCACCTCGTCCCCGCCGAAGTGTTCGGCAGCACTCTCAGCTTGATCATCCTGCTGCTGCTCGCACCGTTCCCCCTCGCCGGAGCCCTGGTCGCGCTCACCCCGCCCGACTTCCTCGGCCACGCCATCACCGCCTGCGCCGTCCTGCAGGCCGCAGGACTTGCCATGTCCTTCGCGAAACTCCGCACCCACCCGGCCACCCGCCGCCCACTCCCCGCCTGACCGCCCCAGCCACCAACCCCTTCGAAAAGGACCACCATGTCCGCGACCTCCGACGCCCCCCAGCCGCAGTACCGACGCCTCCGCCTGCGCGAAATCGCCGACCTCGACGACACGGCGTTCTCCGACTACCTGCAGGACCGCTTCGACCACCTGGTCACGGCCGCGATAGCCGACGCCGCCGGCTACCTGCGCCCCGCCCAGCACGACCTCCTCCACGCTCCCGGCCGCCTCAACGACCTGCGCGATGCGCTCACCTTCGCCGAGGGCGACCTCCAGGTCGCCGTCGAGCGGATGACCTACCGCCAAGACCCGCGCGCCGCCCCTACCTCCCGCCAGCTGCGGCAGGTACGCACCGCCCTCCACCAGGTCCACCGCGATACCGCAGCCCTGCGCCGAGCCGAGAACCGTACGCGCGACGCTGCCGTGTTGACCGCGACCACCGACACGGTTACCACCGCCCGCGGCTGGCTCGCCCACGCCTACCCCGCCCGCTTCACCCAGCTCCTCGCCCAGGCCCACACCGCAGCGGGACTGCCCGTACGCCCGCTCGCCAAGGACATCTTCGACACGATCGAGGAAGGCTGGGCCGACGGCCACCTCACCGCCCCCAGCACCCCGGGCGTAGAGCAGCTGCTGGCCAGGGGAGTTGTGGCCTTCCGCAGTACCGTCGCCGACGACGCCCGCGACCAGAACGACCGCGACCCCGCGCTGCGCCACCCGCTGCTGCAGCGGCGCTGGAACACGGCCCTGGACGAACTCGCCGCCCTGACCGTGCCGTTGGCCCGCGCCTCCAGCCCCTCCGCCCTGGGGGCCCTGCCCGGTGACTTCGCTGACCTGCCCGAACAGGACGCCTTCAAGATCCTCAACGCCCGCCGGTTCCTGGTCGCCATCTGGCAGCGCCGCGCCGAGCACACCCGCCTGATCCACCAGTACGCGGGGACCGTCACCGTCCTGCGCCGCGCCGCTCCCGACCACGACCTGCGATGCCAGGCCCTGGACGCAGCCCTCGACCGCCTCGTCGCCGAGCAGCCGGCCGCCGCTGCCCGCATCTTGGCCCGGCTCCGCCCGTACGCCACCGCGGACGGCAGGCTCGAGGCAGACGTCTTCACCCCGGCCCTGCGCGTCCAGGTCAAGCGCGAAGTCCTCGCCGACCTAGCCGCCATCCGGAAGCCCAACATCGTCATGCCCTCCGAGATCGCGCCCCGCCCGGCCCTCGTAGCCACCGCTGCCCTCGCCGCCCGCTGACCGCCACCCGTTCCGTCCTGGAGACGCCCTTGCCCGCACCCGCCTCCCGCACCACCGCGACTCCCGTGGACGGTGACGTCTACGTCACGCCCCGATACCTCGCCGGATCACCCGGCTACGGCGATGCCGGCTTCGCGCCCGTCGCGCACTGGCCCCACCACCACCTCGACGAAGGCCCGCACCAGCTCGTCGTGACCAGCCCGGACCACCGCATCCGGATCGGCTGGGCCGGAGACGACTACGACCTGTGGACCATCAGCGCCGCGCCGGATGCCGTCTCCGGACCCCAGTGGACCGCGATCGTCAACCAGAACACCCCGCCCGAGCTTGTCGCGGCCCTGACCGCCACGCTCGCCCAGGACTGGGCCGCGGGCCAGGACCGCTTCCTCGCGGCCCCGTCGGTGTACTGGGCCGACAGCGTGGCACCGCTGGCCGCGGCCGGTTGGGAGCGAACGGGCGCCGAGCTCGGCACCGTAGAGCTGGCCGCCCCCGACGGCAGCGCGGGGGTCTGCATCAACATCTCGCGCCGCGACCTGGAGGACGGGACGCAGCTGTGGGCCGGCCCTCCGGGCTGGGGCACCCGAGCGGAGATCACCTTCACCCCCCGTACGCCCTCCCACCTCATAGCCGCCACCGCGGCAGCCTTCACCGATCCGACTCCCGCAGCCCGTTGGCGCGAGAGCCTCCACCCCAAGCTCACCGCCCGCGCCAGCCTCGCGCCGGTCGTACCGCCCCGCCCGCCGGTGCCCACTCCCCGTGACCTCCGTCCCCGCCTCGGGGTCCGTCCGCCCGTCCTGGTCGGCAGCGTGCCGCGCTGGAGCACCACCACCCACTCCGCCGCCCTGCCCGCGCGTGCCGCCGCACGCCGCTGACCAGCCAACGAGGAAACCCTGTGCCCCTATTCACCGAGCAGCTGTTCGCCGACCACCTCACGCTGCCGTACCCCGAGGCCGCCGTCGTCGGCGACGCCTACTACGCCGCCCCCGTGCCGGACCTCCCGCTGCGGCTGCGCATCGACTTCGCCCCCACGATCCACGCCGACCGCTACGACGGGCTGCGCCTGCAGATCGTGCACATGGAACAGGGGCGGATCGACACCGCCGTGCTGTCCTTCGCCGACCACGGTGCCTTCGAGGCCCGCGACCGGCGCATGGGGCGGAAGCCCGGCGCTGCCGGGTACGGCGCCTTCACCGACTCGCGCTACAGCGAGGATCCGCCGTGGCTCGGCATCGGCGTCACTCGGCTGCGAGCTGCGATCGACCGGTACGTACGCCTGTGGATCCCTGGCGCCCCGCCGGTGCACACCGGCCCGCCTCCCCTCACGGCTCCGGTACCGCAGGTCAGGACCTCCCCGGCCCGCACCCGGTAAGCGGATCCCTCCCACCCGGCCGCTCCCGCTGGCCCGCGCCATCTGCTGACACAGCAGCGTCCGCAGCCTCATTCCCTTCTTCACCGACAGGACCTCTTCCCCCGTATGAGCCTTCGCCTCGCCCGACCTGCTCACCTCGCCGTCGCCGTCGCTGCCCTGGCCGCAGGCACTCTGCTGCCCGCGCAGGCCGTGGCCGCCCCGGACGCCCCACTGGTACTGGGCCCCGGCTACACCATCCCTGACTCCGAAGGGCACGCGGCCTCCAGCCACATTGGCGCCTATGGCCCGCCGGGCCCGGCCGTCCACGGCGACACCGAGACCTACTGCGCCGACCCCGAGCGCAAGGGTCCGGCCGACGCCGGAGGCTACGGCGACCCGCAGCCGGTCCCGACCTGGACGTCGTCGGTGACCGGGAAGCCCGTCACCAAGGAGAACCTGGCACAGGCCGCGTACGTGATCGGCAAGTACGGGCAGACCCGCGACAATGCCCAGGCCGCCGCAGTCGACGCCGTGGTGTACGAGTACCTGGCGGGCGGCACCTATGCCCTCGACGGCGACCGCGGCAAGCAGCGCCTGGCGTACCCGGTCGTCTCCCCGACCGCACGCACCCTCGCCCAGGGCTACGTTGCCGAGGCCAAGAAGCTCGCGGGCCCCTACACCCTCCAGATCACGCCGTCGGTCAAGACCACCACCGCCGGGACGAGAGTCACCGTCGCCGTGAAGGTCACCACCACCGCCGGCACGCCGGTCCCGAAGGTCGCCGTCACGCTCGCCGAGTCAGGCTCCGGCACCGCCTCCGGCAAGATCACCACCAACGAGAACGGCACGGGCGCCTGGGAGTTCACCGCCGAGAAGCCCGGGACCGCCAGCGTCACCGCGATGGCCGAGGGACTGCCCGCCATCGGGCTGCAGGTCCTCACGCCCAAGAACCCGGCCGCCCAGCGGATGCTGCTCGCCGGGGGCACCACCAACATCAAGGACTCCGCCACCATCACCGTCGGCGAGGCCACCGGCGGCGTGACGATACGCAAGAAAGACCCCGAGGGCACCCGCCTGGTCGGCGCCGCGTTCCAGCTCCTGGACTCCGACGGCAAGCAGGTCGCCGCAGGCAAGACCGACGAACAGGGCAACCTCATCTTCGACAAGCTCCCCGCCGGCACCTACCGGCTGCGCGAGACCTCCTCCGGCAGCCTCGTCCACGATCTGCTCCCCGAGCAGACCATCACGATCACCGCCGGACGCACCGCCCAGGCCAACCCCCTCGACCTCGTGGACCCGTTCAAGAAGGCCCGCCTGTCGGTGAAGAAGACCGACAAGAACACCGGCAAGACCCTGCCGGGCGCGGTCATCGCCATCCGCGCCGACGAGACGGACAAGACCGGCAAGCACACCCCCGGCAAGGTGATCACCAGCCTCACCACCGGGGCCGACGGCACCGCGACCGTCCCCCTTGACGTCACGCTCAAGGCGGGCACCCGCTACTGGGCCGGCGAGACCAAGGCCCCCGACGGCTACCAACTCGGCGCCACCCCGGTCGCGTTCACCGCCCGACCCGGCGCCGATGTCACCGTCACCCTCGCTGACAAGCCCACCGCAACCACACCGCCGAGCCCGAGCACCCCGCCCCCGACACCCCCGGCCACCACCCCGCCGACGACACCGCCCGGATCCCTCGCCCACACCGGCGCCGACGCCACCACCTGGCTGGCCGGCGGAGCAACCGCGCTGCTCGCCGCCGGCGGCGGCCTCTACCTGATCAACCGCCGCCGCCGTACGGGCGACGCCCCCAGCTGACCGCTCGCGCTGCCGGGCCATGGCTCCGCAGCCCCGCCACACCGTCCCCACGATTCCGCCCGGAGCACCCCTCATGAAGCACCGCCCCCTCCTGTTCACCACGCTCGTCCTGACCGGCGCCGTCCTGACCGGCCCGGCCACCACCACTGCCACCGCAGCCCCCTCCCCGGCCGCCGAAGCCCCCAAGGAGCAGGCTGATCCCGCGCCGACGGACAAGGCCGGACTACGCATCGTCAAGACGGACCCCGAAGGCCAGGCCGCCCCCGGAGCCGCCTTCCAGCTGCTCGACTCGGCGGGCAAGATGCTCGCCGAGGGCAAGACCGGCGCCGACGGCACCCTGGCCTTCTCCGACCTCGCCCCCGGCGTCGTACGCCTCAAGGAGACCGCCTCCGGCAGCCCGCTGCTGGGCACCGTCCCCGACCAGGACGTCGTCGTCGCCCCCGGCGAGCCCAAGGTCCTGGCGATCACCGACCCGTACAAGTCCGCCGGCCTCACCCTCAAGGTCACCGACAAGGCCACTGGCAAGGGCCTGCCCGGAGCCATCGTCAACATCGCCCCGAAGGACGCCAAAGACGACAAGGGCGCCTTCACTCTCACCACCGGCCCGGACGGCACCGCCAAGGCACCCCTTCCCGTAGGCAAGAAGACCGGCAGCGCCTACACCGCCACCGAGACCAAGGCGCCAGACGGCTACCGGCTGGACGCCACCCCGGTGGAGATCACGGCCAAGCCCGGCGCCGAGACCACCGCGGCCCTGACCAACACGGCCACGCCCAAGCCCACCGAGGACCCGACCCCGAAGCCGACGGCCAAGCCCACCGGCGACCCCACCTCCCAGCCCACGCCGACCAGCTCGTCCTCAACCGGCACCGGAGGGCCCACCGCCACCGCGTCCCCCTCCAGCAGCTCGGACATCGGCACCGCCACCTCGACCCCCACAGCGCCGGACGCGAAGCCCGAAGGCTCCCTCGCCCACACCGGCGCCGACAGCACCAACGGATGGCTCCTGGCCGTTGGCGGCCTCCTACTCGCAGCAGGAGGCGGCGCCGTCCACGCCGCCCGCCGGCGTAAGAGCGAGGACACCGACTCTGAAGTCGGTACCGGCCACCAGCACCGGCGCACTGACGGCAGCTGACTGACGGCGTTGGGTGAGCGGGCCTTAGGACAGTTCCAGGAGCTCTGCGCTGATCCGGTCCCATTCCGGTCGAGGGCCGTCGATCGGGCGTACGGCCGTGAGCAGGCGGCCGTCGAGGAACGTGTCGAGCCGGTCCCCGGTGAGGCTGGCCAGCCGCTCGCGCTGTGCACGGCGGTCCAGCTCTACGCGTTCACCCAGGACTCCGAGCAGTACCTCGTGCCGTGCCTCGCCGAGGACATCGCCGCGGATCCATCGTCCTCGGACGGGCACGCCGTCGAGCGTGCCGAGCTGGTTCTCTTCGCGCTCGAAAGCTCGGTTCATCGCCTCCTCGGCCGCAGGGCCCACCTGGCGGATCGCCTCCCTGGTGGCTGCCTGACCGCTGACCCCTGGAAGCGTCACCACGAAGTCTTCGTCCGGGACCGGGTCCACTACGCGCAGGCGGTCAGGACGCGGGACGCGGAACTGCCACGGTTTCGGGTCCCCGGGTACTTCGATCCATCCGGTCTTGAGGCCTTTCAGGGCGGCGGAGTGGTCGGGGAGGAAGATGTCGACGTAGACGCCGCCCGGGCCGAGCCAGACCCAGCTCATGAAGTAGGCGTGATCGCCATGGTCTACGGACCACTGCGCGAGCTTCTCCAGGCGCTTCCTCTGCTCCGGGGTGCCCTTGCCCGCCGGGAACATCTGCTTGGCGCGCCGTCGTCGCCCCCGTGCTTCGCCCGCAACCGGTCCGGCAGCCAGGTCGTACAGAAGGTCCGGCCGCACGCCGGTGTTCGCGTAGACGCCGCGGAGCTTTCCCGGCAGCCGGTCGAAGCTGCTGAGGCCGCCGGTCGTGTGGGTCCAGTCGAAGAGGACCTCGCTGGCGGCGCTCATCACGCCGAGCCCGGTGCACTCGCTGACGAAGCGCTGGATGTGGCCAGCGCTGGAGTCGAGAGCGGAGCACTCGACTCCGAGTGGCCCCTTACCCTGGTCGCCGAGGATGTAGCTGAGCAGCAGCCTGATCTCGTGATCGCGCACGCGCTGGTCGACCGTCTTGCGAAGGTCGCACGCGAGGGCGTTGACGTTGACCAGGCTGGCCAGGGAAACCGGGAGCGGTCCCTGCCCGATCTCGACAGCCTGGACAGCCTCCGCGCCGGCCTTCCCCTTCTCGATCGTGAAGCGCCACACCCGGGCGCGTACCGTACTCATAGGAGAACCCTACGGTCCGTTGTTCGTGCCGGTTTCCGCCTTAGCGGTCATCTCGGGGGCCTGGGTCCAGGTCGCGGTCCAAGAGAGCCTGGATGATCCTCTCGGTGCGCGCGTGCATCTCCGTTCCGTGGCCGGCGAGGTTGCGGTCGAGTGCGTGCCGCGGCATGTCGAGCACCTGCTTCATCTCGCCGATGAGGCCGGACCATGGTGCGAGCGAATCCGTCAGGTCCCCGATGTTGTCGGACCAGTCGGCTCGGCGGGCTCCCAGGGCGAAGCCGACCAGAAGGACGGCGAAGAGCGGATCGCTGTCGAGAGCTGTGCATGCACCTAGACCTGCAAGGTTCTCCTTGCCGGTCTGGGCTGCGAGAGCCCGGGTGACAACGGGGAGCTGGAGGAAGAGTGCCGCGGCCACTGAGCGGGCTTCCTCCCATTCGGCATCGGAGGCGTGGGCGAGCGCTTCGGTCATCCGCGGCAGGGAGACGAAGTCGGCGGCGCCGACGATGAGGCTCGCCGGGCCGGTCAGCCACGGCTCAGCGCCTTCCACCCGCTGCCGTCTGCCCGGCGAGACACCGAGAACCTTCTCGATCGTCTCCGCGTCGTCTTCCGTCACGTCCGGTCGCGTGCCGAGGGCGAAGATCTGCAGCAGGTGCGCGACAGCGGTTGCCCGGTCGTCAGCCGGGACGCGAATCGGGCGGGGTAGAGCGTTCTTGCCGCGCTTCGCTGCCATGGTCGCCGCGACGGCACCCACGACCGCGTCCTGATCTTCGACAGGGTCGCGGCCCTGGCGGGATGCCTCGGTCCGAAGGAGCTGCTCCACCTCGCGTGACAGGCCGGCCACCACGACGGCCGCGGAGGCACGGACTGCATCGAGGGCAAAGGGGAAGCCCTCGACCCACAGCACGACGCGCAGCACGTCCACGTCCAATGTGCGCTCGCGCCAGCGCAGAAGCTGTACCAGCTGGCGGTCGCTGTCTGGCGGATAGATCCAGACCGGCCGGCGGCCGTCGTTGCCGACTCGGACAGGACGGGGCATCAGGCCGCTGCTGCGGAAGTCCTCCAGTCTCCTCTCGTTCATCGTGCTGAAGCCGGCGGACGTGGCTGCGCGAAGGAGGTCGTCGCGCTGCAGGGCATGAGGTTCAACTGCCATGCCGGGCAGCGTAGGGGCCCCACGGCACACCGGGCGAGCCGAGTACTCCCGTCCCGGGCCGCTCTAACTTGCAAACGGGCCTAACCCCGTTGTCACCAGCGGGTTTGCGCTGCTTCTGTGATTGCGCGGCGCCAACTCGGGCGCTGCTCCTCCCTCTCGAAAGGACTTGTCATGTCCAGGAATCAGGTAGCGGCGGTGACCGGATTGATCGTTCGTGCCCTCGCGAAGCGGTGGGCCGACGCGAACGGCCTCAGCAGGGAGCAGGGCCTCCTGCTCGCGTGGGCGGCGGGTGCCCTCGCCTCGGTGGCGATCATGCGCGTCTGACTCCGGAGCGGAGCCCGTTGGGCAACGGCCTCCGTAGATACGCCGAAGGCCCCGGGAACCAGACAGGAGTGTCCAGCCAGGTTCCCGGGGCCGGCTGCGTTGTGTCCGAGACACGTAGCCACCCGGGCCTGCCCCCCCCGTGAGCGTTGCTGGCTCGCCCTGGTCGGACGGGGCTGCGGTGTTCAGTCTGTTGGGGCGAGGAACTGGTGGGCGCCGCGCAACGGGGTGCGGAGTTTGGCTTGTGTCGAGCGGCTGTCGAGGCGGACATCGAGGGGCCCGGGAAGGGGGCTGTCGGCCCGCAGACCGGTGGGCAGTCGCGATGCGTCGAGTCCGTCGCGTCGGGCGATGAGGACGCCGAGCTCGTGCCGGCTAACGGCTTGGTTCCCGCCGAGGTGGTGGACTCCGGTCGTGTCCCCTGACGCGAGTTCCAGCAGGGCTGCGGCCAGATCGCGCACGTGGACCGGGCACCGGAAGTCGTCCGTGAAGAGGACGCCTTCGCGGGTACCGGCCGCGAGTTCGTGGACAGTCCGCTCGTGTTCGGACTGTCCGCCGCCGATGATCAGGGAGGTGCGTGCGACAACAGTGTCCGGATTCACGAGGAGTACCCCGGTCTCCGCTGCGGCCTTCGCCGCCCCGTACGGGGTGGTGGGGTCGGGCCGGCACTGTTCGTCGTAGCGCGCACGGCACTTGCCGGAGAAGACGGCGTCGCTGGAGACCTGGATCATCCTGCTTGCGGCCCTAGCCCCAGCGATCGCGAGGCGGACAGGACCCTCGGCTGTAACCGCCCAGTCCGCCCCGCCACTGGCCGTGTTGATGATGACGCGCGGGCTGAGTTCGAGTACCGCCTCTTCGACGCTCCCAGGGTTCCGCAGGTCGAGGTGGTGCCAGGCGACTTCCGGAGTGCTGCCGGGTCTGGTCGAGTAGGTCGCAGCCGTCGGGCGCCCAGCCGATACGGCTTGCCGGACCAGCTCGGTACCCAGGAATCCGGACCCACCCACGATCAGCAGCGTCATGAGCCGACCCTAGACCGGTCGGGGCTGGGTGACGGCGAGAATGTGGGCAGAGGCGTCAATGAGGGCGGCGTGCGGTTCCGCGATGCGCGCCGCGGCGAGGGCCGCTTCGTACATGTCCGTGTCCATGAGGTTGGCGCCGGTGTACTTCTCGATGGCCTTGACTGCCACCCAGCCGGGTCCTTCGATTCCGTAGAGGGTGGGGTCGGTGAGACCGGCGTCCGTGATCTCCGCACGCAGTTCGGTGGAGGTCTGGAAGTAGGCGACGGTGAAGCCGCGCTGTCCGGCGTAGCGGCCCTGGGCCAAGGTGTCGCGGACGCCGTCCTGGATCGCGGACTCGGTGATGCCGGTGGTCGCGATGTAGTCAAGGAGGGGTGAATAGCGGGAGATCGCGGCTGCGGCGATGACTCCACCGGGCCGGGCCACACGGGCAGCTTCGGTCAGCGCGGAGATCCGGTCGTGCTGGTCGTGGAGGTGGTAGAGCGGTCCGAGGAGCAGCACGACGTCATACGTGTCAGCGGTGGCGGCGAGATGGCGGGCGTCGCCCAACTCTGCCGTGACGCCGTCGACGGCGGCTGCCTGGGTGACGTGCTTGGAGACGGGGTCCACGACGTGGACCGTGTAACCGTCCTCGGCGAGCCACCGGGCGTGGGCTCCAGGACCGCCGCCGACATCGAGCACGCGGGCCGGTGCGGGAGGGAGGTGGCGGCGGAGTAACTCGCGGGTGCGCGCGAACTCCAGGGCACCGGTGGCGGTGGCCAGGAGCCGGGCGGCTTCGTTGGACCGGGTGTAGAAGTCGATGATCTCCGGACGCACGGCGGGGACGCTGCTCGTCATCGGAAAGTCCTCCTCGTGATGGGCTGTTGGTGTCCGGCAGGGTAGGGGAGACGGAGAGGTGATCACCTTGAATTTCGGAGCCCTGCGACGGTCCGGCCTCGTCCGTTGTCACCATGGCACCCGGCTCCAAGAGTCAGGCTGCTGCGGTAGCGGGAGCAGCCGGGAGGCTAGGGTGCCGCGCGACTGTCCAAGTGGGCTGTGCCGCTCCGCCTTCACCCCGAGGGATGAAGGGGGACGGCGAAAACATCCGGTCGCGCCATCCGAGATCCCACAGCAGGCTGCGATGGTAGTTCGCCGGTGGCAGACAGGAAAGTTCCTGCAAGGGGTGGTGCGGTGGCGCAGCGCATGTCAACCTAGACGACCTTCCCGAGAATTCGGGATTTCCCCAGGTCAGAGAGGTGATGCTGGTGACCGTGGAGCTGTCGAACGCAGGGTTCCGCACCACGATTGAAAAATTGCGACTGCATAGCTGGCTCTTGGGGCCCGGCCAGCCGACCGAGGTCATCGACTGCTTCCCCGAGGCGAACGGCGACTTCACCCTCATCGTCGACGACCGCGCCGACACCCACATCTCCTCCGCCGACGGCAGGCTCTATCTCGGCTGGTTCCCCGACGGGCGCCCCGGCGCCGAGGGCGAGGGCTGGGTCCTGGCCGTCACCGGCACCGACAAGGTGCCCGGCTACCGTGTTGTCTTCGATCCGCAAACCCCGGCACGTCTCGTGGCCGCTGCCGTTTCCGAGGTGCTCGCCACAGCTCGACGGCTGTAGTGACTACGTCGCCGCCTGGGACAGCGCCTCCCGTCCTTCGGCGGCTACCCATCGCGGCCCGTTCCCGGAGGCCGCGCGGTGCACATCCGCATCCACCGCAGCGCTTTCCACCCGTGAGGAGAACCGTGGCACCCCAACCCACGCCCGGCGCCGAGATGACCGTCGCCGACCTGA
Organism: Streptomyces sp. NPDC093801; assembly: GCF_040701585.1. Classification (NCBI taxonomy): domain Bacteria; kingdom Bacillati; phylum Actinomycetota; class Actinomycetes; order Kitasatosporales; family Streptomycetaceae; genus Streptomyces; species Streptomyces sp. NPDC093801. Next base: position 107,843 of record NZ_JBFBDP010000004.1, on the reverse strand, counting down.
TCAAACACCTGTCCGCGGTTGACCCCTCTGCCCGGGTCCGGCTCGCGATCAACCCGTTCTTCCCGATGGCCCACAAGATGGGCGCCGTGACCGTAGACCCGGACGAGGACGGGCGACCGATCGTCTATCTCGCCGAGGACGCGGAGGCGGTGCAGTACGGATACCTCCCCAGGCCGGTCGCCGAGGCCCTTACCTGGATGCCTCCGGTCGAGCCGCCCGCCCGTGGACGGCGGCTGCGGGCCGTCTCCGACAATGATGCGAGCAGCGAAACCCCCTGACGACAAGGAGCACTTCTGCCCCCGTCCCCTGATACCTCTCCCTTTCCCGCCTACTGGGTCGCCCCGCGCCATCTCGCCGGTGACGACGGTCTCCTTGCCGATCAGGTCGGCTCCCACCTCGCTGCTGGGGGCTGGACCAGCCTCACCCTCGTCCGGGGCCGGCGTGAGCCTGACGAGTCCGACGATGCACGGCAGGTTCTTCGCAGCACCGTCCTGTACGTCGCTCCGGACGCACTGAGCTGGGCACAGTGGGTGCTGGCCGACGAGCCCATCCTCCTGGGCGACCAGCCGGTGGCATGGACGGTCTCTGCCCGCGCCACCCCCGACAGCCTTCCCCAGTGGAACGCGTATTTCTCCGCCGGCACCCCGCACGAGGCCGTCACCGACTTCCTGCTCGCCCTGGAGGACCGTCCGGATCCCGCCCACGGCTATGCCGGACCTCAGGCGGTGCTCGATGCGCTGGCGGGCGGTGGTTGGGTCCGCGACATCGATACCCCCACCGCCATGTCCGACCCGCGGCTGGCCGCCAGCATGGCCTTCACGACTTTGCCGGACGAGGGCATTCAGGACGGCGATCCGCTCGCCCTCGATGCCGAGGCGGAAGCGGCGGGATGGCAGGCATGGTGCGAACCGAGGATGGGCGCCGGGCTTCTGTGGGCCGCCATGTTCTCCGCTAGCACGCCGCATGATCTCGTTGCGGCCTTCGCCGGTTCCCTGGCCTCGCCCGCACCGGTGCTGCGCCACACCTTGCCGGAGAGCAGCGAGGGCCAGCTCACTGTGCAACCGACTGTCTGATACGCCGACGGCCGGACCCTTTGGGTCCGGCCGTCGGCCTTTTGTATCTCGCTACGGTCATTGATCGATGTGCGACTCCAGCGGACCGTCGCAGTGCCTACCGACGCCCGACGCCCCGCCCGGCCTCAGCACTTGTGCGTGAGTCGGGCGGGGAGACAGACCAAGCGCTCAGCGGGCCGTCGCCTTGGCCAGGGCGGTCTGCCCGTGGACTGTGACTTCCGCCGGACTGCCGGAGACGACCAGGAGCACGGCCCCGTCGCGAATCACGGTCTGCTGGATGACGGTGCGCCGCCCGCCAGCGGCGACGGTGAGGACCAGCCCCCACCGCTCGTCACCGAGACGGGGCACCGGCACCACCTGGGTGCGGATCTCCGCCACGCTGGTGGAGGTGACCAGCTGGTACGACGGGCAGGCGCCCATCGCGGCCATGATCCGCCCGACCCCAGCGGAAAGGTCCTTGGGCGGTGCTGAGTACAGCTCCTCGGTCAGCTGGGTACCGCCGGGGCCGGCGAACACGCGCTTCCCTTGGTTCGGGAACATCGCGTACGGGTTGTCCACGGCGCTGCCCAGCTGATCCAGTTGGGGGCAGCCCTCGACGGACGCCTCGGACGAAGCCGTGGTTGCGGCGGGGCGGGCGGCGTAGCCGGGGCCGAGGTCGTCGGCGGTGAGCAGCCGCTCCGCCAGTTGCTCCGACGGCAGCACTTCGTGGTCAACGCCGACAGGTATGGGCGTCTCCGCTTGCGTCCCGGCGGGCGCGTTGTCGGAGGGCGGGGCGGAACAGCTGGTCAGGGCCCAGAGGGCGAGGCAGGTGGTGGTGAGGATGGCGGAGTGGTGCAGGCGCATACGGGTTCCCTGGGTCGGATGCGAGTGGGCTGACCGTGGCCGCCTCCTCCGAGCGGCAGGGCAGGAATACAGGGGGTCCAGGGGGACGCAGTGCACCGGATCAGTGCTCGAGGGAGCGCAGGCCCTCCTCGAGCGTGCCGAACTTGCCGTTGCTCGGACCGCTGTTGCGGTTGTACCAGGCCACGTCCAGGCGCGGCTCCACGGTCTCGTGGCCGGCGGGGCAGCGCAGCCAGATCCGGCCCTGGGTGCACAGGATGACCCAGTTTCGGTACGCCTGGCACTGCGGGCAGGCGCGGACCTCACCCTCGACGACCAGGGGGCGCCGCCAGGGCATGAACCGGCCGGCCAGCTCGTCGTCGGTGTCCATCCGGAAGTCCGGCGGCAGGAAATCGTCCACGACCGGGGCGGCCGGAGCGGGTTCGGGCGCCGACTGGGCGGGCTCGGGCCACTGCGGCTCCGGGTACGCCAGCCACGGGACGCCCGCCGGCCCCATCTCTCCACGCTCCTGCTTCGCCTTCCTGCGACCGAACACTTGGGCTCCCCTCCCAGAGTTGGCTCCCCGCACACGGCGGCGGGGCATGAAGCGTGCCCCACCGCCCCCATCTGCGGCAACTCACGAATTCCTGAATGCCCCGGTCACCTCCGGCGGCGCTGCGGGCCCTTCGTGGCCGGGTTCCCGGCCTTCTGCGGTGCAGGGTCCGACGGGACAGGTCCGCCGCCGGGCAGAGGCGTCGCCTGGGCGTCGGCCGGCAGGTCCGCCGCGCGGCGCAGCCGCCACACCAGCACATCGGACACAGACTCGGCGCTCGCCAGCTCCCGGCGGGCAGCAGCATCGGCCAGCAGGACGGTGGCGTCGTACCCGGCCGCCTCGGCATCGGCCAGGGTCGCTGCCAGCGCCGCCCACCCGGCTTCCGCCAGGACATGCTCGGCCAACGCCGACGGAAGTGCTTCTCGGACCCGTAGGACTTGGCGGCGCAGCACCGGAAGAGCCAGCGACCGGCCCCGTACGGCGAGCACGCCCATCGGCTGCACGGCGGCGGCCCGGTAGGCCGTGCGCAGGTGCTCGGCGGCCAGCTGGGCGGCGGCGGCCTGCTGGGCGTGTGCCTTCTTCCCGTGCCAGTGCGCGGCCACCGTCACCAGGAAGAACACGGCGTCGATCACCATCGCGGTGGTCGCCCCGTCCTCTCCCCGCCCGAGCGCAGGACCGCTGTAGACGAGGTCACGGGCAGCCTGACGAAGGGCCCGGTCGTGCCCGCGTTCGGCCCGCACGTGGGAGCGGGAGGCCCGCTCGAAGGCGAAGGCGGCCTCTCGCAGTTCGCGCCGGGTGTGTGCGGCCGACGTCTTCGCGAGTGCGTCCAGGACCTCACCGGCAGCCGCGATGTACGCCGCGGCCACCGCGTCGTCCGCCCCGTCCATGACCAGCACCGCCTGCCACAGCGCCGTGCTCGCCCGGCGCCGCGCCGATGCGGGACCCGACGGCACCGCCTGCTCGGCGGCCCGGCTGCCGCTCTGGTGGCCGGACCAGCGCTCCCGGATCCGCGGCAGGGACAGGTCCGGGCCCAACTTCGAGCCGGGGTAGAAGACCGGTTCCCCTTGGGCGTTGACGTCTCCGGGCAGCGCGACCGTGTAACCCAGGAGGTCACCGGACGGTGCGACGCGGGTGCGCACCAGAACGCCCGCGGCGCCCAGGCGGTCGAAGAACTCCTTCTCGCTCTCGGCGCCGGCCACGGCCCGACGGACGGTCTCGCGCAGTTCCTCTCGGGCGGTGCGCTCGCGGCCCTGGCGGGCGGCCTTGTGGCGTTCGGCGCTGGTGGGCCGCTTGGCGGCGGTGCCGTCTCCGGGGTTGAGGCGGCGCAGCCCCAGCTCTTCTTCCAGGCGGCGGGCCTCGGCCTGGACGCGGACAGCGTCGAAGTCGAGGTCCGGGCGGTTGCCGTCCTCACGCACCAGGGTGGCCAGAATGTGGATGTGGTCGTCCGCGTGCCGTACGGCGACCCAGCGGCAGCCGGAGCCCTGGGCAAGGTCGTCGATGCCGGCGGCGGCGACCATGCGACGGGCGACGTCGCCCCATTCTTCGTCGGACAGGGTCCGGTCGGTGGGGCCGTTGCGCACCGACAGGTGCCACACGTGCTTCTTCGGCCGCTCGTCTTCGGTGAGCAGGGCCAGGGGCTGGTCGAGGAGCTGCTGCAGCTGCTTGTACGTGGCCTTGGCGTCGCGGCCGGGGTCGGGGGCGCTGTGATCCCAGGACGCCACCAGGTGCGGGTCGACGTGCTCCTCGGCCTTGCCGGGCCCGTACAGGTAGTACAGAAGGCCGATGGTGCGCTGCCCGCGCTTGTGGATCCTGGGGACCATGGTGGTGTGGAGTCCTAGGTGTGTTCGAGGAGCTGGTCGGTGGCGCCCTGGACGCGGGCGGAGGCGCGGTGGACCGCGTCGAGTACGGAGTCAAGTTGGGCGTCGGGCGGCTGGGCACCGGAGTTGATGGCGCGGGTCAGCTGGTTCAGGTTGTTGCCGATCTGTCCGAGGTGCCGGCGAGCGGCGAACAGCTCGGCGACCACCTCGCGGCGCCCCGCGATCGCGGCGGCGCTGGTCTGCGGGTCGCGCGAGGCACTGAGAGCGGCACGGGCGAAGAAGCCGGCGAGGGTGACGCCGGCGGTCTTGGCGGCGGTCGCGACGAGCGCGAGTTCGTCGTCGCTCATACGGACGCTGCACACGTTGGGGCGCTGACGCCGTTTGTACGTACGACGGCGAGTACGGGCGGCGGAGGCTGACGCGGAGTCGAGCGCGGGCTGTTGGTCTCCTCCTTGCTGCGATCCGCCCTCGGTCGCAGCCTCCTCGTCAGGCGTCCCCCGGCGCCGGACGAGGCCCCGCCCCCCAGGGGCGGGGACCCCTTTGGACACTCCGCCGATGGTGGAGTGTCCAAAGGGATAACTTGCTCCTCCTGGGAGCGAGTTGGTGTCGAAGGAACGGCCGTCATGGCCGGGCGCTTCGGCCGGTTCGTCGGGCTGGTCCCGCTCCCCTTCCGGCGGGTTCTTGGCTGTGGGCATGTGGAATTTGGCCCCTTTCGGGAGGTTAGGTGCGGGAACGGGGCGGCAGCCCGGGCGTTGCTCCGGGCCGCCGTACGGGCAGGGGGCAACTCACGTGCACAGGGGGCAGCGCGAGTAATGGCGGGCGAGCGCCCTGGCCATGTTCTGCTTCACCGCCAGGGCGTGACGTGTGCTCGACTTCGAGGCGTTGCTGCCCGCGTGAAGCGCGGCGTGGTTACGCAGGAAGGTGATGTCGCGTTCGTATCCGGCCTTCAGGTCGGTGAACCGATTGCACGTCTTCATCGGCGGGTGGCTCCTTCGGAGGATGTGGTGGAGGTGGTGGCGGCACGCAGCGAGGTCAGGACGGGACCGATGTGCTCGTTGCCGAGGGGGATTCCGCGGGCACGCATGATGCTCCGCAGCTGTGCCCTGGTGATCTGCTCGTTCCCCTCGGCCGCCAGGACCGCAGGGACGTCCGGGAGGACCAGCTCGACAACCTCGGCCTCGGACAGGCGACGCGGCCCGGTCCGGCGGTCCGACCGTCCGGTGTGCACCCTGGCCCGGACGCTTCCGGGGCGGAGCGGTCCGGTCCTGGTCCGATTCGGTCCGGGTTTCGGGCCGGGGTGGGGCGGTCCGGTGGGGGTGTCGGTCCGGTCCGGGTTGGGTCCGGTCCGGGTTTCCGTACGGTCCGGGTGTTCGGCGGTCCGGCTTGGGTCCGGGGTCGGTCCGGGTTTCGGGCCGGGGTGGGGCGGTCCGGTGGGGGTGTCGGTCCGGTCCGGGTTGGGTCCGGTCCGGGTTTCCGTACGGTCCGGGTGTTCGGCGGTCCCGCTCGGTCCCGACCCGGTCCGGGTATCGGTCCGACTGTTCTGGACCGGCCTGGCGACGCGCTGCTGGATCTGCCGCATCAGGACACCGAAGGCCAGCATTGCGCCGGTCGGTGGGACCGCCGCGACCAGGTAGTCCAGGAGCGGGACCGGACCGGTCGTGGTGCCGTTCACGCCGGCCACGTTCAGGGCGATCGAGCCGAGTGATCCGACAGCGGTCAGTCCGACCGCCCACCAGTCCGTCACTCGGCGAAGTCCGGCCCGCAGCATGAGGAGTTCGCCGGCCACGATGAACATGTCCAGCGTGGCGGGCCAGGCCCACTGTCGGATGGGCGAGCTGTTCAGTCCGTGTCGCCCTGCGACTTCGGCGAGGTGGGCGTAGGAGAGCCAGAATCCGGCGCCGGTCAGGACGATGATCACTGACCCGGCAGCGATCAGGGCGTATCGGTCGGCGGTCTCCTCGGTCAAAGGCTCCCTTTCTCCGGACTCGCTGGAGGATGTGGTGTGTGTCCGCCGGTGGTGGACCGGGCGGGAGATAGCGTCGGGCAGTTCAGGCCGCCTTCTTCAGGGCATTGATCAGTTCGTGCGTCTGGGCCTGGCGGGGCACCTGGCAGAACGTTTCCTCGGGGTCGGTCTCGCTGCTGGCCTCCTTGCCCTGGTCCGGGGCGCCGACTTCTTCGCTGTCCGCGGCCGGGACCTTCCAGTACCGGTCGCGGTCGGCCACCGCGTGGCGGGCCTCGCGCAGGAGGTCGCGGGCGTGGTCGAGGTCGACCGCAAGGGCGTAGGCCAGCCGCGACGCGCTCCATCCACGTACGTGTGCGGCTCGGGTGACGGCATCGCGTTCAGCAGCGGAGAGATGGACATCCCGGCCCATGAGGGCGGCGCGGACCCGCTGGTAGTCGAGTCGCTTGGCGACCTTGGCACGCCAGGGCTTCCGTTCCGCCTCGGTCAGCCCGCCCCACAGGCCCCACCGGATGTCGTTGTCCAGGGCGTGGCTGAAGCAAGCCTGCCGGACGGGGCAAGCGCCGCACAGGGTCTTGGCCTCGGCGATGGCGGTGTGGGCCCGCGGAGCGGGGAAGAACAGCCGGTCGGCTTCGGCAGGGTCGAGGTCGCGGCAGTTCCTTTGGTCGTGCCACGAGATGTCGGCGATGCCGCGCAGGTCGGGGACGGGCTGGGTGTTGGTGGTGATGTGGCGCATGGGATTGGATCTCCAGGACATGCCAGGCAGCACGGCGAGAGGGTGTGGCAGGCGGCGGCGGGTGCCGGCGGACCGGCTCGCGGGCCGGGCGGTGGAAGATGGTGGGCGCGGCGGGTCAGGCGGCGCGGAAGCGGCGGTCGGGTCCGTCGAGGTGGACCGGGGTGCACATGCCGGACAGGCGGCTCAGCACGCGGTCGCCGACCTTGTCCCGCAGCACCGGCTGGCCGGAGGCCATCCCGGGCATGTGGACCGGCGGCAGGTTCGAGGTGATGATCGTCGGCAGGTGGTTCTGCGCACGCCAGTTCAGCAAGCGGAAGGTGATCTCCTCGGTCCACTCGCTGGTCTTGGCAGCGCCGAGGTCGTCCAGGAGCAGCAGCGGGATCCGCACGATCCGGCGCAGCAGGTACTCCGGATCGAGGCCCCCGCGGGACCGCATCTCCCCGTACAGGTCGGCGGCGGTCGTGGCCTGCCACTGCACCCCGCACCCGGCGGCGGTCAGAGCGCGGATGGCGGCGTACGCCTGGTGCGTCTTTCCGGCGCCGGTCGAGCCCCACAGCAGCAGGCTGCGGCCGTGGGTGATCTCCCGCTGGCCAGGTTTACCCCAGTGCGGAAGCAGCGGGCTTGCCGCAGCACCGACGGCGCTGGCGGCGATGGCGCGGACCCACTCTGCTACTGCGGGGTGCTCAACCTGGGCCTCGCGGTAGTCGCGAGGGATGCGCAGCTGAGCGGCCTCCAGAGCGGGGATCGCTCTCGGGGTGTCCGCGACGGGGGCGGTGGGGTCGATGCCGCGCTCGGCAAGCTTGCGCCGCATCCAGGCCATCGCAGCGTTGTCCGCGGGAGCCTGAGGGTCGGCGAGGCTGGTGCGGTTCACAGGGCGACTCCGAAGGTGCCGGTCGGCTCGGTGGGGTTGAAGTACGGCGTGTAGGCGGGGGAGGCGCTGGCCCAGAGCCCCGCGCCGGAGGCGGAGGACGGGCTCGAGCTCGACGACGGCCCGGCGTTGAGGAGTTCGTTGACCAGGCTCGGTAGGACGCTGGGGTTCAGCCCCTTGGTGCGCAGCCGCTCCAGCGCCGGCCTCAGGACGTCGGGGCCGTAGCCCTCGTCCAGCAGCGAGCGGATCTCTTTGCCCAGGTGCCCGAGGAATTTCTTCGGCGGACGCCCTCCGGGGCAGCCGCGTAGGTACTCGGCCATCAAGACCTTCGCCGACCACTCGCGTGCCTCGGCCGCATCCAGCGCTGTCTCCGAGGAGGAGCCGTGCGTGGGCGCCTCGCGCCCCCTACGGGAAGATCCAGGATCCAAGATCCTAGATCCAGACCGTGAACCCTCAGTGAATGTGGCGCCCGTCACGCCGTCCGCTTGGGTTGCGGCGCCCTGACCTGCGGATTCCCTTGCAGGGCTCGCGAGGGGCGGGTGCTGGGGCATTGTGGCCGCGGTCTCACCCTCCTGGATGGGAGTGGCGCGCGTCACAGCGGGCGTGGATTCGGGCGAACCGGACAGAACGATTCGCGTGAGTGCTCCGTGAGGGGCTGCGGAGTCGCCTCCAGCGGCGGCGTTGACGGGCGCCTTGGGGGCCTCAGGGGCCGATTGCTGGGGGCTGGCCGCCGTATGGGGGTGGGTGTGGCACTGGGGGCGGTCGCACTCGCCGCACGCCTTCGCCGCCTCGTGGGCCGGGCAGCGGGGCAGCCGGGACTCCGAAGCGCGGTTGATCTTCTGGTGTCGGTCCCAGGTCACGATGTGCAGCCAGGACTTGCCGTCGCAGCCGGTGTACCGGCACACCAGGCCGGCTGCGGCCAGCTGCTCTAGGTCCTGGGCGACGTGGGCGGGGGTGTGCTCCGGGCGCAGCGCCCACAGACGCCCGGCGATGATGGCCGGGTGGTCGCGGAACCGGCCGGAGTCGTCCGCCTGGGTCAGCAGCCCGAAGAACGTGAGCACCGCGGTGACATCGACGGCGGCAAGGTCCTCGGATTCGAAAGCCTCCGGCTTGATGGTGCGAATGCGGGCCATCAGACCTCACCCCCGCGCCAGAGGCCCGAAACGGGCGGGTGAGCGGCGTTCGCTGCACAGTCCGCGGCAGCGGCCCGAGGGTCCGGCCTTTCGCGCAGGGGCGTGCCCATGCAAAACTCTCCCTGAGTGATGCCGCAGCCGGTGTGCCCCGTAGGAAGGGCCGGCGCGGTGATGACGGGTCTCTCCGGCCGTTGCCTCGGCTGGAGATAGGACTCTTCGCGTCCGGCGCCCGGGAGTTGCCTCTCCCGGGCGCCGATTGCTTTTACGGACTAGCCGCTCGGTGCGTCCTGCATGCGTTCCTTTCGCCGGTCACCGGGTTGCCTCCCGGTGGGGGACGACGAACATACGCAGACGCCCGCGCAAGATCCAGACCTGGCTCTACAGACCGTGAAAGGTTGTATGTGCCACACATTTCACCGAAGGGTCCGGGCGTGCAGGTGTGAGCCGTCGTGCGGCGATGCCGTCTAGGCGTACCCCCGGTACGCCGAAAAGGATCTTCAAAAGGGCCCCCGCGTTCATGAACCGGCAGGCTGTCGCTCTGTACCGGCTGGTCAGGTCTGGATTTAAGCCCGCAGGCAAAGCCTTCGTCAACGGCATCTCAAAGGCGATTCCACGCGCGTAGATGGATGTGCGGGATGTGCGGAGGCTGGGCGGGGGTGCGCGTAACACCCTATGCCTGTAAGGGGTATTGGGGGGCCGGGTGCAACTTGCCGGGGTTGGCCGCCGGTGGCGTGAATGACCATTCGCCCCCTTGCAAGGAAAACCGGCAAGGATTTGCCGCTTTCTCGATCATGGGAAACTGCAAGTGAGGGAATGTCTAGATTCGTCACGGAAGGCGGCCGGGGGTCGACGGTCATGGTTGCACGTTTAACTAAGCGACCTGTGGTCGAGGCCACAAATTGTGGAAAGTGTTCGACGTCGTCGTATCGTCTTTGTGGGAGACGTCTGGCCGGGGGGCCTGCATTCGTGCAGCCCCTCTTTTTCATGCCCTCGACCGGACGCTGCCCTGGAGACTGCGGAGACAAAGGAAGAGCCTCATGGTTGCTCAGGGGATAGTCCCCTTCGGCGATGACCACGCCGAGAACAAGGGCGCACACGGCGGAGAGATCGCCGGCCAGTTCATGGGGTTCGGCGGCTGGCTGAAGCGATGGCGCCAGGCGGCGGGGATCACCCAAGCCCCGGTGGCCAAGGCCCTCGGCATGGGGGTCCGGACCTACCGCAACGTGGAGAAGGGGGCTGTTCCGCCCCGGTTCACCAAGCCTCAGTGCGAGGCGCTCGCGGATCTGCTTGGACTCGACAAGAGCGAGCGCCACGCCCTGCTCCTCTACAACATCGGCACCACGCTCGACGGCGACCCGCAGATCGACGCCAGTCCGGAGCTGCGCCGGGCACTTCGCCTGCTGATCGACAGGCAGATGCCCTCGCCCACGTACCTCACCGACCGCAACTGGAACATCCTCGCCTACAACGCGGCGATGGCCGAGTGGTGGCCCTGGGTCATGGAGCCGCGAGCCAATCTCATGCGCTGGGCCCTGACGAACCCCGAGGCGCGCACCCAGTACCACGAATGGGAGATGCACGCCGCGGCCTACGTCCGTCTGCTGAAGTTCGCCCAGGCCACTCACAAGGACAACGCCGAGCTCGTAGACCTGATTGCAGAGGTGCGCCAGAACCCGGACGTCGAGCGGATCTGGCGGACCGAGGCCGACCTGGAGGCCGACCGGGACGGTCACGTTTTCCGGATGATCATCCCTGCCCTGGGCTGGGAGACCATCGAAGTCGTCTCCCACGTCCTGTACCCGGCGTCCATGCCCCACTGCCGATTCGTAGTGATCACCTGGGTCGAGACCGAGTCCTCGGACGACGAGACCGACGCCCTGGGAGGCAAGCGCAACGCATGGGCCCATGCCGAGCCCAGCACGCCCACCCCGCAGCCCTCCGCCCAGGCCGAAGCCGATGCCGCCCGCCGCCGCGCGGCCCGTGCGCTCACCGCTCGCCTGGTCGTCGACAGCGCGAACGAGGCCGCAGCACTCGCCGGCCCCGACGGCATCTCGCTTCCCGCGCTGAGCGCGCTGGCCGGCCCGGAGTGCCAGCTCACCCTGTCGCCCAAGAACCACTTCGTGGTCTGGGCCATCCAGGAAGTGCCTGGAGAGTGGGGCATCACGCAGCTGGGGGCCGGAGCCGTAATCGACCGCATCCACCAGCCGATCGTCGACCCCCAGGCACGAGCGGAGCTGAAGCTGCTCCTGCGCGCCTCGCTGCCGAACTCCGTCCAAGCGGCGTCCAGCCGACTCAGTGAGCAGCTGCCCCAGGCGGACCTCCGTGCCACCCTCCTTCGCGAGATCTTCAACGACCTCCAGGCGGGCGAGGACCTGGCCCGCTAGCTGGTGTGGCTAGCCAGTTGACCGAAGCAAGTCACTTAATGTCACGACCGGTGCTGTTTCCGTCTGGGGGCTGGGAGGTCGAGGCGTGGTCGTCCGGATGACACGGAGCGTCCGGACGACCGATCCCAGCAGCCCCCGGGCCTTCGTCGACGGGGGATGCGCCAGTCCCTCCGTGGATCGGCCGGGCGCCTCGATGGTGCCGCAGATCCCACAACCCTCAGGAGCCGCTGTGTCTCGACACATCTACCACTGCCCCGTTCGCTGGTCGGACCTCGACGCGAACGGACACCTCAACTCCAGCCGCTACGGGGTCCTGCTGGAAGAGACCCGCATGCGCATGTTCAGCATGCTGGTACCCAAAGACCCCGCCGAGCGCCTGGCCCGCAACTTCCTCCTGCGCGAGCAGACCATTCGCTACAAGCACCCGCTCGAGACCTGGGAGACCCCGGTCCGCATCGAAGCCTGGGTGACCGACGTCAAGCGGGTCTCCCTGACCTTCCACTTTGAGGTTAAGGACGACGAGCGCGTCTACGCCACCGCGACCTCCGTCGTGGCCGGCTACGACTCCATCCGGGGCGGCATCCGCCGCTTTGAGCAGGACGAACTCGACGTGTTCAACAGCTATGCCGACAGCGCCCAAAGCGCCGACAGCTGAAACATCAGCGAGGCAGCGGGCTTCATCGATCCTTTGCTTCGGGCGCTGTTGCCCGCATCTCCTTTGGGTGTGGTGCCACTTGTAGGGATGGTCGATCATTCTTGACGGCGAGCAGTCCCAGGGTGGTGCGTCCGGCGAAGCCGTGCCACAGCAGCGGATGTTGGTCGCCGCCCGGTCGATTTCGTGCTGAGCAAGCGGCCAGCACGGGCCAGTGCGACCAGCCGTCGGGTGCCCAGTGGATGAAGGGCGTGCTGATGGCCCATTCGGCGGTGTTCCGCTTCCTGTATCGCTCCTCGTCGAAGCCCGGTGGCCGCCCTCCGCGTGAGCCTATGCGCAGACGGGCGGCCCGACTGTCCGTCTTCTCCGGGCTCGCGTGCTGGATGCCCCGCCTGCGTAACTACAGGCGCAGATTGGTGGTGAACACACACCAAGCTGCCGAGCCGAAGCGGATCACGGGATGGGCCGGCTCCGCCTTGCGCTTCGAGTCGCGGATGAGAACGTCGCGGCCCTCCTCCGGCTGTGCGCAGGCCTCGAGGCAGGTTCCACCGCCTTCACCGCTGTACGAGGATTTCGTCCATACGTCCGTGGGGAGACCGGTGCCCCTGGTGGCGCTCATGGTGATCAGGCCTCTCGTGGGAGTTTCCGATGAACTTCGGGGCTTCGTCGGCAGGTAGCGTGCCCTGGGGCAGGAATTCGAAGCGGCGCTCCTGCCGGTGGAGCATTTCACGGGGTTCTACGCCGAACGTGGGGTACGCATGGGCTGACCGGCAGCTGCGTGAGGCCCGAAGTCATCGAGCTCGGATGAAGGCGATGATCTCTGGGGTCCCCGGTTGGTAGCCGTTAGACGTGTCGACCAGCAGCGTGGGCGCGTCGAGGGAGATGTCTGTGAACTGTTCCGGCACATAGGTGCCGGCGGCGATGTCGGCGAGAAGCTGCCGGTCGCTGTGCGCTGCCCGATGCCGGTCAGAGTCCGCGCGTTCGGTCATCCGCTCGACGATGGCTGGAGTGGGGGCGGTGCAGCGGATGATGCGAAGGTTGGCGATCTTGGCGAGCGGTACGAGTCCGGGTCGCCAGAGTCGGTCCTGGTAGGCGGCCTCGGCGACGACGGTGACGCCGGCCTGGACGAGCATGCTGAGTGTGTCGAAGAAGGCTTGCATGACGGGGATGTTGAGGTCGTCGCCGCCAAGCTGGCCGATTCCCGTGCTCATGAGCATGCCCTGCTTGATCTCGTCACGGACGATCGCCGGGCAGCCGAGCTCGTCGGCGAGGCCGTGCGCGAGGGTGGTCTTGCCGGTGCCGGGTGGACCGCTGATCACCACGAGGGTCGGTTGGGCTGGCATTCGCTGATCTCCCGAAGGTGTGAGCCGGTACTTTCGCCCGATTAGGCGAGGGATCGTGCCGGGGCCTGGACGAGCTGGAGGGCTATCGGGCCGCAGGCCCGGTTTCTCGTACGTGCAGGGCCTGTCTCCCTGGCGCAGACACCGGCTTGGGGGAAAACAGCCTCGATGGTGGTGCCCTGATGACCTGGAACCGTCGGCCAGCGGTCACAGCCAGTTCGGGCCGATGATCTCCTCGCCCTCGCCTCGAGGCACCTCGAACCGGGCGAAGAAGTCGTCCAGTGCCGATGCGGTCACCCGAAGGGCGTTCGGGTCCTCGCGCTGGTTGCGTTCCACGAGCCGCCGGAGTAGCTCCTCCCGGCGGACCGGGAAGTACAGCAGGCGCCACCGCGCGCCAGCCTCCTCTCAGGCTGTCAGTTCTGGCAGGTCTCTGTGTGTGGAAACGAGGTCGCGGCGGATGAAGTGCTCGGTACCGAGAACTGCCTCCCGCTCCGATGCCGATAGCCCGTTCAAGAGGGCCGGGAGTGAGCGGCTTCGTGCCGTCTCCGATCGGTGTGCGCGGATGGCGGCCCACTTGCGGTCCATCCATGGGCGGACGTCCACGGCCGCAGTGACCAGATCGTCCGGGACCGTGTGGAGGCGCTTGCCGACACCTGCGACTAGACCGGCCAGGCCGGAGCTGGCGGACTCCGGGTGCGTGGAGAGGTACAGGGCTCTGGGCTGCCAGGGAGGCCCGGCCTGAGGGAAGACGCCCGGGATGCCGGCCGCGTGGGCGGCGAGCAGAGCGACGCGGTGGGTGTGGATGTGGTCGGGGTGCCCGGAGGAGCCGTGTGCGTCGTGGGTGACGATCAGGTCGGGCCGAAACTCTCGTACATGGGCCACCAGACGCTCCACGGTCTCGTCCAGCGGGGAGTCGACGAACGAGGGCTGTCCGGGGGCGGAGTCGGGGACGCGGAGGTCGGCGTACCCGAGCATGCGGGGCTTTCCCGCGCAGAGGTGCGTCAGGGCGTCGGCGAGTTCGGCGGCGCGGTGGCTGTCCGCGGCCCAGGTGGCCGTGACGACGGCGGTCCGGGCGCCGGCCGCCGCGTGCTTGGCGAGGACGCCCCCGGCAACGAGGGACTCGTCGTCGGGGTGGGCGTAGACCGCGAGGATGCTGGGAGCGGACACGGGGGCTCCGTTCTGTGAGCAAGGGGACTGGGCCCGCGGTGCGGCGGCCGGGTCGGTGGGTCGCGGGGCTGTGCGGGGGTGTCGGCGGGGCGCTTACTTTCCGCTGTTCGTGTCGTCAGGCCGGGGTGAGTGGTGCGGGACGGTTCTGCCGGTGAGGTGTTCGACGTGCCGGACGAGGCAGGGCGCGAGGTCGGGGTGTCCGCCGCGGGCGGTGACCTGGAGGAGTTGGGCGAGGGCGACCAGCTCCCCGACCCTGCCGACCGGGGTGTCGAGGAGGTGGCGGAACGTGCGGCGGATCCTGGTGGCCGTGGCGGGCGCGCGCAGTGAGTAGGCGTGGAGCAGGCCCGCGTCGAACCCCGTGGGGACCAGGCCCCAGCCCTCCCAGTCGAGGATCACCAGGGGCGCTGCCGTGAGGTTGCCCCAGTGCAGGTCGCCGTGGCCGGTGGTCCACACGACGGTCTCGGGGCAGGGGATGCCGAGGAAACGGGTGAAGTTGCGGTCGATCCACTGCTGCCGCACGGCCTGCCTGCCGGTCGGTACGGCGGCGGTGGTCGTCAGCGCGGACAGCAGGTCGCTCCACCACGTGCCCGGCAACTGCGCCTCGGTCCGCAGGACGGGTCCGCCTGCCTGGAGGGCGGGCAGGGGCACGTACTCGGACAGTTCGGCCCGGTACGCGGTGTCGTCGGCCGTCCACTCGGTGACGCCGTGGAGGCGCGGCCGGGGAACGGACCGTGGCAGGGCGGCGTCCGCGGTGGCGGTGCCGTCCCAGAGGTGGCCACCGCGTTTGTCAACCGGTGTGCTGACCAGGCGCAGCCACCACCGGTCGGCGCGGCGGCCCAGGGTGCGGCCCTGCCAACCCCACGCTTCGGGTCCTGCCGGGGTCACGGAGAATGTTTGGGCGGCGGAGTCGTGCGCCCGGCGCATGCGTTCCTGGTCGGCCCGGGCCTGTGGCGGGGCGAACACAGGTCCTTCGGGTGCGGCCGATCCGGTCATGAGGGTGTTCCAAGGAGGCGTGCGGCTCCGGCGGCGAGGAGCCGCTGCCCAGCGGCCTGCCCGACAGCTGCGGCCTCGGCTGCGGGTCCGGTGGTGGCGGCGCGCAGCGGGGTGCCGCCGGCTGGATCCAGGACGACGGCGTGCACGGTGACCATGCCGGCTGAGGTGTCGAGGCTGGCGTGGGCGGAGGCGGCGGTGAGGCAGCCGCCGTGCAGGGTGGCGAGTGCGGCCCGTTCGGCGTCGAGCAGGATGCGGGTGGGGGCATGGGTGAGCGGGGCGAGCAGTGCCCCAGTGGTGGGGTCGTCGGCCCGGTGCTCGATGATCACGATGCCCGCGCCCGCTGCGGGTAGCCAGAGGGCGGGGTCAAGGATCTCGGAGGCCCGGTGCTCCAGGCCGAGGCGGCGCAGGCCGGCCAGGGCGGCGATCATGACGTCCGCGCCGAGCGTTCCCTCGTCGAGGGCGCGGAGCCGGCTGTCGGCGTTGCCGCGGATCGGTACCGGAATGAGCGTCGGGTGGAGGGCTTTGAGGAGGGCTGACCGGCGGGGTGCGCTGGTTCCCACCCTGGTGCCGGGCGGCAGCTGCGCGAGAGCGGCCGCGGGGCGGCCGGTGGGGAGGACGAGGGCGTCGCGGGTGTCCTCGCGGGGCAGGACTGCTCCGACGGTGATGCCAGGGGAGCGGTCGTGTGGGCCGGGTACGTCCTTGGCGCACGCGATGGTGGCCTGGACGCGTCCGTCGAGGAGGTGTCGGTCGGCGTTGCGGGTGAAGGCCCCTTTGCCGCCGATCGCCGAGAGCGGGCCGCGGTGCCGGTCGCCCTCGGAGACGATCTCGATGATGTCGAGGCCCGCCTGCGGGTACCGGGCCCGGAAGGCGCCGGCGAAGCGGCCGGTCTGTTCCATGGCCATGGGGCTGGGCCGGGTTCCCAGGCGGAGGTTGGTGAGGGTGGTGGCGCTGGTCATCAGGGTCGGGCTCCATCGGCGGTGGTGAGGCGGG
The DNA here is from genome assembly GCF_040701585.1 of Streptomyces sp. NPDC093801. Classification (NCBI taxonomy): domain Bacteria; kingdom Bacillati; phylum Actinomycetota; class Actinomycetes; order Kitasatosporales; family Streptomycetaceae; genus Streptomyces; species Streptomyces sp. NPDC093801. Next base: position 91,358 of record NZ_JBFBDP010000004.1, on the reverse strand, counting down.
CGGGCGAGAGATGGGTGAGGGCGGTCTGGAGGACCGCGTCCGCCGACAGGGTGCTGGTGTCGATGACGCGGCCGTCGGCATGCATCCACGCGGCAGCGGCAGCGGCGTAGTCGGGTGCCCGGCGCCGCCGGTACGCGCGGACGGCCTCGTTGCCGGCCTTGTCACCGGGGAACTCCTCGCTCGAGTCGATCCGGGCGCCCAGCTCGTTCGGACCGGCGTGGAGGACGAGATGGACGAGGCCGGGCGACGAGCGCAGGGGTGCGAACATCTCGGCGGCGTATGCGGGATTGAGCACGGTCATGGGCACGATGACGTGGCCGCCCGTGTGGGCGGCGATCTCGCCGATGTAGGCCGTGGCCAGGCGCCGCCAGGCCGGGTAGTCCTGATAGTCGCGGAGCCTGCCGGGGTGCCCGCTGAGGGTGCGGCGCAGCAGGTCGCCGATGTCCTCCGGGTCGGCGACCACCGAGCCGGGCAGTGCCTGGTGCAGGCCAGCGGCCAGGGTGCTTTTCCCGCTGCCGAAGGCCCCGTTGGTCCAGATGATCACTGCTCGTCCGACCTCTCTGGCGCGGTGGTCTGTCCAACGCTGCAGTCATCGGCCCCGTCACGGCCGGGCCAGGTGACCACGATGCGGCAGTCGGTCTTCTCGACGACGTGCCCGGCGGGGAGGGCCGAGTCGGGGGTGCCTGCGGGCATCACCGTCAGCCGGGGCGTGGCCCGGCCCCGCAGCTCCTGGTCCCAGGCGAGAACCGCAGCAGCCAGGGTGTCTGCGGCGGCCTTGCCGTCCGGCCCGAAGCCCTGGACCCCGAACTCCCAAGTGGATGTGCCGTTGGGCTCGTCGTGCTCACGCCGCTCCGTCATCAGGCAGGCCAGCGAGCGCCCCAGGATGATGGCCTCGGCCCCCGACCGCTTCGGCAGCCGCACGGGGCCCGGCCGGTCCGGATCCCCCTCCATCCGGCAGAACCCGCTCAGGGACGTGGCCAGCCACAGCTGGAGGTCTTCGAACGACTCGTCGCCGTGCACGGTCGCTCCGGTCCACAGCTCCGGTCCGCCCTCGGCCAGGGCGCGGTCCAGGCCGTCGAGTGGGGCGGGCGGGGTGTCCTCCCAGCGGATGCCGTAGCCGGTGTCCCCGATCGGGGCCGGGGTCTCGTCCCACCGGCCGGCTCCCTGCATGGGGACGAACCCGCATGGGCTGATCGCCGTGGACACCAGCACCGGGCCTTGCTTGCGGAGCCCGACGGCCCGGGTGAACCCGCCGATCCGCAGGGGCACCACCAGGTGCCCGCCTTCCGCGAGCTGGTGTGTCCACCGCCACGGCACGTCGTTCGAGGCGACGGTGACGAGGATGGCGTCGAAGCCGTTCTCCGGGATGAGGTGTCCGGGGCCGCCATGGGTGCCGTCGCCCAGGATGGCCCGGACCCGGTCCGCGTACCCGGTCTCGGCCAGGAACCGTTCCGTACGGGCGTGTACGTAGGGGTCGATCTCCACGCACACCACAGAACCGGCCGGGCCGACGAGTTCGGCAATCAGGGACGCGTTGTATCCGCCGCCCCCGATCTCCAGGACGTTGTCGCCCGGCCGGAGGCCCGCGCGGCGCAGCATGACTGCCTGCATCTCCGGCTGGGACACGGAACTCATCGACCGCCCGGTGTCCTCGTCGAACACGGTGGCCACAGCCTCATTGACGTACGCGCGGGCGAGAGGCTGCTCGGGCAGGAAGGCGTGCCGGGGCACGACCGTGAACGCCCTCTGCAGTTCCGGGGTGTCGGTCCACCCGGCTTCCGTGAGGTCGAGGACCAGCTGCTCACGCATGCGGACCGCGGCAGCCGGTTCGGCGAACTTCAGCGCCACGTCCCCGGCGGGCCGGGGCGTGTGATGCGCCGGCGGGACGCCGGGCAGGAGCCCGGGCCACACGTTGTTCAGTGCCTGGGCGGACGCCGTGAACAGCGGCTGGGGCAGGTGCCGGACGGCGGAAGGAGTGTGCCACTCCCACCGGGTGATCAGCTCGGGTTCGCGGACGGTCGGCTCGCCGGTGTAGTCGGTGATGCGGGCGATCCCGGTGATCCGGGTGAAGCCGTGCGTGGAGTCGCAGAGCGTGCCCAGCAGGAGCACCGATTCCGGCCGGGCCTGCAGGCCTGCCTCCTCGGCGAGTTCGCGTACAGCGGTGGCCTCGAATGCCTCGCCCGGCTCCACCTTTCCGGCGGGGAGTTCCCACACGGCGCGGGAGGGATTCCAGCCGAGGAGTACCTGCCCGTGCTCGTTGGTGACGACGACGGCGACACCGGCCATGGCGGCTGGCTTCGGGGTCCGCTTCTCGCTGTAGGTGACGGGGTCGGTCTTGGGCCCGCGCAGCAGCAGGACGGTGGAGCCGTCGGCGTCGAAGCGGCCGGTGTGCTGCCAGCCGTCGGCGAGGAGGTCGATCTCGGCGTTGTCCAGGCAGATCCCGCGGAGCTCTTCCGGGTGCCGGTCGGCGTGCGGGGTGATCACGCACAGTGTGCCGTCTTCGTCGAGGAGGGTGGCGAGTTCGGCGACCGTGCGGGTGCGGTCGGGCAGGTGGGCCAGGGCCCGGCGCATGGTGATCAGCCGGTAGCGTCCGGTCCCGTCCGCGGCGAGGGAGGAGAGATCCCCGCCTGTGAGGTCGAGCCGGTGGCAGACGACCCCGTCGGTCGAGGCCGCGGCGGCCCGTTCGACGGCGGCCTGGGCCCAGTCCACGGCGTCGACCTGGTACCCGGCCGCGGCTAGGAACCGGGCTAGCTCGCCGGTCCCGCAGGCCACTTCCAGGGCCCTGGACCCCTGGGTGCCTTCGGGTAGGGCCAGGTGCTCGGTGAGGATGGTCTTCTCGGTGTCGGTCAGGGGGCTGAAGTCGCGGCCGGCCTCGTAGTGGGCGTGCCAGTCCTGTGCGGTATGGGTGGTGCTCATGCGGTGCGTGCTCCCTCTGGGGCGGGTGGCTCAGCGGCGGTTGATGGGGTGCTGGGAGGCGGGTCCGTAGAGGGCTGCAGGTTGGCTGGTCATCAGGGCCCAATAGCGGTCGCCAAAGGACCAGTGCCACCACTCCGTGCCGTAGTTGACGAGTCCGGCGGCCGTGAGCGCACGGCTGAGGGCGGAGCGGTGCAGCCGGGCCTGGTGGGAGAGCCCGTCGGCCAGGGTGTAGCAGGCGCCCGCGCTCTCTTCCGGGCTGGCGTTGACGCGGGTGCCCATGTCCAGTTCGGTGCCGTCCGCGGTGACGAGGGTCAGGTCGACGGCCGCGCCGGCGCTGTGCGGGGCGATCTCCGGCGGTGACACGTACCGGCTCGCCTTCGCCCTCAGCTCCTCCGCCGGCCAGTCGGCGTGGGCCGCGCGGAGCTCAGCCGCGTACTCCTCGAAGTACCGCTGCTGGAGGGCCGGGGGCCGGAAGCCTTCGACGACGAGGAAGCGCAGGCCGTCGGGCAGCAGCGACTGGGCGTGCAGCAACCGGTCGAGGACACCGGAGCGGAGGTGCGCGAACGCGTACGCGGGATCGGCACGGCGGTCATCGAGAAGGAGTTGGCCGTCGGCGCGGACATCGACGAGGGGCTCGCCGTTCTCCACGACCGGGATCGCGGCAACCCGCGGGTCGGACATCAGGACGACGCTCATTCAGACCTCCCAGTCCCAGGTATCGAAGTACGCCGGGACCCCGGATTGGCGGGCGGCCATCACGGCCTGGAGCCGGGCGTGGTCCCGTCCTGGCATCAGCTCCTGCCACTCGGGCACCGTCAGGGCCCGGACCTGGTCGTGCTCGTCCGGGTCGAGCACGATCCCGGCCAGCTTCCCGGGAGGCAGCCGTCCGCCGTCGAAGACGAACCCGACCGTGGCCAGCGGCCAGTCCTTTCCCGGCAGCCCGAACACCGTCGCCAGGAGCTTCGGCGGTCCCGCCAGGTGGATCCCGGTCTCCTCCCCGCATTCACGCACTGCGGTCTCCCACGGACGCTCGCCGGCCTCCGCGATGCCGCCCGGCCACTGCCACGGGTGGGTGCTGGAGTACGTGGCGCGCAGCTGGACGGGCCGGTCATCCTCGTCGGTGAAGAACACGGCCCCGAAGACCGTGGCGTGCGGAAGGGTCGCGGCGAACTCCTCCGGAGGGAGCCACTTCCTGCTCACGATCCGCTCCCGTCAGCCGGGGAGGGGAAGCGGGTCATGCGCATCAGCGCCGGGTCGGCGGCGAAGCCGAGCTGCTCGTAAAGCGGGCCGGACCCTTCGCTGGCGTACAGCTCGTAGAGGGTGACACCGTCACTTTCCAGGTGGTCGAGGAGCGCGGCGAGGGCCGCCTTGGCATAGCCATTGCGCCGGTGGTCCGGGTCGGTGGCGACCGCGTGGATCCGTACGGCCAGGCCCTTGGGGTACTTCGGGGCGGGCAGGACGGCGTGGACCAGGCCCAGGGCGCACGTGGCGAGCCCGCCGGCGAGGGAGTCGACGACGTACGCCCGGGCGTCGCCTCCGTCCTGGAGGCGTAAGGCGAGCTGGTCGGCGCACGTGGCGAGCCAGCTGTCGTCGAGCGGTTCGCTGAGGATGTTGTCCGAGCGCAGGCGTGCGATCTCTGCGGCGTCGGCCGAGGTGGCCAGGCGGGGTTCGGGCACGGGGATTCCTTCCTGTTGAGGGGCCGGGGTCAGGGGTGGTGGATGGTGTGGAGACGGCGCAGGGTGCGAAGGCCGCGTTCGGTGACTTCGGGGTCGCCGTGGCTGGTGCCGTAGGCGATGCCTGAGACGGCGTCGAAGGCGGCTTCGCAGTCCAGGCGGAGCTCCTCGGCGGGGGTCAGGCGCCTGCCGTAGCCGTCGAGGAACGCGGCACGGAGATCCGGTCGGCCGGTCCAGGTATCGCTCAGCCGCACCATGTCCCTGGTCGCGGTGTTGTACTCGGAACGCTCGAAGTCGAACAGCAGCGGTTCGCCGTCGGTGCCGAGCAGGACATTGCGGTACTGCAGGTCCCCGTGCGTAGGCACGAGCGACGGAAGCGGCAGCCCGGCGTACGTGCCGGCCAGGGCAAGGACCAAGTCTTCGTCCCCGTTCACCAGGTATGGCCGAGCGCCCTCCAGGTGACGCTTGATCTTGTCGGCGGCCGTCACAGAGGCGGCGGGCCGCTCGGGTGCGCTGCGGTGCAGGGCGCTGGTGAGACGACCCAGGCCGTGCTGGATGCGCGCCTCGTCGGCCGGGTCAAGGACCATGCCGTGCAGCGGGCGCCCGGACAGTGCGGTGACGACGACGGCCTGCGCCTCGGCATCGGCCGAGACCAGACGGGGAGCCCGTGGCCCCAGCGCCGGCACCCACGACCGGTACGCGGCCACCTCCCGGCCGTGGAACTTCGGCCCGCGGTGCCGTTTCAGGTACCAGGTGCCGCCGCCGGGCCCGGTGAGCTTCCACACCCGGCTGCCGGTCCGGACCCAGGACACCTCCGATGCGTGCGCGATCCGGCCGATGGCCCGCTCGGCGAACACCCGCAGCCGGTACGGCAGCTCCACCTCGCCGACGGGCGGTCCGGACAGGAGCCGGGTGCGGTCGGCACCGTCAGGGCCGTACTCGATGGCGTCGCCCGGCTGCTGGAAGTGCACGGCGGCCGGCAGGCCCGCGCGGTAGGCGTCCAGACCGGCCCGGCAGTACGCCACCATCGGATCGGGCAGGGCGTCCAGCGGGTACCAGTCCATGCCGTCACACCGGTCCGGCTCCATGATCCGAGGCCGCCCCGACCACCGTCGCACCTCGAAGAAGACACCGAGACGGGAGCGGGAGCCCACGGGCGGGCGGTGGTGGACGGTGACCGCCGCGGTCACGTCCTGCGCCTCGATGAGTACGCCCGTCTCCTCGCGGGCCTCGCGGATCACGGCGTCGACCATGTCCTCGTCGGGGTCGAGGTGTCCGGACGGGAGGTGCCACAGGCCCGACGCGTACACCGGTCCTGCGCGGCGGGACAACAGCACCGCCGGGCCACTTTCACGGTTGCAGCGCAGGATCAGGTGGACGTCGACCGGAACGGTGTGCCGGGCCCCGCCGCTCACCGAGATACCCCCGGGCGGCGGGCGAGCAGCACGGTGAACACGCCGTCCTCGCGCAGGACTCCGTTCTGCTTCGCGTGCCGGAGGAGGAGGTCCTCTGCCTGTTCCTCGAATCCGCTGTGGTCGGTGAAGAGGTCGGGCCGGGCGAAGCTGGTGGACCGCAGGTAGCCCAGGACGCTGCGGGGTGTCCAGGCACGGGTGAAGGGGATGCGGTGCTCGGTGATGTCGCTGAATGGGGAGTCGGCGAGGTCGTCTTCGTAGCGGCGGCCGGGCTCGCGATAGGTGCCGGTGGTGCCTGCACGGCGATCTTCTCCCAGATGGGACTGAATCAGGGCCTTGAGGGCGACGGTCCACTCCGCCTCGTGTGTCCACAGGCTGCCGTCGCCCATGATCGCGACGACGGCGTGCGGGGCGGCCACCCGGTCGGCCATGGCCAGCACCGCGGGGCGGTCCATCCAGTGGAACGCCCGGCAGCAGGTGACCAGATCCGCCTGGTAGCCGGGTTGGGCCGGGGTGAACTTCTCGGCCGGGACGGCGTGCACCGTGGCGGTGCGCTCGCCCAGGTGCGGTCGGAGCTCGTCGAGTGCGGTGCGGAGCATGCCCTCGTCCTGGTCCACGAGGTCCAGGTGGGCCGCGGGAGGCAGGGCAGGGAACATGGACAGGGCGACCTGTCCGGTGCCGGCGCCGAGGTCCAGCAGTCTGGGCGCTTGCGCCCCGGCCAGTTCCTGGGCCAGGAGCTCGACGACCTGGTCGGGTAGTCGGGGGCGGTAGCGGGCGTAGTGGTGTTCCACCGAGTCGAACAGGGACACGGGTCTCCGATCTCGTGGTGCGGGCGCGGGGTCAGGTGCGGGCGCGGGTGTCGGGGACCTGGGGCAGCCAGGGCACGGCGTGCTCGCGGAAGCTCTGGTTGACCGGGACCAGGTCGGGCGGGTTGCCGAGCGCGGAGAGGGTGACCGCGATGCTGGAGGCGTCGTCGTCGAGGGCGCAGACCTGGCTGCCGCAGGACGGGCAGAAGCCGCGCCTGGAGTCCGGCCACGTGTAATGCCACGACGGCTCTCCGCTGCTCCATGCCAGGCCGTCGAGGGGGAAGGACACCCACGACATCATCGGTGCTCCCGACAGCCTCTGGCAGTCGCGGCAACTGCAGGTGTGGGGGTAGTCGGGCTCCCCGGACACCGTGAACTGGATCGTGCCGCACTGGCAGGAGCCGGACCGAGGCGCGGTGGCGGCAGGGGTGGGCGAGTTCATCGGCTCGTCTCCTTCGGTGACAGTCCGGGTTCGGTGGCCTGAGGCGGGACGGCCGTCGCCGGGTTCGACGCGCCGGGCAGCGGCCAGGACAGCTCGGTCGATCCGGTGCCAGCGCTGACCCACTGGGTTCCGCCCGGTTCGAGGTGCAGCCGGTACGAGGACGGGCATCCGGCGGCCTGCCAGCGAGTGGCGGTGTCCTGGATTTCAGACCAGATGTCGCGTGGCCCGCAGACCGTGACAGCCCAGGTGGCGGCGGTGTCCGGGCGGGCGGTGACCCAGGAGCCGCAGTCGGGCGCCCCGATGACCAGGTGGTCGGCGGCCCAGTTCCGTACGAGGCCGGGATGCAGGTGGTCCAAGGCCAGCCACATCCCGCGCGCCTCGTCCGACGGCGGACCCGTGCGCGTGGTCACGGTGCTGCCGCCATCCGTGGCATCGATCCGTTCCCGCAAGCGGGAGTTGAGGAAGATCTGCCTCCAGCCGTGACCGGCCCGGTGCCCGAGCGCCACTGCCTCCAAGCGGGCCTGAGCTCGCCCGGCCGTGGTCTTCGTGACGATGGCCAGGCCCGGCCAGGACGGTGAGGACGTTGACAGGGTCGCCAGTGCGAGCCCGCTGGCGGCCAGCTGTTGCGGCCAGGCCTCCGGCACCCGGGTCACGGCGTAGGACACGAAGATCCGGTCGTAGCCGGCCCCTGGGGACCATCCGTCCTGGCCTTCACCCGTCACGACCGTCGGCCGGTGACCGAGCTCAGCGAGCCGTTCGCGGGCCGCGGCGGTGACGTGCTCGTCCCTGTCCATGGTGACCACCCCGGCTTCCCCCGCGATCCGGCACGCCACTGCCGCGGTCACCCCCGCCCCGGTCCCGATGTCCAGGACCCGCTGGCCCGGGCGCAGGTCGAGGTGCTGGAGGCGGGCGACGGTCATGCCGACCGTGCTGGACATCGCCGTCATCGACCCGCCCGACCGCGGGCCCGGCACCCGGCCCAGGATCGGCTCGCCGTCATGCTGGATCAGCACGCTCTCCCCGCCGTACAGCAGCCCGAGCAGCTCCTCCCGGTCCGCGGGCACGCACCAGTCGAGCAGGTCCCAGCGCGGGGTCTCGTCCGGCTTGCTGCGCCGCACGTAGGCCTGCGGCATCAGAACCTCCCGCCGCACCGCGAGGAAGGCGTCCCGGACCGGGCCCGGACGGAGGTGGCCGGCGGCTTCCAGCCCGGCGACCATCTCCGCCCGCGCCGCCTTCGTTTCCTCGTCGGGGGAGGCGTCGGTCCGGGCGGGCGGCACGAGGGGATCGAGCACGTACGACTCCTGGGGTCGGGGTGAAGGACGGCGGGCGAGGTGCAGGGCGGTCATGTCCAGCCGAGTTCGGTGTAGGGACGGCCGGCGCGAATGCCTTCGATCGCGGCCCGGGTGTAGGCGACGATCGGCTCGGGGAGGGCGTCGGCCGGCCACCAGTCCCAGGAGACGCAACGGTCCGGCTCCAAGACCTCCGGCGTCCCCGTCCAGTGCCGCGCACGGAAGACGAACCCGATCCGGGGCTGCGCGCCGGGCTCATCCACCATGTGCACCACGTGCGCCAACTCGACGTCCTGCGGATCGATGAGCAGGCCGGCCTCCTCCTCCGCCTCCCGCACCAGGCAGGCCACAGCAGACTCCTGCTCGCAGTGACCGGCCAGGAAGTGATGGTTACCGCCGGCGTACGCGGAGTCGGGGTGCCGCAGGCCGAGCAGGACCCGGCCGTCGCGCTCCAGGTAGAGGTGGACGCCGACGATATGCGGGACGCTGGTGCTGCCCGCCTTCGGGCGGTCCGGCCCGAGGGCCTCGCGCTGGGCCGCCTTGGTATGTCCGGAGTGCTCGGCGTGCCGCCGTACGAGGTCCAGGGTGGAGGGGCTCAGCCTCAGGCGCTCCATGGCGTCGGAGTGGAACCAGGCCAGCATCACGCCCTCGGTGAGCGGCAGGCCGGCGGGGTCGCCGCTCCACTGGGCGGTGAACACCTGCACCGGCACGGTCAGGCCGTCGGTGCCGGTGGCGAGCTCGACGGCGAACGGCTCCACGACGCCCGGCTCGAGGCCGGCTTCCTCCCGCAGTTCACGGCGGACGGTGTCTTCGAGCGAGGTGTCGCCCGGCTCGCGGCCTCCGCCGAGCAGCGCCCAGGCCCCGGGCTCCCAGATACCGGGGAGGTCATCGCGCAGGTGCAGCAGGTAGCTGCCGTGCCCGTCGTGGATCAACGCCGAGGCGTTGACCGGCTCGATGCGGCCGTCGAGTCCGGAGGCACAGAGCTTCTCCCGCAGCTGCGGGGCCGTGACCTCGTCGAAGGCGCGCCACTCGGCGGCCGAGACCTCCTCCGGCTGCACGGTGACCTTGACGTCCCTGTCCACCAGCTGGAAGACGAAGCGAAAGTCCCAGTGCTGGTGCGCGCCTTCGCCCTTGACCGGGTTGACGTCGATGTCGAACACGTCGATGTCGAAGGGCAGGGCACCGTAGGCGGCGGTGGCACACAGGGCGCCGGGCGGGATGCCGGCCTCCTCGTGGACCTCGCGCAGCGCCGTCTCCAGCAGCGAGCGATCCCCTGGCTCGACGTGCCCGCCCGGTGCCAGCAGCAGCCCGAAGACGTTGTGGTGGACGAGCAGGACACGTCGGGCGGGGTCGACGACGACCGCGCTGCATGTGATGTGCCCCGGCATGGTCGACCGGCTCGTGGGCTCGGCGTAATCGTCCAGCAGCCGCAACAGAGCTTCCAGTAGCGGCGCTTCAGCCGGGTGCCGTTCTAGATACGCGGTGACGACGTCCTGAATGTGGGCTCGGGTGGGCGGCAAGGCGACCTCGCAGTTCGGTGACGCGGACGAATACGGGATGTATGAACGGGCGGTACCGGGCCTCGGCCTCGGTGAACTCTCCTCACCGGCGCCCGGATGTGAGCCGACGTCCGGATGCCCCCCTTGTGAGAGTGGTTGCCCATAGCCGTCCGCGGTGCTGTGGCGGCAGGGAGCTCGGAATCTGCGGACGGCATGGTGGTGCGAGGTTCGGGCACCGCGAGAGCGGTGGAGTCCTTTGGGTCATCCGGCTCGGGCGGCGGGTTGGGCATGTGCTGCAGCGCACGCAAGGGCGAGAGCGCCAGGATCACGAGCGGTACGACCAGCAGGCAGGCGCCGACGGCCAGAGCAGGCCGTACTCCGGCTCAGGTGCCGAGGCCTCCGGCCATCAGCGCCCCCAGTGGCCGGGCGCCGGAAGTCAGGCAGGTGCTGACGGCCTGTATGCGGGCCTGCATGCGGTGCCCGGTGATGATCTGCCGTATGGATCGCTGGGTGGTGCCGGCGGCTGCGGCGCAGGTCAGCTGCAGGAAGCGGGCGGAGCCGATGGTGATCTCCCAGCCGAGACTGGGGGAGGCCAGCGGCAGCGGGAGCTGGGTGAGCGGGGTGAGGGCGAGCGCCCCGAGCATCATCGGCCCGGGTCCGCATTGTCGTGTGAGGGCCGGGGCGGCGAAGGCGCCTGCTGCCGCCCCCAGGGCGCCGATTAGCGTTTCGTACGGTCACGGCCCGTCCGATGCGCTGCTCCGCCCACCTCTTCAACTCGGCGGGAAGGATATTCGGTTCGCTCACGCCCCGCCTCCCGCAGCCCGGCGCCGGGCGGCCATGGCCACCGTTTGGCGGCTGTGGTGCTTGGCCGTGGTCTGGGTTGCGGCCGTCATGCCGTGTCCCCGGCGGGCAGAGAGTCGTGAGTCCCGTCGGGCTGGGTCGGGATCGTGGCGTCGAATGCGGCAGCCTGCACCAGGTAAGCCTCGCGGAAGTCACCGGTCCCGGTTGTCGGGTCCATCAGTTCCGCGAAGCTGCCTGACTCCGCGACGCGGCCGTTCTTGAGGACGTGGATGAGGTCGGCGTGGCGTACGGAGTGCAGGCGGTGGGTGATGAGCACGATGGTCTGCCCTGTGGTCGCGGCGAGCGTCCTGATCTGGTCGAAGACTCGCTGCTCGGCAACCGCGTCCAGGGCGCTGGTGGGTTCGTCCACGATCAGGATCTCTGCCTTGCGGTACTTGGCGCGGGCGATGCCGATGCGCTGCCACTGGCCGCCGGAGATCTGGTGGCCGCCGCGGTAGCCGCGGGCCAGGAGGGTGCCGAGCCCGCGGGGCAGGTCGTCGAGGACCTGGTCGGCTCCGGAGAAGCCGGCGGCCTCCTCGACCGCCCGGTCGTCGATGGCCTGGCCGGGCTGACCGATGCCGACGTTCACGCGGAACGTGAAGGGCCAGTGGTAGAAGTCCTGCGACATCAGGGCGACCCGCCCGAAGACCTGGTCGCGGTCGGCGGTACGCGCGTCGACGCCGTTCCACCGGATGGTGCCGCTGCCCTCGTCCGGCAGGTACAGGCCTGCCAGCAGCTTGACCAGGGTGGACTTCCCGGAACCGTTCTCACCCACCAGAGCGATGATCTTCCCCGCGGGGAAGGAGAGGCTGACGTCGCGCAGGGTGGGTTCAGGCTCGCTCCCGCCGCTGCCGGGGTAGGTGAAGGTGACCTTCTCGAAGCGGACCTCCCGCAGCCGCTCGGGCAGCGGGTCCCCGCCCACGGGGATGGCCCGGGCCCGCGCTTCCCGGCACAGGTGCTCGAAGTCGGCGACGAACAGGCTCTCTTGGTGCAGTTCCGTGACCTGGAGCACCAGCGTGTCCAGGCTGGCGGCGCCGGTGCGGATGGCAAGGACGGCTGTGCCGGCGACCCCAAGTTCCATAGCCCCGCTCCACAGCAGAGCGCCCAGCGCGCCGTAGGTGAGTAGCGCGGCAATCCCGCCGGCGCCGTCGGCGGCGAGTCCGATCCGTGCGGCCCGGCGAGCCAGCCGGGTCTGCTCGCGTTCGCTGGTCTCTGCCATAGTCCGGAAGTGCCCCAGCAGGAAGGGCCCGACCCCGTGGACGCGGACCTCCGCGGCCGCTTCCTTCTGGGTCAGCAGCTGGCCGAGGAGGTGCCCGGCGCGGGCGTGTTGGACGAAGGCGTGGAAGGAGATGTACCGCTGGCGGGAGATCATCAGCGAGCTCCACGCGCTCGGCAGCGTCATCAGGACCAGGAGCGGCAGCAGCACCGGGTGCAGGACGGTAAGCACACCGGCCGCGGCGACCAGGGATACTGCGGCGTTGAGGGTGTTGGTGCAGTAACGGATCATCCGCCGGGCCGAGTCCGCGCCGTACCGGGCGGCGTCCAGGAGCCGGTGGAACTCGTCGTCCTCGATCGCCGATAGCTCCGTACGGTGCACCAGGCCGAGGTACTGCTCGGTCGCCACCCGCTGCACCTTCGGCTCTAGCGCCCCCGTCGCCGCCGTCGAGGCCGAGCGCAACAGCGAGCCGAGGAACGCCGTGACCGCCACTAAGGTCAGCGCAGGCACTGCCTGGGTGAGACGTTGGTTGGTGCTGCCGGCCGCTAGGACGTGCCCGAGTACGCTGTTGACGGCGACCAGGCCGACCGCCTGCGTGATGCCGCGCCCTGCCTCGGAGGCCAGGACCACGCGCAGGGCCCGGGCATCGGCCAGATGCGCCAGCCGCAGGCCGGTTCCCGCCAGCCGGGGGAGCTGGCGCGCCATCGTCCACAGCCCGAGCTTGAGCCAGGCTCCCTCGTGCTGGTCCCAGCCGACGTCGTAGGCGAGTTCACCACCGAAGAGGAGCCGCTCGGAGTCCGACACCCCCGCGGCGCCGGATCCGCTTGTCGATTCCTTGCTCACGCGGCCCTCCCGGTATCCGGTCGTGTGTCGCGGCCGAGGGAAGAGGTGGCGTCAACGCGAGGCCTGCGGGGCAGGCGCGAGCACGCGGCAGGCCGGGGATGTTCGATTGTCGCGGCGATGTCGAGTCGGTTCGGCACGGTATTCACAGGTTCCTCCGGATGGGCGCACGGCTGGTACTGGTGCTCTAAGAACGGCTCCCGATCGGGTGCGTCACGGCCGAATCGGGGGCGGATGGTGAACGGATGTTCTGATCCGGCCCGGCAGGCTTGGCAGGCCTGTGGTGGCGGTGTTGAAACTCGCTCGAACAGGTTCGTGTCACTCCGACGGGGGATTGCGAGGCCTTGGCGCGGTCGCCGGCCTGGCCCTCTGCAGGCATGACGGGATGGGCAGCGGCGGTGTGTGCAGCTGCCCTGTGGGGTGGGATGAAGGCTCAGGCGGTGGCTTCCTCTGTCCATGCCGTCGTGACGGTAAGTGGGTACTGCTCGGGCCGCGGGTCCAGGCGGATGGTGGCGCCGACCGGGAGGGTGTACTTGAGGGGGGTGTGGCCGTAGGGCAGGCCATGGGCGAGCGGCCAGTCGTAGCCGTCGGCGAGGTCCTGGACCATCTCGGTGAAGGTGACGCCGGCGCTGGGCTCGCAGGCGACCGGCTCGCCTGTCACCAGGCCGGCGATCTCGTCGAAGACACCGCAGTCCCTGAAGTGGGTGAGTGCCTGGTCGAGGGCTTCGGTGGTCTTGAAGGCGTCCTCGACGGCGAGGATCGCGCCGTCCCACCTTGGCTCCCAGGGCGTGCCGAGCAGGCAGCGCAGGGAGGACAGGCACCCGGCGATCAGAGTGCCCTCGGCGGTGCCGGTGCGGCTCCAGGTCAGGGGCGCGTCGATACGTGCGGCGGACGGACGGCCCGAGAGCATCGCGGTGAAGTGCTCGACGGTCGCGGCCGGGGCGTCCTCGGCGGCAAAGTCCCACATCACCGAGGGGCCGTGGAAGGTGACCAGCCCGGTGCGGGTGGTGATCGCGTTCAGCAGCAGGCTCGGGTCGCTGACCCCGATGATCGCCTTCGGATGGCGGTAGATCAGCTTGAGGTCCAGGCCGGACAGCAGCCGGTTGGAGCTCTTGCCGCCGCCGGCGAACACCATGGCGCTGATGCTGTCGTCGGTGATCAGGGAGTGGAAGTCCTCCGCCAGGCTCGTGGTGTCGCCGGCGCGGTACCCGGCCCGGTTGGTCGCGTGCGGGGCGACGACGGGCTCGAACCCGAGGCTGGTGAGAGCCTCGATGCCGCGGTCGAAGATGGCGGGGTTCGCGGCGGGCTCGGCCGCGGAGACGGTGACGATGCCGATCCGGTCGCCCTTGACCACGGGGCCGGGCAGCAGCGGTGCGGTGCGCAAGACGGGCAGCTCCTTTAGTGAGGTGCGGCGCCGGGGAAGGAAGGGGGGCACTTCCCCGGCGCACGGCCTGACGGTAGAGGGGGTTTCTGGGCGGTCGCCTGGCTCGTTCACAGGGTCGGCGAGGTGTAGTAGTCGAACCACCAGGCAAGGCTGAGCCTGGAGATTGCGGCCCCGGCGGCGAGTTCCGCTAGGTCTTGTTGAGGGATGTCGTCCAGGCCATGAAGGCCGAAATGCCTATACCGGCTCAGCGCCGAACCGGACACGGAGCCGGTCAACCGGCGGCGGGCAGTTTCAGCAGGCGCCGGAGCTCGCCGACGGTGTGTTCGGGGTTGGTGGCGTGGATGGTGGTCATGCCCAGGTCCTGGGCAGGGGCCAGGTTGGCGGCGCTGTCATCGACGAAGATGCATCGGGCGGCCGGCAGTCCGAGCTGGTCGAGGGTGAGTTGGTAGATCTCGGGTTCCGGCTTGCGCATGCGGTGATGCTCCGAGAGGACGACGACATCATGGTTCGCGTCGAGGTCCCAGGGGGCGTACGGGTTGAACGGGGCCAGGCCCATGCTGTTCGACAGAATGGCCGTCTTCAGTCCGGCTTCGCGTATCTGCCGGGCGGCGTCGACGACGCGCTTCTCAGGGGACAGCGTTGCCAGGGCTCGGCCCATGAGGTTGGCCCCGTCGATGCCGAGCAGCGCGGCGATTCCCTCATTCCATTCGCTCTGGGTGATGTCTCCGCGTTCGAGCTGGGCGTAGAGGGCGCGGCCGGCCGGGTTGAAGGCGACGGTGTCTCGGTAGGCGTACTTGGGCAGTCCGATCTCAGCGGCGAAGGCGATGGCGGTGTCGTCCATCGGGCAGGTCAGGACGCCGCCGAAGTCGAAGATGACGGCCTGGAAGGCAGATTGGGGGTTCATTGTGACGGCTCCTGTGCCTTGCGGAGGGGCTGCTGCGGCTGCCGGGGAAGGGTCCGCGGCGTGGCGGCCTCGAGGATGGCGTGGGCGAGGTGAGCGGTGCGTGCGGCCCGATCGGCGGGGCACAGCGGGGGTTTGGCGTTGCGGAGGGCGTGGGCGAGGTTGATCACCCCGGCGCCGCGCGAAGGCGGTGTGTCCGCTGCGGCTTGGGGAAGGGTGCGCCAGGCGCGTTCCCCGTACGGGGTGAACTGGACTTCACCGTCGTGGAAGTTGGGATCGGGCAGCAGCAGAGTGCCTGCTGTGCCCTGGATCTCGATGTGCGGGGCCCGGGTGGCGGCCGCGTCTAAGCTTGCGGTGAGCGTGATGGGGATGCCGCTGGTTTCGGCTTCCAGCAGGGCCACGAGGTGAGTGGGAGCCTGGGCCGTGAAGTGCTTGCCTGTGGCCGGCCCGGAGCGGATGGTGCGAACAGGCCGGGTCCGGGCGATGGCGGAGTGGACGCGCAGGCGCCCGAAGAGCAGGTCGAGGGCGGCGAGGTAGTAGGGGCCCATGTCGCCGAGCGGGCCGGCGCCGTGGGCGTAGAAGGGCTCGGGCGCGGGGTGCCAGCGCTCCGGGCCGGTACTGAGCAGGGTCGCGGTGGCGGACAGCGGGGATCCGACGATGCCCTCGGCCAGGGCGTGCGCGGCGGTTCGCAGAGCCGGGCCCAGCACCGTGTCGGGGGCGACGGCGAGCAGGGTGCCGGCGGTGGCTGCCTCGTGGACGACGCGGTCGGCATCGGCCGGATCCAGGGCGAGGGGTTTCTCGCACCAGATGGCCGGGATGCGCGCGGCGATGGCGTCGGAGACGACCGTGGCGTGCGTGTGGGGTGGGGTGAGGATGACCGCCAGGTCGGTGAAGGCCGGGTCGAGCAGCTGAGCGGCGGGGAGCGCGGTCAGATGGTGGCGGTCGGCGAAGGCGGCGGCGCGCTCGGAGTCGAGGTCGGCGCAGGCGACGACCTCGATGCCGGGGGCTGAGGCAAGGGTGGTGGCGTACTCCTCGGCAACCATGCCGCAGCCGAGGAGCACGGCGCGCACAGGTATCGCGGTCATGCCCGTGCCCCCAGAGCCTGCTGGACGTGGCCGACGAGGTTGTGCGCCCACGGTTTGCGGGCATCGGCGGGCAGGTGCGGGACCTGGACGTCGAGGTAGGTGCGGTGATCGCTCACGGTGTGGTCGGGCTGAACCGGCCAGGCCTGGGCGGTGTGGAGGTCGCCGGGGCCCGGCCACCAGGCCCGGTAGCCGCCGTGGAAGAGCTGGTCGGAGAGGCGGGAGGCGGTGGTCTCATCGGGCAGGCGCAGCCCGATGATCGATCCGTTGCCGACGGGGCCGGTGGAATCGGGCACCAGGCGGATACCGGGCAGCGTCGCCAGCTCGGCGTGGCACTGCTGCTGCAGGTCGCGTAGGTCGGCGCTCAGGGTGGGCAGGTGGTCGAGCTGCGGGAGGGCGAGGCCGGCGGCCAGTTCGGTCATGCGGGCCTTGGACCGCCAGACCGTGCGCGGGGTCCGTTGGCGGGTGTCTCCCGCTATGGCCCGCATCAGGGCCATCGTCTCGTCGTCGTCGCCGACGACGAGGCCGCCTTCGCCGCTGGCGATGAGCTTCATCGAGTGGGTGGAGAACGTCGCGAGCGTCCCCCACGCTCCGGCGGGACGGCCCTCGACGTCGACGCCCCAGGCCTGCGCGCAGTCCTCGATCAGGGGGATGCCGCGCTCGCGGAGTCGTGCGGCGATCTCCGGGGTGCCGGGGGCGGGCCGGCCGCGCAGGTGAACGAGGACGACGGCGGCGGTGGCCGGGCCGAGAAGCGGTTCGATCACCTGCCAGCTGGGAGTGAGGGTGTCGGTGGCGGGAGCGACGCGGACCGTGGCACCGAGCATGTCGGCCGCCGCGCCGACGGAGACCCAGCCGAGCTCAGGAATGATCACTTCCTGTCCGGGGCGGATTTCGAGACCGCGCATGGCCATGCGAAGCGCGGAGGACCCGGAGTCGACGGCGAGGGCGTGGCGCCGGCGGGTGAGGCCGGCGACCCGCTCTTCGAGCCGGGGGATGAGGGCGCCGCCGAACGTGGCGATCTCGCCGGTCAGTATTCCGTCGCCGACGAGATGGTTCTGGGCGTCGGCGGTCAGCAGGCTGTACTGGTACACGGGTTGGGCGGTTGCGGGCACGAGGAGCATCCCTTCCTGAGGATGGGTGATGTCGCGCGGAACGAGCCGAGTGGGTGGCGGGGTCAGAGGCGGGCGGCGGCCGGGAGCCGGCCGAGTATCGGCAGCGGCTGGAAGGCTTCTGCCCGGGCGGTGCCGATGCGGCCGCCCCACAGCGCGCCGAGGTTCTCCGCCATGGGGCCGAAGTGGTCGGTGATGGGCTGGGAGGCGTGCTGGGCCAGGGCCCGCATCTTCTGGTCGAACGTGTCGCTGGTGTCGACGATCGCCGATGCCGTGACGGGACCGTTGAGGGTGAGCGAGTTGTAGGTGTCGCAGGTGTAGAGGCGCCGGGGGTGTCCGGTGGCGATGACCGCCTCGGGCAGCCCTTCGAGGACGGCGGCGGCTGCGGCCCGATGGTCGGGGTGGACGTCGTCGACGGGGTGGGTGAT
The DNA here is from genome assembly GCF_040701585.1 of Streptomyces sp. NPDC093801. Lineage (NCBI taxonomy): Bacteria > Bacillati > Actinomycetota > Actinomycetes > Kitasatosporales > Streptomycetaceae > Streptomyces > Streptomyces sp. NPDC093801. The sequence continues at coordinate 73,521 of NZ_JBFBDP010000004.1, read as the reverse complement.
GAGGATCTCGGGGCGGTGGCGTGTGATGAGCTCGCCCACCGCGGCAGCGTCCAGGGACGGCAGGAGGATGACCTGCGTGCCGAGCACTTTCGCTGCCGCGTGCGCCTCGGCGTCACGGATCGGATCGTGGGCCTTGACGGCGACGACCACCTTGGAGGTGCGTGCGTGCAGGGCGAGAGTGCCGCCGGCCCACAGTTCCGCGTCGTCGGGGTGGGCCATCACGGCTAAGACGGACCCGGCCCCCATCACCACAGCCCCAGCTTCTCGACGACATCCGCGGGCTTGGGCAGGGTGGGGCTGGGCAGACCGGTGGGCTGCCATCCGGTGGCGACGTCGTGCCGCATCCGGCTCAGCTGCCGCCACCGCAGAACGTCCGCCCACTGACGGACGATGGCCTCGCCCTTCGCGCCGGAGAGCCGACCGGAGTCCCGCAGGGAGTCGAGAGTGATCCCGCCGGCCAGCAGGGCGGCAGCCGTCTTCGCACCCACACCCTTTACACCGGGGATGTTGTCCGAGACGTCACCGGTCAGGGCACGGTAGTCGGGCCACTGCGCCGGAGTAACCCCGTAGCGGTCGACGACCTCGACGTCCGTGATGATCCGCTTTGACGCCTTGCGGGAGCGGTTGATGATCCGTACCCGCTCCCCGTCCAGGAGCTGGTAGTAGTCCTGGTCGGCGGACATGATCCGCACCGGACGGTCAATGTGTGCGCGGGTGAGGGTGGCGATGACGTCGTCAGCCTCGGCGTCGTCGATCTCGACCCACGCGATGCCGTAGCCGTCCAGGGCCTCCCTCATGGGGGCGAGGAACTGCAACGGTTCCAGCGCCGCAGGCGTCTCCTCACGGTTGGCCTTGTATCCGGCGTCGGCGTCCTTGCGGCCGGCGCTTCCCCGCTCGCCGTCCAGGACCACACAGACTTCCACCGGCCCGACGTCGAGGTCGTCGCGGATGCTGGCGCGCAGCAGCGCGAAGAAGGCGAACAGGCCGGTGAGGTTCCGGGACTTGTCGAGGGAGAAGACCGGCGAGGGAAACCCGAAGTGGCCGCGCCACAGAAGGTTGAAGCCGTCGACGAGCAGGAGAGGAGCCGGGGGCACAAGACGGGCAGCAGTACCCATCACGACACCGCCTTCACAAGGAGTTGGGCGACTCGGACAGGCCTGTAGTCCTGCGACAGGTGGTACATGGCCTCTGACGTTCGCCCGTACGTTACCGGATCGGCGAGGACGCCTTGGACCAGACGCAGCAGCGCCTCGGGGCCGTGTCGCGGGTCGGCTAGCAGCGGCGGGAGCGTCGGGTCGGGGCCGTGGTCCAGGAGGGCGGGCAGGTTGCCGACCTGGTGGGCGACGACGGGGGTTCCGACGCTCATGGCTTCCAGTGCGACCAGGCCGAACGTCTCTTTCAGGGAGGGCACGATCACCACGGACGCGCCAGCCAGCCAACCGGGTACCTCCTGCCAGGGCAGGCCCGTGGTCGTCAGGTTGACGCGCGGCGCCGCGTCGGCGGCGCGGCGGCACCGTTCGAGGAGCGACCGCTGGGCGCCGGGAGTCTCCTCGAATCCGGCGGACGCGAGCACCACCTCCAGGCCCTGGACGGGAGCATGGTCGGCGGCGGCCTCCAGGAGGGGCAGCACTCCCTTTTCCGGGCCGAGCCGGGCCAGCACCCGCACCGGGTTTCCCGCACACGCACGCCGGACTGCTGCCGGTTGCGGATCGGGGTTCTGGAGCAGGGCGTTGGGGACGACCTTCCAGGATGCGGAGGGCCAGCCCGCGGCCGCGGCCTCGTCGCGGACGTAGGCGGAGGGAACGATGACAGCATCGGCCCGCTGGAGGGCCGGCCGCATGTCGACGCGGTGGGGCAGGACGTGGGCCGCCAGGACGCACCGGTAGCGGACCGGCAGGGCGGGGGCGATGCGGCCGAGTCCCCACAGGGCGTCGGTGAACACGATCGTGTCGGCCTGGTGGCGTTCGGCGATGTCGCACAGCCGGCGGATGGTCTTGTCCTGGCGTGCGGTGACGGCCGCGCGCAGGGTGTCGTCGTCACAGGGGAAGACCACGCCGAGGTCAAGGTCTTCGACGGCGACGCCCGCAAGGGCGGGGGCGGCCGGCTGGGGGGCGGCGGTGGCGATGACGGCGCGGTGCCCGGCCTCGGCCAGACCGGCCGCCAAGGCGGCTGTGGCCCGTTCGATGCCGGCCGGGGCATCGGGCCGCCAGGATGCCAGGACCAGGACGAAGCCCCGCGGGGCGCGAGTGCTCATGTGCTGGTGACCTCCGGAGCGGGAAGGGGGACAAGGCTGATGCCGGCGGGCGGCTGCTCCCAGGGGAAGACGACCCAGTCGTCGACGGCGTGAGCCGACCAGTTGGGCCGCTGGCCGGAGCCGGTGTTGGTGCACACCGCGAGGGTCTCCATCGCGCATCCGGGCTCGAGGCGGGGCGTAAGGGCCCGGGCGACAGCGGTGAAGGTGGCACCGGTGCCGCAGATGTCGTCCACGAGCAGGATCCGCCCCCCGAGCCTGTCGGCGAGGGGAGCGTCCAGGTGGACCGAGACCTGACCGGTGGCCTGGGTGCGCAGCGCATCGCTCGGGTTGTGGCGGGCCGTGACGCGATACACCGGCGCACCCAGACGGGCGGCCAGACCGGCGGCGGGCCACACCCCTCCTCCGGCGATACCGACGACGAGGTCGACGGAACCCTGGCTGGTCACGGCGGCTGCCAGGGCGTCGAGGCTGGCTTCCAGGGCGGGCTCGGACATCAGGAAGGGGCCGGAGCCGCTGAAGACTCTGCCGGTCACGGGGTGCTCCCTTCGAGGGCGGGAAGGTGAAGGTCGCCCGGCACCCGCAGGTCGCTCAGCGCGGCGATCCGCTGGGCGCCGTCGGTGTTGCGCCACACCTTGCCGTCGGCGCGGACGACGGTGAAGTGGTCGGCGATCTCGCGGGTCCGCAGCCGCACGGTGACCTCGCCGCGGGGGCGCAGCGCATCGAGCAAGGCGGTGGCCTCGGCGTCGCTGAGCATCTCCTCACGCAGGGCCGCGCCTTCGCCGATCGGGAGCATCTGCAGGTAGGTCACCCCCGTCGCGCCCAGTGTTCCGGCGAGGTCGGCGACGGCCTGCATGCCGGCCGCGTTGGACCGCATGAGCGTGTAGTGGATCTGGACCGGCAGGCCGCAGTGGACGGCCGCGCGAATCCCCTTGCAGGCCCGCTCGAAACTGCCGTCGCCGCGGATGCGGTCGTGGGAGCCGGCCGACGGCCCGTCCAGGCTCACCCGGATGGCGTCGAACGCGCCGACGAGCTCGCTGGCACGGCGGGCCAGGTGCCAGCCGTTGGTGGTGCAGCTGGATGTCCCACCGCCCCCACGCAACGCACGGCCCAGGTCCGCGAGGTCGGGAAGCAGCAGCGGCTCGCCCCCCGAGATGTCCAGTCCGAGCGCACCGCAGCCGGCGAGAATCCCGGCGATCCGGGCCCGGTGGCCGCGGCGCAGCTCGGCCACGCTCTTGTCGTCCAGGCACTGCGGGCACACGAGGTTGCAGCGCACGATCGGCGACCAGCACACGTTCAGCGGCACCCGCGTGGCGAGTTCACGCTGGTATACGGCGGGCCATGACCGTACCTGGGCGTCGTCGAGGAAACAGCGTCCCGGCGGCAGGCTCTGCGGGGCCCTGCGGGTCAGTTCGGCCGCCGGGTCGTACACCAGGTGTATGCCGGCCTCCGTGCGGGAGGCGAAAGCCCTGACCGTCATCGCGTGGTCACCTGCGCGTCCTTCAGGAGCACGTCCGTGCGCTGGCCGAAGGAGGCCTGTCGCCCGGACGGTACGGGGGCCTGCAGCAGCTGCCGGTAGTAGGCCAGGGTCTTGGACCAGCCGGCGAGCTTGGTCTGCCACTGCTCTTCGGCGTCCGGCGGATCGAGGTGGTAGCCGACTGTCTGCCGCAACGGGGCGACCAGGCATCCGGCGGCGATCAGCGCGGCCCCCAGATGGGTGTCCTCCATGCCCCAGCCGATCCGGCCGAACGTCTCGTCGAACCCGCCGACCTCTAGCACCGCCTCGCGCGGCACGCACAGCGCGGCGGTGACCACGGTGCGGGCCAGGTCCCAGTCCAGGTAGAACGCGCCGTAGCCGAGCTGCTGGAAGTCCTCGGTGTCGTCGAGGGGGCTGCCGGTCACGGGCCCGTCGAGAACGCGGCCGGAGTAGAGCTGGCGGCCGCCGCTGCTTCGCCAGGTGACCCGGTGGTCCGTGGCCAGGTTCGCGGGATGCGCCGGAACGTGCGGGCCGCCTTCGGCCCGCAGGCTGTAGGGGACGTTGTGCCGGAAGCCGGTCAGGACGAGCTGGTCCTGGGCGCGGGCCGCGAAGTCCGCGAGGGCGTGGGGCGGCATCACCATGTCGGCGTCGAGGTAGACGATGGTCTTGGAAGACGCCAGGCGGGTGCCGGCGTTGCGGGCCGCGGCCGCGCCGGACGGGGCGGGCAGGCGGATGAGGGTGTCCACGGCCGGGTGGACCGCGGCGATGTGGGCCGTGTCGTCGCTCGACCCGTCGTCGACGACGATCACCTCCACCGCGCCGTTGGTGTCCTGGGCGGCAAGGGCGTCCAGACAGGGCCCTATCGCGTGGCCGGTGTTGCGCGCCGGGATGACCACCGTGACCGGCCGGCCCTGCGCGAGGTGGGCTGCGGTGGGGGCGTGCCAGGCCACTCGCGTACGGGTCTCGAACGCGGTGCGTACCGCCTGGTGGTCGTTGGGGCGAAGCGCGAGGGCCTCGGCCAGGGTGTGGGTCACGGCCAGTTCCATTCGTCGAGTACGGCGGCGGTGTCGTCCCAGCCGCGGGGGTCGGTGATCCAGCGGATGCGCGGGCGGTCCGGATCGGCCAGGACATCCGCCATCAGCGACAGGTAGGCGGGCTCGGCCGTCACCAGCAGCAGCGCCTGCCCCGATCGCCCGTCCAGGCGACGCCGCAGCACGGTGCGCACCTGCGGCCGCAGGGCGCGCGCCCGTTCCTCTGTCAGGACGTGGTCGTAGGGCAGCAGCGGCTGGCTCGCTCCGATCAGCCCGTGTCGGGCGGACAGGAACATCACCCGCCCCAGCAGTTCGTCATGGCCGGCCAGGCGGGCACAAAGGGCTGGGGCGATCCCGCCCTGATACAGCTCGAGGGCGGGCAGCGGCAGCGAGGTGGATGCCTTGCTGCGGGAGCAGCCGGCGATCACGAAGGTGTCGGCCAGCGGGCCGGAGCCGCTCATGCCTCTCTCACCACCCGGAACCCGATCCCCGCAGAGGCGAGCTCGCCGGGGGCGGCGTTGAGGAAGGTGCAGCGGGCGTAGAGGGCGGGCGAAGCGTAGGAGGCTCCCCGCACCACGTACCCGTCACCGAGGACGGAGCTGGAGGTCCACTCCCAGGTGTTGCCGGCCATGTCGAGGAGGCCGTCGGGGGTCGCCCCGGCAAGGTAGGCGCCGACCGGGGTGGGCGCGCCGGGCCCGCCGAGGAGGTTGGCACGGCTGGTGTCCGGCTCGGTGTCGCCCCAGGGGTAGCGGCGGGTCTCGGGGCCGGCGGCGGCCCATTCCCATTCCACCGAGCGCGGCAGCCGGCCGCCCAGGGCCCGGGCGATGGCGGCAGCCTCGTCGTAGGTCAGGCCGGTGGCCGGCAGCTGGCAGGAGCCGGCGCCGAGCTGGGCGCGCGTCAGCGGCGTCCGGGTCCACTGCAGGGCCCGCACCTTGATGGGGCGCCCCTTGTCGCCGAAGCGGCAGATCCCGGCGGGGACAGTGATCCACTGGACGGTCTCGGCCGCCCAGTGTCCGGCGAGGGCGTGAGGTGTGGTCATGGGCGTCATCCCGCGATGAGGAAGAGGTCTTCGGCGTTCGCCGACGAACGGATGCGGGACTTGCCCTCGTGGGGGGCGAGCCCGACTCCGGCCAGCGCGGCGGTCAGGGCCTGGCGGGCCTCCTCCGCCTCCTCACCGGTGCGGGTGAACAGGCAGTAGTTGTCGGCGAACCGCACCGTCGGCCACTGGCCCAGTGCGGCGTCCGCGCGCGACAGACGCAGGTTGATCAGCATCGGGCTCAGGCCGCAGCCCGGTGCGATCGGATGCGGCAGCACCGACAGGGCGGTCCGGACACGGTCCAGGAACGTGCCGTCGTGGATGTCCGCGGCGAGCCAGTCGATCACCTGCTCGGTCTCCGCTCCGGCAGAGGCCTGGCGGACATCGACGTCCACCACCCAGGTCCGGCCCGCGTCCAGGTGCCCGGCGGCCTGCCGCAGCGAGGTCAGCCGGTTGCGGCCCGGCCGGAACCCCGATACCCACGGGGCGAACACCGCCGCCTCCAGGACCGGCTCGATCGCCCGGCGCATCGCCCGGTGGACGATCCGCTCCGCCACCGTCGGGATCACCGTCTCGATCCGCTTGCCCGTATACGCGATCACATGCGAGGACCGGGGCGGCCGAGGCTGCCAGGTCCCCTCACGCAGCTGCGCGGCGAGCTCCTCCAGCCGATCACTCATCCCGACCCGGAAGCCGGCCCAGGTCTGTCCGTCGGAGCCCGGAGCCGAAGCCCGACGCATACAGGCACGCGCCGCCCGCCTCAGATGGACCGGCTCGATCAGGAACGGCATCAGCGAATGGCTGGACAACGCACGGGAGTTGAGCGCTACAGTGGTCCCAGCCTGAGTGGCAGGAACGATCCCGTTCTCCCCCTGGTGGCCGCTTCCACACACGCGCGGCCGGGAAGAGCTGGAACGACGGCCCCACTCAGGTTTCGTGTTTTCCCGGTCACCGGCCACGCTCGTCCTCCCACAGCAGTACGTGCAGCCGCGGCGACAGGTGCCAGCCCCGCTCCAAGGCCTCCTGGGCGATCTTCCGCATCCCCTCCAGCACCGTCTCGCTGGCGTTCCCCTCGGGCATCACCCACACCTCGGACAAGCGCAGCCCCTCCACCAGTGCGGCCGCCTCGTCGAAGTCGTCCGGTCCGCTGATCACGAACTTGAACCGGGCCCGACCGCTGGCCTCCAGCGCCTTCAGCGCCGCCGGCAGGATCCGGGCGGATGCCCGGCCACCGGCCGAGGACAGCTTCGGGGACACGTTGAACCCCGCCACCGCCTCCACCAGCGCGCCGTCCGGGATGAGCGTGCCGTTCGTCTCGATCTCCACATCCCGGCCGGCCGCGTGCAGGGCGCGGACCAGACTGGCCAGCCCCGGGGCCTGGAGCAACGGCTCCCCTCCGGTGACCACGACCAGCCGGGTCGGGTACGACAGCACCCAGGCCACCAGGTCGTCCACGCTCTCGCGGCGGGCGACCTTTCGGGGGTCGTAGGTCTTGAAGTCCCACGTCTCCGGTGTGTCGCAGGCCCAGCGCGCGTCCGGGCCCCGCCCGCAGGACAGGTTGCAGCGGCTGAGCCGTATGAACAGGGCCTGTCGCCCGGTGGACGGCCCCTCGCCCTGGAACGTCGGCCCGAACGTCTCGGCGACGAGTAACCCGCGCTCGTCCACCGCGTCCTGCCCGAGCAGGTGCAGCACGGAGGCGCTCACGGCCGCACCACCGTGAACCGGGCCCAGGACGTCGGGGACTCTGACACCCGCACGCTCACCAGCCGCCCCTCGAGGCCCGGCTCCAGGTGCTCCACGATCCACTCGGCGAGCAGACGCGCCAGGTTCTCCGAGGTCGGTTCGGCGTCCATCACCTTGTTGAGGTTGCGGTGGTCGAAGTTCTCGTCCAGGTGCCGCTTGAACGGGCCGAAGTTCCCGAAGTCGGTCACGAACCCCGGACCGGTCAGTACCTCGGCCGTCCACTCGATCTCCACCGTGTAGGTGTGACCGTGCTCGCGCCGGCACTTGTGCCCCTCGGGCAGGCTCAGCAGACGGTGCGCGGCATGGAAGGACCAGCTCTTGCCGATCACGGTCGTTCCCGTCAGCGCGCTCACCGGGCCACCTCCGCGCCCAGCACCTCGGCGTAGACGGTCGGGTCCGCGAGGCCGGCCAGGGAGAAGGCCTCGCGGCGCTCCACGCAGGTCCCGCAGGTGCCGCAGTGGACGTCGCCGCCCTTGTAGCAGGACCAGGTCAGGCCGAACGGCACGGCCAGCTCGTCGCCGCGGCGGGCGATGTCGGCCTTCGTCAGGTGCAGGAACGGCGCCAGGACCTGGAAGCCGGGGTCGATGAAGCCCTCGTTGCCCGCACGGATGCACGCGGCGACCTTCTCGAAGAAGGCCGGCCGGCAGTCGGGGTAGATCTCGTGGTCCCCGGCGTGAGCTCCGAAGGCGACGGCGTCGGCCTCGCGGGCGACGGCGACCGAGGCCGCGATGTTCAGCATCACGGCGTTGCGGTTCGGGACGACGGTGGCCCTCATCGACTGCGCCGTGTAGTGGCCGTCCGGCACGGGCACGGAGGTGTCGGTCAGGGCCGACCCGTGGAGCAGGCGCCCGAAGTTGGCGAGGTCGACGATCTCGTGCGTGGCGCTGAGCCGCTCGGCGATCAGGGCGGCGAACTCGACCTCCTTGACGTGGCGCTGCCCGTAGTCGAACGAGAGCAGGGTGAGCGCGCTGCCCTGCTGGGCGAGTTCGTACGCGGTCACGGTGCTGTCCATGCCGCCTGATGCGATGAGCACCGCGTGGCGCGGCGCGGTTCCGGTCATCTCCTGAATGCCTTTCGCGTTCCCCGGCTCGCAGGCCGGGAAGTGGAGTGAGTCCGGGCTCATGGGGCCCGGTGTGAGAATTCGGAAGAGCGTGTGCGGCCGTGCGGGTGGAGGGCGGCGGACGCGGAGCCGACGCTCGCGTCCGCGGCCGCCGCCTGGCTTCAGTAGGCCCGCAGCGGGCAGGATGAGACACCGGTGAGCGAGACTCACTCACGGCAGGCATCAACTCCGGCTGAGGGGAAGGCTGATGGACGGTACGCGGGGGGCGTCGTTCGCGGTGGAGGTCAAGCGATTCCGGACCGTTCGCGGACTGTCGAAGGCCGCTCTGGCCCGACGGCTGTCGGTGGATCCCTCGTACGTGAGCCACCTTGAGGGAGGCCGTGAGCGTGGGTCCTCCCAGCTCGCCCGCCGCCTCGACACCGTCCTCGACGCCGGCGGAGCAGTCTGGCGGGCCTGGCAGGACGACCCCGGCGGAACAAGCCCCCGAGCCGAGAAGCCCGAAAGCCCGGCCGCCGCCCTCCTCGTCCTGGAGGACGACGCCGCCCTGGCCTTCGACGGAACCACCTACCACCTGCGCATGCGGCGCCGGCTGCACAACACCGGGACCGAACCCGTCACCCGCTACCTGGCCCGCATCGCCGTCGACCGTTATCCCGGCGAACCCGAACGGTCCAACGCCCTCTACCGAAGTCGCCCCTTGACCTTCGACGAGCTGCAGCTCACCGCCCACTGCGGCGACGAACCGATGACCTGGACCGTCAAGCACGACCGCGACGCGTTCAAAGAGGTCTGGCTCGAGTTCGCCAACGCCCGGACCCGGTTCCCCCTGTACCCCGGGCAGGAAACCGAGATCACCTACACCTATAGCGTCAGCGAAGCCTTGTGGGGCCGATGGTTTCAGCGCGCCGTACGCCTGCCCACCCGCCAGCTGAGTGTCAGCCTCGCCTTCCCCGCCACACTCCAGCCCACGGTATGGGGCACCGAATCCTCCCTGACCGCGACCTTCGCGCCCCTGCGGACCCCGGCGGAAAGGATCGAGGACGAAGGTACGGCCGTCTTCACCTGGACCACCCTGGACCCGCCACTGCACGCGCGGTTCCGTCTGGAGTGGCACCTGAAGTCCGACACACCCGAACAGCCAGAAGAGAGCGCGCCCGTGCCCACCCCCAGCACCCTCATGACCCAGGCCGGCATCGTCCAGGAAGGCGACCCCGTCCTGACTACCCCCGCCCGGCCCTTCGACCTCCCCGCCGAGGCAGACCAGGCGAACGCCGCCGTACGGGCCCTGCTGGAAGGCGTCGAACGGGTACGGGTTCTCCACACCTTCGGCAAGGGCATGGGCCTGGCCGCCCCGCAGGTCAACATCGCACGCGCCGCCGCCGTGGTCATCCCGCCGGCGGCAGATGCCCAGCCCATCGTCCTGCTCAACCCCTCCGTCGCCGAAGCCTCCACGGAGATGGACCGGCAGTACGAGGGATGCCTCAGCTTCTTCGACGTCCGCGGCCTCGTACCACGCCCGCTGAGCGTCGTCATCGCCCACACCGACATCGACGGCACACCCCGCCTGACCCGCTTCGAACACGGCCTGGCACGCCTCGTGCTCCACGAGGTCGACCACCTGCAGGGACTGCTGTACCGAGACCGGATGGATCCAGGGACGGACCCCATCACGGTCGACGAATACCGCGGTACCGGAAAAAACTGGACCTACTCGTAGGCTGCGGCGGTTGCGGGCAGGCGTGGGCACGGCATCTCCAAACGTGAGGGAGCATGGGCGGTGACCTTGGACTTCGAAGAGCTGAGTTGAACCTGGCCCACATCCGAAGCCGGGCTGGGAACCTTCGTGCACTCCTCGACAGCGGTACTTCAGATGCGCAGCCGGGGGTGCACGCTGGATCCGGCCGCGGGGGACTGCGTCACGGCGGGGGTTTGAGAGCGGGCGGCCCGCCACAGCGACAACAGGGCGCTGGAGGCACCGGACTTCGCGATGTATCCACGGAGCAGGGGGACGAGTTCCTTAGTGCATTCGCCGTCGTCGTCCCACGCCACCAGCGGGTCGAGGCGATCCCGAGCCCACTGCCCGTCCCGCTCGACGAAGTACCAGTGCGTGACGAGTTCCTCGCCAGTACAGGCCACGACCCACCGGTTCCCCACGCGGCCGGCGCAGATGTCCCACTCGTTCGCGCTGTCGGCGGCGATCTCCCGGTCGCGCTGTGCGCGTACGGTGCCGGGGATGCCTGCGTCCGCCTGGACGACCTCGACGGTCGGCGGACAGGAGGGCAGTTCGCAAACGGCAGTGGTGTAGGCCGTGAGGCCTGCGAAGAGTGGGTGCGGCTGACCGTTGAGGGTCAGTGTCGGCTGCCATTGCGTCTTCCACTTGCCGCTTGGCTTCCGCGACCAGGACAGTACGAGTTCCCAGCTGCCGACCTTGTGCCGCAGCTGGAGTCGGCCGCTGTGAGGCTTCTCGAGCGTCGGTGCGATGCCGGTGGCATCCGTAAAGCGGTCAGCGACGTACCTGATGTAGGGCGGGGCGAACGGTACGTCAGCGGCGGGGATTATGGCCCTGCCCCTCCCGGGGCCGCTTGAAGCTGATGACTGTCCGTGGTTCGGCATGGAGGTACCTCGATGGATCGCGGAGCTGTTGGGCGTGTCGAGAAGGGCGGGGCTGCAGCGCCCGCGGCCGCGCGAAGCGGCGCTGTGGCAGTGCGTGCGCAAGGTGGCGGTCCGCTGGTAGCCGACGTTCGCGTTCGGAGATATCTGCCGCGGGGGGCGATCCCAGGGACCCCAGACGGGGCCCATCATGGGGTTCGGCCATGGGCCCACCAGGGCTTCACCCCGGAGTGCAGCCGCGCACGGGCTCCGTTCAGGATGGCGCGGCTCTCCTCTTGGGACACGGAGTTCTCGATCGCACGGTCCAGCATCAGTCGGCGTCGTTCTCCTGGGCCGAGCCCGGTGTAGGTGAAGCCGTTCTCTCGCCACAGGGTGCTGTCTGCGGTCAGCGTGTACTCGGTGAGGTCGCTGAGGGGCATGGCGAAGGGACTGTCCAGGGCGAGCACACGGACGGTGATGTGGGGAAGCGTGTCGAGGTGGAGCAGGTAGCTGAGCTGGTCGGCGATGACCTGAGGGTTTCCTCGGCCGCGGTCCAGGGCGGCTTCGTCGAGTACGAGATCCCAGGTGCAGGTGCTGCTGTCTTCGGCTCGGGGCGCCATGACGGGCGGCATCAGGCCGTCGGGCGCTCCGACGGGATCAGCGAGGTCGGTGATCGGGGCCAGGGCCGCGTACGCGAGGGTCTGGAAAGGGTCGGGGATCCGATTGAGAGCGAAGGCCCTGACGCTGGTGGCCGCGCGCTGTGCGGACCAGGCCCGGTCGACGTTTCCCGCAAGGGTGTCGGCGAAGATCCCCCGGATCGAGAACGGGCCGGGATCCTGCAGGAGACGTTCCACCACCGCCTGCTGTGGCCGGCTGCGCAGGCCTAACTGGTCGAAGAGTCGGTGGAATCTGATGGAGGCGGCCATGCGGGTGCTGCCGGCTTCCCAGCACTCGACGGCGAGAGGAGTGGTGACCAGGTCGCGGGCCAGAGCCTCACGTGAGATACCGCGGCTCTCACGCAGAGCGCGCATGTATGTCCCGGCTAGCAACAGACCAGGGGAGCGGTCCGGCTCCCGCCGTAGAAGGACTTCGACGGTGACGGGGGGAGGCGCTGCCGTTTTGGGCGCGGTGATCGCGGCGTAGGCGTGCGAGCCACCTGCCCGCTCCGTGGGGGCGGTCGCCATCTGGCTACGGGGACTTTGCGGCCGGTCAGCGACCCACCGACCCGTCGGCCGGACACCAGGTTCCAGGAGGCTCCACGGCCCCAGGAGCTCGCGAACGTGGTCCAGCGTCCGAGGCCGGAAGACGATACCGGCCCTCCTGTATTGGTCGACCACGAGGGTCGTGGCCTTCGGTGCCTCGTCAGGGCTGGCGTGAGTAACCGATACGGCGCTCCCGGCGGGAAGGAGGTCGTACAGGGAACGCATGACGGCGGCCGCTTCGTCGTCGCCGATCCACGGCAAGACCTCGTGGAGGATCACCGCGATCGGCTGGCCGAGGTCCAAGAGGTCGACAAGCCCGTCCAGAAGGCCCGGAAGGTCACGGGCATCGGCCTGCAGGGCCCGTGTCCCCTCAGGCTCGGCTAGCCAGGCCTTCGCATGTCCGAACACGAAGGGGTCGGAGTCGGTATAGACAACCCGGACGTCCTCGCGGACGGAGCGGACGATGCTGTACGCGGTCGGCGCGTCGACGTTCCTGATCCGTCGCTCCGGGGGGTATCCGCAGCCGAGGTCGATGAATTGCCCGATCCCGAGTTCCCCTCCGAGAACCGAACAGGCTGTTACCAGGTGGCCGGCATTGATCTCCGCCGCTCCCTTCAGCCAGGGGGCCCGCCTTAGCAGACGGTCGGCGAGCTGCTGGTCGTGGTGGTAGGAGTTGCGTCCGCCGGTCAGGCAGTCGTAGACGCGGGCAGGCGAGGGCCGAAGCAGCGGGTTCGGTGCGGTGGCGTCTAGCTGGGAGGCGTTGTCGGTAGGGAGGTCAGTCACGATGGGAGCCCTTCGTGCGGGTCGCGGTGCGCGGGGTTGCTTCCGTCGTCGCCAGCGGATGTGGCGATGGTCATCGCGATCGCCTCCGCGAGGGCAGGAGGGTCCATCAGCTGTCCGCTGCCGTCGGGCGCGTTCTTCCAGTACCGGTCCTTCGAGGCCGGGCGGCCCGGCTGGGGACACCTCAGAACCTTCGTTTGATCGCGGCCAGTCAGCAGGACGCCGCCGGGGATAGCCCGTCCGTCGACCAGCCAGGTCGGCACCAGGACCGACCAGGCGTGCGGCTGGGCGAGGACCGGCCCGGTCGGGATGGACCGCGCTTCCAGATAGCGGATGGCTCTGGCCGCGCTGCCGGCCGGCACCCGCACGACGTGGAAGACCCGGCCGATGGGGATGGGGGCGGGCTTACCGTCCGGCGGCCAGGGGCTACGGCCGAGGGTGCGGCGGGGGAGGGCGGCGACCTTCGCGAGCCATGCCGCGCCACTGGTCAGTGCAGTGGTCAACGGGTTCCCCTCACGGTCTGCGGCGTAGCGGCGCTCAGGCCGGTCGGGACGGGGCGGACGTAGATGCCGGGCCCGTACGGCCCGTTCGGTCGGCTGTGCAGGAGACCAGCGCGGATGAGCGGCCGGCACGCGCGCCGCACCTGGTCGGCGGACACCCGAAAGTGCAGCGCGAGGAGCTGGAGTGCCAGGGGCTGCCCAGGCCGGTACCCGCCGGATGCGATACGGCGCCGGATCAGGTCGGCGATGCCCGTGTCGGCCGGGTGCGGCTGCTGCGGTCCGAGGACGAGCACGCCCCGGGGCGGGATCAGGGCGACGGCGCCTCGGTCGTGGAGCTGCTGAAGCGCGGTCTGGACGTGCTTGTGGCTGAGGGAGAGGAGGCTCGCGAGGTGGTTCACGCTCTCCTTCTCTGTCGCCGGCTGGCCGAGCATGAGCTGGTCCGGGGGGCAGTGGGCGGCCAGATGACGGCGGACCGCCAAGGTGGCCGCGGCCTGCGGGCGCGGTAAGGATCGGGGCCCGGGCTGGGTCATGGATGTGGCCTTCTCGTGAGTCAAGGACGGGGTGGTGTGGCGGACTGGTGTGGCGTGCCGCTCAGGTGGTTCTGCCGTTCGGGCAGGGGCGGGATTGCCGGTGCCCTGCCGAGGGCACGCAGATGGGCAGTGAGCTCACGGTCGACGGACACGTGGTTGAGGCGGCGGACCATCTGGGTCGCCACCATCCCGCCGAGAGCCGGGGTTTCGTACGCCGCCATCCCCGGGCCCGCCACCTGGAGGCCGCTCGGAACGAGCCGGTACGTCAACCCGTGCACGCCGTACAGCACCGGGCGGCGCACCCACAGGGCGACGCATCGCCTCATGCGAGGACAGCCTGCGGCAGAAGCGTCCGCGCACCGCAGACACACCGGCGGTGTCGCCTCCCTCACACCCTCCATGTCCAGGCCGGACGGCATCTTGGGACCGTCGGGCAGGACGAAGAGGAAGCCGCCGTCGCGGTGACGCGCCGGGGCCCCCGCGCACACCTGGCACAGGAGCTCGCGCATGAGGTGGCGTTGACGGTAGTAGTGCGGGAGGGCGTTCTTCACCGTTCCGCCGCCCGTGGGGTCGCTGGTGATCCTCGCCCACAGCCCTCCCTCGGTGTCCCGGTCCTCCTCCCGCTCGTCGGCGTAGCCGAGGATGCCGTCCGGCCGCAGCAGCAGCCGCGCGTGCTGAGGGCGCTCGGTGCTGCGCCGCGAGATGAACGGCCACCGCGGTGTGCCGAGTCCGGCCGTCCGGGCGGTCAGAGCGTCCACCTTGGCGCTGCCCGGGTGGGGGGATCGCGGCGCGAGTATCGATGTCGGGGTGGTCATGGCGAGCCTCCGATCATCTACGCGGCGCGGGAGCGGGATCGTCTGGCGCGGGTGGTGGCGGCCGTGGCCGCCTGCCCGGCGAGGGCTCGGGCGAGCGCCACGGGGCTGGTGGAGCCTTCTCCGGGCGGAACGATCCAGTGGACGTCCGGTCCGGTGCGCGTGGCCGTGGGAGGTATGGAGATGAAGCGGCCGGCGGGCATGACCCGCGTGCCGGCCACTGACCACGACGCCGGATCGATGGCCGTCGTGCGCAGGAGCCAGTACCAGACTCCGCTGTAGGCGCTGGCGAGCACGGGCCCCTCGGCGCCGAGGCGCGCGTGGGCGGCGGCCGCCGGGCCGGCGGGTACTCGGATCGCGTGGAAGTCGGTGCCGCACACCCCTTGGTAGGTCGCGGCCAGGCAGGGCTCCCAGGCCTCCGTGGGCGCGTGCGTCCAGCTGGTCACCAGGGTCGGCGACAGCCCGCCGCCGTGGGACGCGCCCGGGCTTCGTCGGGCCTGCGGCCGGTATCGCTCGTAAGAGGCGTACGCCATGATTCCTCCAGGAACTGCAGCCGCTGCATGGGCAGGTCAGGGACGTCGGTGCGCGAAGAGAAGAACAGGGGTCTCAGGACCGGAGCCAGGCTGCGGGCGACGTCGGGGAAGCCCTGCAGCCCTCTCACTGCGAAGCTCCGCCGGGCGTGTGCTGGCCGACGGGCTGGTGGCGGTGTTGCATCACCCACGCCAGCCCGCCGCTGGTGGTTCGGACCTGGCTGAGCCACCAGCGCAGCTCTTCCAGCTCGCGGACCACCGCCCGGTCGGTGACCGGCATCTCCAGCACGGTCAGGCGCCAGGTTGCCGCGTAGGAACCGGCCCACCCGGTAAGCCAGTCGAGGATCTCGCGCCGGCCTTCTCCCCCTATCCGCAGCCGCTCCAGGCGCAGTGCTGGCTTCTCCTTGGCCACCCCGGGCCAGCTGGTGCCCGATGGCGCGGGCTTCAAGCGCATGGTGAACGCAGCGGTCAGACGGCCTTCAGCCAGCAGCAGCCGGCCCGAGGCCTGGGACCTTGGCCGTGTGTAGTCCTCCGGCCGACCCGCAGCCTCCACGTGCCGCAAAAACCCAGCCAGCGCCGTGTGGTCCTCGGCCCGGGCCGGCAGTACCTCGAACACGCCGCTCGCCGGCGGGACCGCGTCCGCGGTCACCATCGCGGCCAGCTTCGGCAGCGCGCGCGGTAAGCGAACGTCCACCTGCTGAACCTGGTGGTCAGCCGCGCTCGTTTCGCTCCGGTGCACAGTCTCTCCACGGGCTCGCGCCTGTGCCAGGGGACAGTCGATGCGGACGTGAATCTCACGGATCCCGGCCGGCCTACAGGACGACCAATGGGTGAGCCAGGCCGTCAGCAGCTCGCGCGGGCACTCGTCCTCCCGCTTCGGGTCTCCCAGGAGACCTTCGACCAGGAGGCGGCCGATCGCGTCGGCCCCGAGCCGAACCTCCGCGTGCGCGGCGGCCACAATCCAGTTGGACGAGGCGTCGCTGAGGACCCAGATCCCTGACAACCCGTCCGGCTCGTCGGCGTCCATGGCGTCTGTCCTGACCGTCAGGGCTTCAGCGACCCGGCATCCCGACAGGTCTGGGCAGGCACGCCGGTGCTTCATGATCAACCCCCGCAGCACATGCACGTCCTGGCTGCTCGCGGGCCGGACACGGAATGGGGCTCCCGAAGCGGACTGATGCCTGCTGGTCAGCACGGGCCCTCCGAGCGAAGCGTTGCCAGGGGCTGGGCCGACGCCGGAAGGTACAGGCCGCTATCCGTCGGCATCCCCGGCAGGGGCTCCAGGCCGCACGCCACCCTCAGGCCGTTGACGGCCGCCTGGTCTCGCACGGGAAACGGTCGCCCTGTGACCGGGTGGATCTGCGTGCCGTATACCTGCCGCAGTCCGGTGCGGACCGAATAGACGTCATCGACGACGGCGAAGTGCACGAGCTGGCAGTCCTGTCCGAAGACCGCCTCGAGAAGCAGGTTCCGGTACACGCGAAGGAGGGACAGGTCCGGGCAGGAGCGGGCGATGACGACCGCGGCCGTGGCCGCCTCGTGCCCGTATACGGTCACCGTGGGCCAGCCGTACGCGGTGATGATCGCCCGGAGGGCCGCCTGGTGTCGTTCCCGCACCTTGGCGAGATCCGCCCGCCGGTTCCCGGCCGTGGGGAGGGCGAGTGCATGCTCGCCTGCCGTCCGTTCGGCCCGTGCCATACGCCGCAGGCGGCCACTGATACGCGTCCGCTCGCGTGCTGAGGGCACGCGGCCTCCGGCTGCTGCCTCAGAACCGGGCACGCCCGGGGCCGGCAGGTGGTGGGACATGGTCACTCCGTCGATCAACAGGAACTGGTGGTGGGCCTGTCTGGGCCCCTGGGGGTATCTACGCGTCGAGTAGTGCGAGCGGGAGCGGCTGCGGACGACCTTGGTCAGGCGATCGATCCCGCCCAGGCCGGCCAGTGCCACCGCACCCGGTTGGCGCCGCGGCGGCGCGGGGGTCAGACGGCGCGGTACGCGGGTCTGCGGTCGGCTACCTCGCTGCCGTCCGTGAGGATGAGCCGCACACCCAGAGCGCTCAGCCACAGTTCGATCCCCTCCCGCGACCGGTGCCCCACGGCTTCGAAGGGCCGCTCCGGCACCAGGTGCGTCATGGACGGGGACACCAGCATGTGGATCCGACGGGCCTCGATGAGCGCCTCAACCTCACGGAACCCGCTGCGCTCATCTGCATGCAGCCCGGGAACGTCGCAGTGGTAGCCGGCGACATAGGCACTGGAGCGGGAGACGGCGTTCTCCAGGGCCGTGAACACCGGCACGGGCGAGACGCTGGCCGGCACCACCGCGTACGCCACCGCAACCGCGCTGCGATTGAGGTGGCGCATCGCGGTGTGCATGACGTTCGCCAGCGTGGACAGGTAGCCGTCGGAGGGCTGCGCCACATCACGAGGCCGGGACTCCAGCCACCCCTCCGTCAGCGCGATCACACGGTCCGTCTCCTGAGACGCCGGCAGCGCGATGAGCCATCCGAGGACCTCCGCGAGGTGCTCGGTCAGCATCTCCAGGCGCTGCACCCGGCGGGCACCTTCACCCTCGATGTCCAGGCGCCGTAACCCGGCCAGGACGGAGTCGAGCAGGTCCCGGTCGGCGAAGTCCGTGCGCTCGTGGGGCGCGGAGACCTTCAGGCTGACATCCCTGCTCTGCGCGGGGTGGCTGCGTGTGTCGAGGACGTCCGCCGGTCCCCGGCGTGCGCTTCGAGACCGGCGGTGGCGACCGGCGGTCATGCCGCGTTCACCAGGGTGGGCAACGGCCGGTGGGGAGCGACGACCTGGCCGCTGGGCAGGAGCAGCCCGGTGTCGTCGAAGAGCACCACGCCGTTGCAGAGCCGAACCCAGCCCTGATCCTCGTGAGGATCAACGGGGGCTGCGCTCGCCCCATCGGGGGCCTCGGCGCTCGGACATGGAATCCTGTGCTGGCACATGACAGACGTCCTTCCATACGGCAGAGATCTTGTAGTTGCGGCTGACTGGCCTCGCGACCGGGAGCGCGGCTGCGATTACTGCCGGGGACAGTCGTGCCTCGGCGCCGCGAAATCCGCTCGCCCCCGGTCACGTCGCGCTGATGGGCATGGCCCGTTTCAGGGCCCCCGACAGTACGGAGCCCTGCAGGAGGGGCACCGGCTCCGCCGCTGCGATGGACCAGGGCCACGTGTCCCAGCGGGACCCGCAGGCCGGGGGCAACGTGATGCGGTCCCCGGACCCGGAGGCCACACGTACCCCAGTGAAGGAGGAGAGGACCCCAGCCGTTCCCGGACGGACCAGGAAGACGACCGATCCGTCCTCCTGGACGATGGACGGGACCGTCGCCAAGTCCACGATCCGGTCGACCTGCACGAGCGCGTCACGCCCGAGCTCGGCGGCGACGATCACCGCGTCGAAAGCGGAGCAGGTCGTGCGCAGAGGCGATGCCGGGCCTTCATCCAACATGGCGAGCGCGCGCTCGGGCGAGGTGAGCCGGTCTCGCACGATTAGGGTCCAGCCAAGGAGCCGGCCGTATGCGTCGATCATGGCTCGCCAGTCGCGGTTGGTGGGCGGCCAGGTCGTGGAGGGCGTCTGCATCATCGCGCCACTCCTGGCTGGCCAGTCGGCAGTGCGGTGGCGAAGCCACGCAGCATGGGCCTGAGGGGGCTGCCGAGCGCCCGGAGGCAGACCCGGTTCCCGTCGAAGGCCGTGCGGGCGTGGAGGAACCGCTCGTTGTCGATCACGTAGCCCTCCCCGGCCCTCAAATCGAAGCGCTGCTGGACGGCGCCGATGACCTGCCTCAGCTGCGGCAGGAACGGCTTGACGAGCGGGCTGAACTGCGCCAGCTCGTCCTGGCGCAGACGCAGCGTGACGCGGCCGTCCGGATGCGGCGTGAAGATCGACGACGGATGCCCGCCCCCGTCGCCGTAGAACGCCGTTCTCGGCCGGGACATCGCCTCCAGGGCCTCCAGCGCGGTCGCGGCCAGGTGAGCGTGCACGGCCCGGCCGTCGCTGAGCCGGACCGCACCACCAGAAGGTGCCGGCTGGAGACAGACCAGCAGCATCAGCCGAGGCGGGGCCGAGATGCCCGAACGTTCGGTGTGCGGCAGCAGCTCACCGGTTCCAAATCCGCCGAGCCCAGGCCGCTGCGCCCGGACGCCGATGTTGCGCAGGGTGGTCAGTCCGTCCGAGTCACTGTCGCGGTGGGGCTCCAACACCATGAGCCGGGCGGCGAAATCCAGGACCCGGGTCCGGGTCGTCAGACCCGAGACCAGCGCCATACCTGCCGCGGCCACTTCCTCCGCCACCGCCTGCGCGTTGGGCAGACCGGACGGCTCCGGGCGGGGCCGTCCGAAGCGGGTGAGCGACATGGTCGTCATCGACTTGCTCCTCACGTGATGGGCAGTGACCTCAGGCTGGATACGGCGGCGGCCGACGGTAAAGCGACAATCTGTCGACCCGGACAATCCGGTCAGACCGGCAACGGAAAGCCTCGGGGCTGCTACCGTCCGAACGGCCAGCCGCTCAGACTGCTGTGGGGATGCGTGATGCACTACAAACCGTCGCTGTGGCCCGTGTCCATCAAGGGCGTCGCCCTCGATCGCGAACATCGGGTCCTGCTCCTGCGCAACGAACGCGACGAGTGGGAGCTGCCCGGAGGCCGCCTGGAAATCGGTCCGGCCGGCGGTGGATCCTCCGCTCCCGACAGCAGCCCCGCCCAGACCCTGGAGCGAGAGCTCGCGGAGGAGACCGGCTGGCGCGTCACGACAGGGCCGCAGCTGGAGACCGGAACCTGGATCTACCAACCGATCCCCGGTCGCCGCGTGCTGATCCTCACCTACGGATGCATCGTCCACACGCCCGACCAGAAGCCCGTCCTCAGCCACGAACACAAGGAACTCGGCCTCTTCCACCGCGACGAGGTGCCCGAACTGACCATGCCCGACGGCTACAAGCGCGCCATCAACGCCTGGTACGACCAGCTCGCACAACCAGTCGGGTAAGCCATGGCCAACGGATCGCCCGGGCGCTCCGGGCGCCTGCTGTCCTGGCACTGGGCCACCCCTGAGGGCCAGACCGTCCTGGCCACCCGCGACCTCGCCGCCATCCTGCGCTACTACCGCCAAGTCCATGGCGAGAGCCAGACAGCCACCGGTGAGCGTCTCGGCTACGACAAGACCTACGTCTCGGCCCTCGAACTGGGCAAGCGGCATCTCACCGACGTAGGAAGCCTTCGACACGTCGCCGAGCAGCTGTCCCTGCCCGCGCACGTCCTGGGAGTCACCGACCTGGCCGACACCGACCACCGCGCGATGCTCCAGTTCGGGCAGTCCACCGTTCGGCTCGCCGAGATCGCACGCCAGAGCGGTCACGCGGCTGAAGCCGTCGCCGAACTCTGGCCGCTCGTAGCCCGCCTTGAGGCCCGTACCCGCGACGGGCACACCGAGCGCGACGTACTTCGCCTTCTGGCCGAAGCGCGTTTCGGCCTTGGCACAGCGCTCGGCAATGTCCTCCCGGAGGAGCGCCTCGCCACGGCCGCCCACTGGACCGCGAAGAGCCTTGAGGTAGCCCGGCTGTTCGACGATCCCGCTCTGTCCACGACCGCCTTGCGCATGCACGGAAACGAACTGCGCAAGGCCGGCCTGGCCGGGGCGGCCGTAAGCCGCCTCACCCACGCCGCCGCCGTGGCGCCGAGCCAGACCGAGCGGGCCGCGGTCCTCCCGCTCCTCGCCCGCGCCGCAGGCGCACTGGGCCATCGCACCCTCTTCGACCGCACGGTGCGCGAGGCCGGACGGCTCCTGGACAGCGTCGAGCACACCAGCCTCGTCAACCCCGTCGCACTCCACGAGATCCACCTTCGAGGCCTGATCAGCACAGGACGGGCTCGAGAGGCCATAAGACTTGCTGAGGGACCCGCGCCCTCTCCCACGACCAGCGTCGCACCCCAGTGGCGCGTTATCGAACTCATCACCACCGGCCGGGTCCGTCTCCTCGCCGGTGACCGGCACGGGGCCACCGAGCTGCTCGAGACGGCCGTACAGCAAGCGCGAGCGCAGCGCCTGCCACACCAGCTCCAACGGGTCTTGCGAGCCGGGGGTGAGGCACTGCCCCAGGTAACCCGTGCGGCCACTCGGGCACTGGAGGAACTTCGTACGGAGATGGCCGCCTGAGCCCACCAGAGATCTACACAGCACGATCTTCCCGGAGCGCCTGGAGCCCGATCTGCTGCCTCGCACTGGACTCCTCCTCCCGACGGCTGGCTAAGCACCCGAGTGGTTGTGGGTGCCTCAGCGGTGAGAAGAGTCTGTGGGCCCCCAAGATCAGAAGCCCTCGCTGTCGCGATATCGCTGCTGCGATATCGATCAGCACATAGCCTGTGCAGGAGGCCCATCCCCCACGGAACCGGACACCGGGAAGGCAACGTGAACTCGCCGCAACGCGTCTGCCGTCAGTGCGGTCACGCACTGAGCCAGTACAACCCCGACAACCGCTGCGCCTCTTGCTCGCGGGCCAGTGCCACATCTCAGGTGCCCGACCGGGCATGGCGCGACGAGGAAGTCCAACGTGCCCTTTCCACCTGGGATTTCGGCATGCTCCTCAAGGTGGTCCGTCGCCGCGCCGGCCTTTCTCAGAAGACGATCCAAACCCTGACCGGCCTGACGCAGAGCTTCATCTCGGACCTTGAGAACGGCAACCGACAACTCGGCGGACGCGATTCGATCATCGACCTGCTGACCGGTCTCGGGCTGCCCGCCGACCTCCGACCGCTCCTCCTCGCCCCCCTGGCGCGAGCCGATACACAGCGTCGCTCAGAGACCTCCGACCCGTCCCTCCCGTGGACCACGGCTCGTATGGTGGCGTCACTGGAGACGGCTGTCGGAGGCGCCATGAACACGTTCACCCGCCGGAGTGCGATCGCGGCTCTGAGCGGCGCCGGGCTCGGGCAGTTCCTGCTCCAGTCGGCCATCGCACCGACCGAAGCCATCGCAGCCACCTCGCACGACGGAATCCGAGTATCAACCCCGCTCCTCAACTCCTTGCAGGCCACCACTGATGCCCTCCGCATGGCCGATGCCAGCCAGGGCAGTGGCAAACTCGCCGCGACCGCGCGTACGCACCTCACGGTCCTGCTCCGGATGCTGAAAGACGGCACCTTCGACGAGGCAACCGGTCGGCGCCTCGCCGCCGTCACCGCGGACACAGCCATCCAGGCCGGCTGGTACCTCTTTGACAGCGGCGCCCACGCCGCCGCCCAAGACCTCCTCCGCGGCGCGCTGCGCGCGGCACACGCCTCCGGCGACCCGAGGCTGCGCGCCGGCGCCCTTTCCTTCCTGGCCATCCACAGCTACAGCGTCGGTGACCCCCGCGACGCGGTCACCGCCGCCCGCGTCGCCCGTCAAGGCATCGCCGGTCAGGACAGCCCATCTCTTCACGCCATGCTGCTCACCCGGCAGGCTCGCGGCCACGCTCGCCTTCGCGAGGACCGCCAGGCCCGGGCCGCTCTTGAGGAAGCCGAAGCCCTGTGCGCTGCGGGGGCTGGTGAGGATGACCCTCACTGGCTGTACTGGATCAACCGAGGCGAAATCCGAGGCCAGGCTGGCAGCTGCTACCTCGATCTCGGGCACCCCGCTGAGGCGGCGCAGGCGTTCGCCGCCGCCCGCGGAGAACTGGGAGCTGATGACATCCGTACCCGAGCCCAGTTCCTCTCCCGCGCGGCAACCGCGCAAATGCGCGCTGGCGATGCCGACGCCGGATGCGCCATCGGCCACGAAGTCCTCAGCCTCGTCACCGGGGTCCAGTCCGCTCGCCTGGACGAGAACCTCGGCTCCATGCTCGCCGAGCTGCGACGCTTCGGCTCGGCACCTGCAGCAGCCGAGCTCCACGAGCGTGGACTGGCCGTCATGAAGGATCGAGCCGCGTGAAACTTGTACTTTGGGACATCGACCGCACCCTCGTCTACACCGGCAACATCGATCGTCAGGTCTACCGAGAGGCGTTCACCGCTGTCGTCGGACGACCACCGGAAGCCCTGCCAGCCAAGGGCACGGGCGTCACCATGCCACTGGCAGTACGCGAGTTGCTGTTGTCCAACCACGTTTCGGCAGACCGCATTGACACACTGGCGGACAGCATCATCGAGCAGCTACCCCAGCGACTGAATGCCCATCGAGACCTCATCGCGCGTGAGGGCGCCGTCCTGCCAGGCGCCCGCGAGGCTCTCGCAGCAGTACACGACAATGACTTGCTGCTCCCATCGGTGGTGACAGGCAACCTTCGCAGGAGCGCGCGGGTGAAGCTGTTGGCGCTGAACCTGGCCCAGTATCTCGACATGGATGTCGGTGCGTACGCGTCTGACGATGCTCACAGGCCGTCCCTGGTCCGAATTGCCCAGGAGCGAGCGGCGTCGGCATACGGATACGTTTTCAATCGGACCAACACCATCATCATCGGTGACTCGCTACAGGACGTGATCACCGGGCAGCAGGGGGGCGCACAGGTTATCGGCGTCGCATCGGGCACCACGTCCGCTGAACGCCTCATGGCCGCAGGCGCCGACCGTGTGCTTCCCGACCTGACCGATACCGATCAGCTGCTGCAGCTTCTCACCCACCACACCACGCAGTGACCGAGCCGGCGTCACGGAGAGCCAGCTGAACGCTCGATCTGGCGCCGGTGGCGCGACGCGAGGCCGGGCGCCGACCCGTGCCCGCATCTGGGCATCACGAAGACGACTGAGGCTCGATTCGCCCACGGCAGACGACAACGATGCCCAAAGGACTGGAACCTTCCGTTGGGGCATGTCAACGTACAACGTCCCTAGTCAGACGGGTGGCGGGGTGATCTGAGGCCTACGTCGAACCCGAGACTGCCCGAGGAGGATGTCTGTCTGTGAACCTGCTCAGCCTGCTCCGTTTCACTGCCCGCTCTCTTCGCCACCGCAGCCCAGACGGACGGTGGCAAGTGTGCCCTGGCTACCGCCCTCTGTCTCTGTGTGCGATGCCGGCCTCGTTGTGGAAGACAGCACCAGCGCGGCTTCCGGCGTGATCAGAGGGTCGTTGCCTACATAGGCGTGCCCCCAAGGCAACGGGGCGTAGTGCCTTCCAGGCTATGGGTCTTTACAACCGCAAGGCAGGGTTCGGACTGGCCGACTTGCCAAGCAGGCCCTGGTGTCCTGCGCGGACCGGGATGCTGTGGTGCCGAGGTACTCCATCTCCGGCCGACACCGATACTCGCAGCGCGCAATATAGCGGGCGATCCCCGGTTTCCGAAACCGGGGATTGTCCGGACCATTTCCTTCGTTCGCGTGTCGCTGTGCTTGGCGGTGGGGCGATGCGAACACAACAGTCCACTCGCTGCACGGGCGGGGAAAGCGGACATTGCACGGCCATGTGGTTGTTCGTGCGGGTTGTCCACTAGTCCCACTTGTGTGGCCATGTCGTGAGTTTGTGTGAGGAGAAGGAAGTGGCTCGACCGCCTGCCTTGAAGCTTGCGGAGGTCTTGGCGGAAATCCGCATGAGTCCGTCAGCGTTTTATCGGATGCGTGCTCGCGGGAATGCGCCCCGTATGGTCAAACTTCCAAATGGTGAACTCAGGTGCCGTCGATCGGACCTGGACGCCTGGTGGGAGGCTTGTGAAAGGGATTCGGACACTTGGGGCTGAGTTACAACGTTCGCTTCTGGGACATACGCGAGCGTCCGGATCGGCGCAAGCCATTCATGGTGCGATGGACGGTCAGCGGGCTCGAAAAGTCCGAGTCGTTCATGACTTTCGGCCTTGCCGAGAGTCGACGTTCCAAGTTGATGACGGCAGCCCGAGAAGGCGAAGCCTTTGACGACGAGTCGGGACTGCCGGCGTCGGAGCTGCGGGCCCTGCGGCAGAAGACGACATGGTACGACCTCGTACATGAGTACCTTGACCAGAGGTGGGCGCGAACACCTGGCAACACGCGTCGAACCCTCGCAGACGCGTTTGCCACCGTCACTCCAGCCCTGGTTCGTCCAGGATCGGCCTATCCGGAGCCACGAGTGCTGCGGAGGGCGCTGTACTCCTACGCGTTCAACAAGAAGGCCTGGGAGCAGGAGCCGCCCGAGGAATGGAAGAAGGCGCTCGATTGGGTCAAGAGGAATTCCCTGCCCCTTGGTTCCCTTAATGACGCCGCGGTCATGCGTCGAGCGTTGGATGCGCTGTGCCTCAAGCTGGACGGCAAGCCTGCGGCTGCCAAGACCACGCGCAGGAAGAGGTCGGCGTTCAGCGAAGTACTCAACATGGCGGTGGAGAATGGATACTTCGTTGACAATCCCCTTGCGGGGATCAGGTGGAACCCTCCGTCGGTCGAGGACGAGGTCGACCCGGCCTCCGTCCCAAACCCGCTCCAGGTTGCTCGCCTGCTGTCTGCGGTGAGCCAGCAACGGGGCCGTGGCCCCCATCTCGAGGTCTTTTTCGGCTGCATGTACTTCGCGGCGATGCGACCGGCCGAGGTGATCCATCTTCGTCTCGAACAGTGCCACCTGCCCGAGACCGGTTGGGGCATGCTCAACCTGACGGGCGGCGTTGTCACCGCGGGTAAGGACTGGACTGATGATGGCGAGGTCTACGAAGTCCACTCGCTCAAGCGCCGTGCCGCGACGGCGACCCGACCTGTACCCATCCCGCCACAGTTCGTTCGCGTCCTGCGTGCCCACGTCGAGCGCTTCGGGACCGCCCCGGACGGGCGCCTGTTCCAGAACCAGGCAGGCAACTACGTGGAGGCGGCGGCGTACGGCACCACGTGGTCGAGGGCGCGGGAGTACGTCCTGACCCGCACGGAGCTCGCGGCGGGCCTGGCGAAGCGGCCCTACGACCTTCGGCATGCTGGGATCTCGTTCTGGCTCCACTCGGGAGTCGACCCTGCTGAATGTGCGCGGCGGGCCGGTCACAGCATCCATGTCCTGTTCAAGTACTACGCCAAGTTCCTGGACGGCGTGCAGGAGCAGGCCAACCGTCTCATCGAGCAGTCCATGGAAGAGTGGGACCGCGTCAGCCAGGGTGCTCCACCCACCCGGTGAGCACGGTTTGGTCCGTGACTGGTCCGGAACAGCCGGTCTGGGGTGGGACACGGGCGGGAGGAACTGGGAGGAACAGTAAAATTCGATGTCCGCGTCGAGTGGATCACCTCCACGGCGCCTGACGGGCGAAAGCCCAGGTCAGGCGCCATTTTTCGTGCTCCTAGAAGAAGCCGAGCTTCTTCGGCGAGTACGAGACGAGGAGATTCTTGGTCTGCTGGTAGTGCTCCAGCATCATCTTGTGGGTCTCGCGGCCGATGCCCGACTGCTTGTAGCCGCCGAACGCCGCATGTGCCGGGTAGGCGTGGTAGCAGTTCGTCCAGACGCGGCCCGCCTGGATCGCGCGGCCCGCGCGGTACGCCGTGTTGACGTCGCGGGTCCAGACGCCCGCGCCGAGGCCGTACGCCGTGTCGTTGGCGATGCGGACCGCGTCGTCGAAGTCCTCGAACGAGGTCACCGACACCACCGGGCCGAAGATCTCCTCCTGGAAGATCCGCATCCGGTTGTCTCCCTCGAAGACGGTCGGCTGGACGTAGAAGCCGCCCGCCAGTTCCCCGCCGTGGTCGATGCGGCCGCCGCCCGTGAGGATCTTCGCGCCCTCCCGCTGGCCGATCTCCACGTACGAGAGGACCTTCTTCAGCTGCTCCTCGGAGGCCTGCGCGCCGATCATCGTGTCCGTGTCCAGCGGGTGGCCCGGCACGATCAGTTCCGTGCGGGCGACCGCCGCGTCCAGGAAGTCGCCGTAGCGGCCGCGCTCGATCAGCGCGCGCGAGGGGCTGGTGCACACCTCGCCCTGGTTCAGCGCGAACATCGTGAAGCCCTCCAGGGCCTTGTCGCGCAGGTCGTCGTCCTTCGTCCAGATGTCGTCGAAGAAGAGGTTCGGGCTCTTCCCGCCGAGTTCCAGCGTGACCGGCTTCAGGTGCTCCGCCGCGTACTGCAGGATCAGCCGGCCCGTCGCCGTCTCCCCGGTGAAGGCCACCTTCGCCACGCGCGGGCTCGACGCCAGCGGCTTGCCGGCCTCCTCGCCGAAGCCGTTGACGATGTTCACCACCCCGGGGGGAAGGAGGTCCGCCACCAGGCCGAGCCAGTAGTGGACGGAGGCCGGGGTCTGCTCGGCCGGCTTGAGGACCACCGCGTTGCCGGCGGCCAGGGCCGGGGCCAGCTTCCACACCGCCATCAGGATCGGGAAGTTCCACGGGATGATCTGCCCGACCACGCCCAGCGGCTCGTGGAAGTGGTAGGCGACCGTGTCGTCGTCCAGCTGGCTGAGCGACCCCTCCTGCGCGCGCAGCGCCCCCGCGAAGTAGCGGAACTGGTCGACGGCGAGCGGGAGGTCGGCGGCGAGGGTCTCCCGGACGGGCTTGCCGTTCTCCCAGGTCTCCGCGACCGCCAGGGCCTCCAGGTTCTGCTCCATCCGGTCCGCGATGCGCAGCAGGATGCCCGCGCGTTCCGTGACCGACGTACGGCCCCAGGCCGGGGCCGCCGCGTGCGCCGCGTCCAGGGCCCGCTCGACGTCCTCCGCCGTGCCCCGGGCGACCTCCGTGAAGGGCTGTCCGGTGACGGGGGAGGGGTTCTCGAAGTACCGGCCGCGGGCGGGCGCGACGTACGCGCCGCCGATGTAGTGGTCGTAGCGGGACGCGTACGCCATCAGGGCGCCCTCGGTTCCGGGCGCAGCGTATCGGGCCATGGTGGTCCTCCCCTTGCCGGGCGCCGGCCGCCGTCGGACAGCGCTCGGGAGGGAGGCTAGGAGCGGGCAGGTTGCGGGAACGTTGCACGCCCCGCGCCCAGCTCCTCGTCGAGGGAGCGTACGCGGGCCAGCGCGGCCGGCCGGTCCCGCGGCGGCAGCGCCGCGGCCAGGGCCCGCCACACGGCCGGATCCTCGGCACCCCACGGGCTGCACACCCAGTCGGACAGCAGCCCCACGTCCGCCCGCGCGATCACCGCCGCCCGTGCCTGGTCCTCGATCCGGCGCCGGAGCCGGACGATGCCGGGGGCGGAGGAGGACGGCAGCAGCGGGCCCGGGTAGCGGGTGAGGGCGGCCGAGACCGCGCCCGCCGCCAGGTGCCGGGTCACGGCCGCGAAATCGGCCTCCAGCGGGACGGCCGTGCGGTACGGGCGCGAGAGCAGGTTCCCGGCGCCCAGCAGGGCGCGCAGCCGGGACATCTCCGCCCGCAGCGTCACCGCCGCCACCGACTCGTCCTCGTACAGGGCGTAGGCCAGCTCCTCCCCGGACAGCCCCTCGGGATGCTGCGCGAGGAGGGTCAGGATCTCGCTGTGCCGCCGGCCCGGCCTGATCCGGCGCCCGCCGAGCACGAGCAGCGCCTCGTCGCGGCCGAGCACGCCGAGGGTGTCGGGGGCGGCCGCGTCCGGCTCCGGCGCCAGCAGCGCCAGCTGGGCCTCGGCGGCCCGGGCCACCGCCTGCACGAAGGCGAGCGAGTGCGGATGGGCCAGCCCGTCGCCGCCGGTGATGTCCACCGCGCCCAGCACCCGGCCGGTGCGCGGGTCCCGGACCGGGGCCGCCGCGCAGGTCCAGGGGTGCACCCGGCGGCTGAAGTGCTCGGCTCCGAAGACCTGGACGGGTTCCCCCAGCGCGACCGCCGTACCGGGGGCGTTGGTTCCCATCGCCGTCTCCGCCCAGCGCGAACCCGGTACGAAGCCCAGCTCCTCGGCCCGCCCCAGGGTGGCGGGCTCGCCCTCGACCCACAGCAGCCCGCCCCGCGCGTCGCACACCGCCAGCAGATGGGCCCCGTGCGCGGCGAACGCCCCCACCAGGTCCCGGAACAGCGGCATCACCCGGGCCAGCGGATGCCGCTCCCGGTACGCCAGCAGCTCCGGCTCCGGCCGCTCCAGGCGGGGCGCGCACTCGGGGCTGACCCGGGCCCGCGCGCAGCGCCGCCAGGACTTCGCGATCACCGCCCGGACCGGCGGCTCGACCCGCCCGTCCCGGGTGAAGGCCTCGTGCGCCCGCCGCAGGACGCGCGTGCGCTCGACGGGATCGGCCCCGCCCGGCAGCGCCGGCGACGGATCGCCCATGTCACCCTCCCCAGGGACCGTGGAGCCGCGGTGCGCGGAGGGCCCCATCGTGGGGCGGGGCCGGGACCCCGGCAAGCGCCGCGTCGGCCAGTTCTCGCCGAAACCAGGCCGGTCCGCGCCGAGACCAGGCCGGTCCGCGCCGGAGCCGGGCCGGTGCGCGCCGGAGCCCGCCGCGACGCCGCAGCGGGCGCCGCAGGGGATGGCCTCCTCGCCGGCCTCGCCGGTCACCTCGCGCGGGATGCGGTGGCGTGGCCGGGAACGTACCGTCGCCGTGGCGCGTTGTGCGGGTAGTGGGCGACGCAGGAGGAGGTGTCCGCAGATGTCGAAGAGCGGGAAGACCGCGGCCGTCGCGATCGCGGCGGCGGTCGTGCTGTTCTGGCTGTTCGGGTTCTGGGCCGCGCTGGCGGTCCTGATCGGGGTCCCGGTGCTGGCCTACCTCCTCCTGGACCCCGCCCAGAGACGCCGGGTGCGGGGCCTGTCGAGAAAGCAGCTCGGCCGCTGAGGGCGGCCAAGGGGGGAGCAGTCACATGAACACCACCGCACGGGTCGCGGCGGTCAGCAGCAACGGCGTCTACTCGTTCACGAAGCCGAACCGGGAGAGCATCACCCTGCTCGCCGGCCTCGGTGTCGAGGGCGACGTGCACGCCGGGGTCACGGTCAGGCACCGCTCGCGCGTGGCGCAGGACCCGACGCAGCCCAACCTGCGCCAGGTCCACCTGATCCACCGGGAGCTCTTCGACGAGGTCGCCGAGGCCGGTTTCAGCGTCGCGCCCGGCCAGCTCGGGGAGAACGTCACCACCGAGGGGATCGACCTGCTCGCCCTGCCCACCGGCACCCTGCTGGGCATCGGGGCGGAGGCGGTCGTGGAGGTGACGGGCCTGCGCAACCCGTGCCCGCAGATCAACGCCTTCCAGGACGGACTGCTCAAGCAGGTCGTCGGCCGGGACCAGGAGGGCCGGCTGGTCCGCAGGGCCGGCATCATGGGCGTGGTCCAGCAGGGCGGCACGGTCCGCCCCGGTGACGCCATCTCGGTCACCCTCCCGCCCGCGCCGCACGTACCGCTCGAACGGGTCTGAGCGGTGCGCGGGCGCGCGCCCGGCCGGAGGCGGCTCTCCCCGACTCCGGCGGTCCGGGCCGCCCGGGCGGCGCCGGCTCAGTAGTAGTCGCGCATCAGGGCCGACGCCCACTCCGGCTGGCGGACCTCGCCGCGGGGCCCGAACTCCCGCATGTACGGCTTGATGTCGAGCACCGGGGTGCCGTCCACCGCGTCCAGGCCCTCCACGTGCACGTCCAGGCCGTCGACCTTCACCACCCGGCAGGGGGAGACGCCGAGCCGGTTGGGCCGGTTCTTGCCGCGCTGCGCGAAGATGCCGACCAGCGGCCAGTCCCGGTTCCCCCGCGGATGCTGGGCGCCCGTCTTGACCGCGTCCGCCGGGACCCGGTCGAAGTGGTAGACGACCTCGAGGTGCGAGAAGTCCTCCAGCCCGTAGAGGGCCTCCGGCCCGAACCGTCCGGCGTCCAGCCGGATCACGGCCCGCTCCGGTCCCCAGTCGTCGTCCACGACCTCGGCCCGGCCGCCCACGACCACGCCCACCGGTTCCACGTCCACCGGTTCCACGTCCATCGGGTCCACCCTCACCACTCCCCGTTCCCCGTCCATCGTTCCCCGGATCCGTCCTCAGGCCGGCCGCACGGCCGCCCGGTCCAGCGCCGCCAGCAGGACGGACAGCCCGGGCAGCCCGTCCAGCCCCTCGCGGGGCACCGCCAGCACCCCGCCCGGCTCCTCGTCCAGCAGGACGAAGGCCGCGTCGCCGGTCCGGGCCACCAGCGACCAGCCGGGCCCGTCCGCCCGGAAGGTCCGTACGCCCTCACCCGCGAAGGCCGACCGGACCCGCCCCGGCGGGGGCGCCTGCCGGGCGTAGTCCACAGCCTCCCGCAGCGCCCGCGCCAGCCCCGGGTGCGCCGCGGCCGCCGCCCCGCCGTCCTCCGCCTCGCGCCCGCTCCAGTCCGCCCACTCCCGGGCGATCTGGTCCGCGCCCAGCCTCCGCTGCACCGGCCCCCAGGCATCCGCCGACGGCGGCGCCAGCGGTACCCGTCCGGTGCCGTCCGCGCCCCGCTCCGGGTCGTGCGGCGCCGGGATGCCGGGCGTCGACACCGTCAGCTCCAGCGGCCAGCCCGCCAGCGAGAGCACGACCGTCCGCTCGTCGGGCGACAGGTCGTACTCCATGCCGCAGTCCCAGGAGGCGATGGCGGCGGCCACCAGGGAGACGTCGTCCACGACGACCGTCCAGCGGGCGCCCTCCTCGTCCTGGCCGAGCACCAGCCCGTACCCCTCGGCGGCCGGCGCCACGCCCAGCAGCGCGCAGGCCTCCGGGAAGTCGTCGCCGAGCAGTGCCGGGAACTGCGTGGGGGTCAGCAGCACGGCGCTCAGCACGTACAGCGAGCCCCCGCCCTCCTCGTCCGACACGTGGCCTCCCGATCGCAGTCTCGTCGGCGCACCCTAACCAGCGGGTAACTCGCACGTCGAGACCCGGCGGGCGGCGATTTTCAAGCCTGCTACCTGCACGTAGAGTTGACCACCCGCCACAGAGAAGGGAGACCGGTGCAGCGTTACGACCGGCTGAAGGAGATCCTCCGGCTCGACCCCGACAAGGACTTCCTCGCCATCTACCGGCTCACCGCCACCTACGAGTTCCCCTGGGACTTCACCCGCGCCCTGGAACTCGCCCTCTTCCGCACCTACGCCGTCCCGAGCATCGGCAGCCTGCTCGCCGAGACGGCCGAGTTCACCGAGCGCCCCCAGAAGCGCTACGACGACACCGCGCTGCTGCTCGACGCGGTCGTGGAGCACGGCTTCGACCACGACACGGCGCGCACCGCGATCCGCCGCGTCAACCAGATGCACCGCAGCTACGACATCTCCGACGACGACATGCGCTACGTCCTGTGCACCTTCGTGGTGATCCCCTCGCGCTGGATCGAGGCCTACGGCTGGCGCCCGCTGACCCACCACGAGCGCCGAGCCTGCGCCAACTACTACGCGACGCTCGGCAAGCACCTGGGCATCAAGGACGTCCCCGGCTCCTACGAGGAGTTCGAGACGACCCTGGACGCCTACGAGGAGGCCCACTTCGGCTGGGACGAGGGGGGCCGCGGGGTCGCCGACGCCACCCTCGGCCTGATGGCCTCCTGGTATCCGGCGCCCCTCGCCCCCGCCGTGCTCCGCGCGAGCCGCGCCCTCCTCGACGAGCCGCTGCTGGACGCCTTCCGCTACGAGCGCCCGCACCCCGCCCTCAGCCGCCTGGTCCGGGGAGCCCTGCGGCTGCGCGGCCGGGCGGTACGGCTGCTGCCGCCGCGGAAGGCGCCGCACTACGCGCGCCAGAACCCGGAGATCAAGGGCTACCCCGACGGCTACGACGTGGGCGAGCTCGGCACCTTCCCGGTGCCCGGGGCGAGCGGTTGCCCCGTGCCCCATCCGCGCCGCCCGGCCGGAGCGGAGGCCCAGCCCCCGGCGTAGCCCCCGGGGGTCCGGCGGGGACCCCGGTGCGCGGGCCGGCGCGCAGGGGCGGGAGCCCGCCTCAGGCGCCGCGTACGGCCAGGACCAGGAAGCGGGCGTCCTCGTCGGCGTACGAGGTCATCCGCCAGCCGGAACCGGACAGCAGCGGGCCGAGGTTGTGCTCGGCCCGCAGGTCGTCGGGGGTGAGCTCGCGGCCGTGGCGCGCGGCGAGCGCCGCTCGCCCGATCGGGTGAAACAGTGCGAGCCGGCCACCGGCGCGGACCACGCGGGCGAGCTCCCGCAGGTTCGCCGCCGGCTCGGGAAGGTGCGCGATCAGCCCCGCCGCGAACACCGCGTCCAGGGCCCCGTCGCGCAGCGGCAGCCGGGCCACGTCCGCGCACAGCAGCGTCCCGTCCGCCCCGCGTCCCGCCCGCCGGGCGGCGGCCAGCATCCGCTCGGTGAGGTCCGCGCCGAGCACGGTCCCGGAGGGGCCGACGGCGGCGCGCAGCGGGGTCAGCGCCCGCCCGGTCCCGCAGCCCGCGTCGAGCACCCGGTCGCCGGGCCCGACGCCGAGCTCGGCGACGGCCGTCGCGAAGGCGGGGCCGTCCTCCGGGAACTTCTCGTCCCAGGCGTCCGCACGCGCCCCGAAGAACTCCTGTACGCGCGCCCGGTCCTCGCTCCTGCGGTTCACCGTGTCCATGCACCCATGATTCCCCACCCGGTGCCCGGTCCGGCGCCCCGGGGGCCCGTGCGGCCCCGCGGGCGGCTCACATGGGGTCCCTGCGCACCGTGTGCAAGGTGGCACGTGGTGTGATCGCAGACGAACGGAGCTCTGTCATATTCCAGCAGTTCCAGCGGCTTTCGAAATGCGCCCCTTGTTCGTGCCCTCACCCGGACTAGCGTCCCGTGGCCATGGGACACCTGGACCACGCCGCCTATGGCTGGCTGACACCCGTGCTGTCGTACGTGATGGCATCGACCGGCGCCGCCCTGGGGCTGCGCTGCACCGTCCGCGCGCTCGCCGCGACGGGCGCCTCCCGCCGCAACTGGCTGCTCACCGCGGCCTCCGCCATCGGCACCGGCATCTGGACGATGCACTTCATCGCCATGCTCGGCTTCCACGTCACCGGCACCGAGATCCACTTCAACGTGCCGCTGACCCTGCTGAGCCTGCTCGGCGCCGTGCTCGTCGTCGGCGCCGGGGTCTTCGCCGTCGGCTACGGCAAGGACCGCGGCCGCTCCCTGGTCCTCGGCGGCCTCACCACCGGCCTCGGCGTGGCGAGCATGCACTACCTCGGCATGGCGGCCCTGCGCCTGCACGGCCGGATCGTCTACGACCCGCTCACCGTCGGGCTGTCCGTCGCCATCGCCGTCGTCGCCGCGACCGCCGCGCTGTGGGCCGCCCTCAACATCAGCTCGCCGCTGGCCGTGGCCGTCGCCTCCCTCGTCATGGGCGGGGCCGTCAGCAGCATGCACTACACCGGGATGATGGCCGTCGCCGTCCGCGTGGCCCCCTCGGACCAGGCCCTTCCGGGGGCCACCGCGGTGCAGTTCGTCTTCCCGCTCGCGGTCGGGCTCGGCTCGTACCTCTTCATCACCGCCGCCTTCGTCGCGCTGTCCCCGACGGCGGACGAGTGGGCGGCGTCGGACTCCGCCTCCGCCGCGGCCTCCGCATCCGCGTCCCCGAACGCGGCGGCGCCCGCGTTCCCGTCCGCTCCGGCCCCGGCCCCGGCGCCGCCCTCCGCCCGGCGCCCGGTGGAGCGCGCCGCCCCCTCCCGCTGACCACCCCCGCGCCCCGTCCAGACGTACCTCCCCGGAACGAGGAGTCCATGCGCAGACCCCGCACCAGACCGGAACCAGCGGCGCCGCGGCCGCCCGCGCCCCCGGTGCGCGGCCGCCGCGCCCACGCCGGTCCCCCCGCCGAGGAGGGGGACGGGCCCGGGTTCCCCGGCGGCGGCGCCGGCACGGGCGACGGGGGTCCGGCGCGGCCGGCGGTCCGGCTGCGGCCCGCCACCGTGCGCGCCAAGGTCGTCTCGCTGCTGATGGTCCCGGTGGTCTCCCTGCTCGCCCTCTGGGGCTTCGCCACCGTCGGCGCCGCCCAGGACGTGGCCCGCCTCGACCGCCTCCGGCAGGTCGACGCCGGGATGCGCACGCCCGTGGCCGCCGCCCTCACCGAGCTCCAGGCCGAGCGCCGGGCCGCCGTCCGCTTCCTGGCCGACCCCGCCTCCGGCCAGGCGTCCGCCCTCGAACAGCAGGCCCGGCGCACCGACGCGGCCGTGGGGCGGTTGCGCCTCGGCGACCGCCACACCGTCGCCGACTCCGGCGACTACCGCGCCGACGTCGTCGTCCGCCTCCGCTCCTTCGTCGCCGACGCCGAGGCGCTCGGCTCCGCCCGCAAGGACGTCGCGGCCCGCCGGGCCACCCCGGACGGGGCCTACGAGACGTACACCCGCGTGGCCGAATCCGCCCTCGCCGTCGAGGGAGCCCTGTCCGGCGGCCGGGACGCCGAACCCGGACCGGACGCGCGCGTCCTGCTGGAGTTCGCCCGGGCCGCCGAACTGCTCTCCCGGGAGGACGCCCTGCTCGCCCTGCCGGGCCCCCGCAACGCCGACGCGCAGCGCCGTCTGACCGGCACGGTGGAGTCCCGCCGTGCGCTGACGGCGGCCAGCGCGGGGGACCTGCCCCCCGGCCAGCGGGCGGTCTGGCGGGCCGTGGCGGTCAGCGCCGCCTACACGGAGCTGACCGCCGCCGAGGACAAGGCCCTGACGGCGCCGGCCGCCACCGCTGCTTCCGCGAGCGCGGGTTCCGGGGGCTCCGCGGGCTCCGGGGGTTCCGCCGGCTCCGCGGTGAAGGAGCCGCGCGGCACGCCCCCGGGGTGGGACGGCGCGTACACGAGCGTCAGCAGCTCGATGCGCGAGATCCGGGAAGCCGCGCACGCCGAGACCGCCCGGCGCGCCGATCCGCTCGCCGGGACCGCCCTCAGCCCGGCCGGCGCCGCCGTGCTGCTGGGCCTGGCCGCCGTCGCCGTGTCCCTCGTCATCTCCGTCCGCATCGGCCGCTTCCTGGTCGTGGAGCTGGTGACGCTGCGCAACTCCGCCCTGGAGATCGCCCACCGCAAGCTCCCGGACGCCATGGACCGGATCCGGGCCGGCCGGGCCGACGAGATCGACATCGAGGCCGAGGCCCCGTCCGGCCCGCCCGCCGAGGACGAGATCACCCAGGTGGGCGAGGCCCTGTCCACCGTCCACCGGGCCGCCCTCAGCGCCGCGGTCGAGCGGGCCGAACTCGCGAGCGGGGTCAGCGGGGTCTTCGTCAACCTCGCCCGCCGCAGCCAGGTCCTGGTCCACAAGCAGCTCACCCTGCTGGACTCGATGGAGCGCCGGGCCGACGACCCGGGCGAGCTCGGCGACCTCTTCCGGCTCGACCACCTCACCACCCGGATGCGCCGTCACGCCGAGAGCCTGATCATCCTGTCCGGTGCGGCCCCCGGCAGGGCCTGGCGGATGCCGGTGCCGCTGACGAACGTCGTGCGCGCGGCCGTCTCCGAGATCGAGGACTATCCGCGCGTCGAGGTGCGCGGGCTCGCCGAGACCCCGGTCGCGGGGGGACCGGTCGCCGACCTCACCCACCTCCTCGCTGAACTGATCGAGAACGCCGCCCAGTTCTCCCCGCCGCACACCAAGGTCCGGGTCAGCGGTGAGCCCGTCGGCGCCGGCTACGTGCTGGAGGTCGAGGACCGCGGGCTCGGCATGGGCCGCGAGGCCCTCGCCGAGGCGAACCGGCGGATCGAGCAGTCCGAGGACCTCGACCTCTTCGACAGCGACCGCCTGGGGCTCTTCGTCGTCAGCCGGCTCTCCGCCCGCCACGGCATCCGGGTGCACCTGCGCCCCTCGCCGTACGGGGGCACCACCGCGGTGGTGCTGCTGCCGCTCGCCCTCCTCCAGGGCGCCATCGAGGCCCCGCAGGCCGCCGTGGCGGAGCCTGCGGCGGCGTACGGCGCGGCCGACGGCGAGCGGCCGGAGCCGCTGCGGGCCGCGGACGTTGGGGAGACCGCGGGCGGCGCCCCGGCCCCCGGCCCGGGCCGCCGCCCGCAGGCCGCCGCCGCCGTCCCCGCGGCCCCTGCCGCCCCCGAGCCGTCCGCGCCGGACCCGGGCCCCGTCCCCGCGGCCGGGCCCGGCGCGCGCCCCGTACCCGCCCCCAGGGATCCGGCACCCGCCCCGGTGGCGCCCCTGCGGCCGTGCGCCCCCGGTGGCGCGGGCATCCGTACCGCCGCGGCGTCCGTCGCGCCCGCGTCGCCGGAGGCGGCACCCCCCGCCGCACCGGCCGGCGCACCCCGCGCCATCCCGCTCCCCGCCGTCCCCGCGGCCGAACTGCCGCGCCGGGTGCGCCAGGCCAGCCTGGTCCCGCAGCTGCGCGAGGCCCCCGCCGTGCCGCCCCCGGCCTGGGAAGGGACTCCCGCCGGGCCTCCGGGCCGGAGCCCGGAGCAGGTGCGGGACCGGATGGCGGCCTACCGGGCCGGATGGGCGCGCGGCTCCCGGGACGACTCCCCCCCTGCAGGCAGCGAAGGAGAAGTGTGATGACCGAACACCACAGGGCCGCGCTCGGCGGCGTCCGCCGGACGAGCGGGCCGGACTGGCTGCTCGACGAACTGGTGATGCGGGTCCGGGAGGTGCGGCACGCGGTGGTCCTGTCCAACGACGGGCTCGCGGTCGGCTCCTCCAGCGGGCTGAGCCGGGAGGACGCCGAGCACCTGGCCGCCGTGGCCTCCGGGTTCCACAGCCTCGCCAAGGGCGCGGGCCGGCACTTCCGCGCGGGGGACGTGCGCCAGACGATGGTGGAGATGGACGAGGGGTTCCTCTTCGTCGCGGCCGCGGGGGACGGTTCCTGCCTGGCGGTCCTCAGTACGGCCGGCGCGGACGTAGGCCTGATCGCGTACGAGATGGCCCGGCTGGTCAAACGGGTCGGCGAGCACCTCTACACCCCGCCCCGGTACGCGGTCCACCACCCGCCGGCCGCCGGGTGAGAGCGAAGGCCCGGCCCGTGGACGGCCGGTGGTACGACGCCGACGCGGGCCCGCTCGTCCGCCCGTACGCCATGACCGGAGGGCGGACGAAGCCGGGGCCGCACGGGGTCCGCTTCGACCTGATCGCCCTGGTCGTGGTCGACGCGGCGGCGGGCGGGGCGGGGGAGGCGGCGCTGCTGGGCCCCGAACACCGGGCCCTGCTGGGGCTCTGCCGGTCCGAGACCCAGTCGGTCGCGGAGCTCGCCGCCGAGGCCGATCTCCCGGTGGGCGTGGTGCGGGTGCTGCTGGGGGACCTGCTGGAGGCGGGGCAGGTGAAGGTCAGCCGTCCGGTGGCGCCCGCCCGGCTGCCGGAGCTGCGGATTCTGCGGGAAGTCATCGAGGGATTGCGAGCGCTGTGATGGGACTGCACGACGACGGAGCCACGGGGACGGGGGGCTCGGCGGGGGACGCCGATCTGGCCGCGCTCGCGCTGAAGATCCTCGTGGCGGGCGGGTTCGGGGTGGGCAAGACCACGCTGGTCGGCGCGGTCAGCGAGATCCGTCCGCTGCGGACGGAGGAACTGCTGAGCGAGGCGGGCGAGCTGGTCGACGACACCGGCGGGGTGGAACGGAAGTCCACGACCACGGTGGCCATGGACTTCGGGCGGATCACCATCCGCTCCGGGCTGTCGCTGTACCTGTTCGGCACACCGGGCCAGGACCGCTTCTGGTTCCTGTGGGACGAGCTGGCGCAGGGCGCGCTCGGGGCGGTGGTGCTCGCCGACACCCGGCGGCTGGAGGACTGCTTTCCGGCG
Source organism: Streptomyces sp. NPDC093801 (assembly GCF_040701585.1). Lineage (NCBI taxonomy): Bacteria > Bacillati > Actinomycetota > Actinomycetes > Kitasatosporales > Streptomycetaceae > Streptomyces > Streptomyces sp. NPDC093801. Next base: position 34,594 of record NZ_JBFBDP010000004.1, on the reverse strand, counting down.
GTGGACTACTTCGAGCACCGGCGGATCCCCTTCGTGGTCGCCGTCAACTGTTTCGCCGACGCCCGGAGCTACGGGGCGAACGAGGTGTCGCGGGCGCTGGACCTGGAGCAGGGGACGCCGGTGGTCCTGTGCGACGCGCGGGACAAGGACTCGGGCAAGGAGGTGCTGATCCGGCTGGTCGAGTACGCGGGGCGGGTGCACACCGCCCGGCTGCTGGAGGCCGTTGGACCGCAGGCCGGTTCCGTGTGAAGGGCCGGATTCCGCCTCTTGACGGTGTCTGCGGCGGTGGTGCACGCGCAGCGGCCGCCGCCGGGAACGGACCGGGTGGGAGCGGTGGGAGGGCTTCCGTCCCCGCGGGGCGCGGACGGCCTTCCGGCGCGGGCGGAGCGCGGGACGGACGCCCGCCATTCCTCTTGAGTCATCTTCCGTGCCATGCGTCCATCCTCCTTGCCGGAAAGCCCCTGGTGGGGAAGGCTTGCGGCACGACCACGCGGGGAGGGGCGCGGCCACGTCGGCCGGGTCAACGGGGAGGGGCTGGAAATGGCACTGGACAAGCAGCTCGACTGGTTGCTGGACGATCTGACGCGCAGGGTCCCGCAGGTGCGCCACGCGGTCGTCCTGTCGAACGACGGACTGGTGACGGCGGCGAGCGCGGGCCTGGCACGGGAGGACGCCGAGCACCTCGCCGCCGTCGCGGCCGGGCTGCAGAGCCTGGCGAAGGGCTCCGGACGACACTTCAGGGCGGGTGAGGTGCGCCAGACGATGGTCGAGTACGACGAGGGCTTCCTCTTCGTGGTGGCGGCAGGTTCGGGCAGCAGCCTGTGCGCCCTGAGCGCCGCCGAGGCGGACATCGTGCAGGTCGCGTACGAGATGACGCTGCTGGTCAACCGGGTGGGGGAACACCTGGGTGTCGCGGAGCGGCGGATCACCGGGGGCTGAGCGCACGGCGCTCGGGGGAGTCCGCGGAGCGGGCCGGGTCCGCCGCTCCGGCGGGGAACCGGCAGGGTCCGGGGAGTTGTCCACAGGCCGGGCGCGATGTCGTAGCTCTCGGTTACGGTCTTCACACAGAGTGATCGCCAGGGGTGGTCGCCAGGTATGGGGGAGGACCGTGATGAAGCTGGACATGGAGGAGCGCGCGCCCCTCGGGACGACCCAGGAGGCGGACGCGGGGTCGAAGGCGGACGCGCGGCCGGAGGCGGACGCGCGGCCGGAGGCCCTGCTCGGCGGGGTCCGGGCCGCGGCGGAACTGGGCCTGAGGCGGAGTGAGTTCGCCCGGGCCGTCCAGCTCGGGCTGGTGCGCCAGGGGCCCCGTGCGGCGGGCGTCGCCGCCCGGTTCACCCGGGCCGAGCTGGAGCGGGTCAAGGCGGCGCGGGGATTCCCGGAGGCACTGCGCGCCCAGGTCGAGACGGTGGCCGGCGCGGACCACGCGGCCCGGGTGCTGGGCACCGGGCCGACCCGGTTCACCCGGCTCGCCCGCTGCGGGCACCTGGGCCCCGTCGGCTACCGGGTCAACCGCTACCGGGCCCTGGTCTGGCTCTATCTGGCGGCGGAGCTGAGGGAGTTCGCCGCCCGGGAGCCGGGGCTGCTGCGGGGCGCCGCGCCCCCGGGGGACCGGGAGCTGTGGGCGGCCCGGGCGGACCTGCGCCCGCTCAAGTGGCGGGAACGGCACGTGGGGCTGCTGCTGAGACGGACCGCCGACCCGTGGGAGCGGGCCGCCGTGGTGGCCTCCGTGCTCCCGGACGAGGAGGTGCTGGCCGCCGTGCCCGACCCGGCCGAGCGGATCGTGCTCGCTGCCCTCGCACCACCCCCGCCCTACGGCCACCCGCAGGTCCCGGCGGCCGCGGCGGTGGCCCGCCCGCTCCTGCTGGCGCAGCGGCCGCAGGAGGTCGACCGGTACCGCGCCAGGCTGGACTCGGCCCTGGCAGGGGCGCGGGATCAGTCGAACTCGACGGGGGAGAGGGGGCCGACGTAGACCCACGCGCCGCCCTCCCGGGAGAAGGCGCTGTTCTCGTGGAGCGATCCCGTGTGCCCGCCCTCGCGGTAGTGCGCGCGGAACTCCACCGACCCCTCGGTCTCGAAGATCCCGCCGCGCTCGGTCGCGAGGACCTCCAGCCGCTCCCAGCGCTGGTCCGGATCGAGGTCGAGCCGGCCCGGGCGGGTCGAGGAATGCCAGGACCGCATCAGGTAGGCGGTGTCGCCGACCGCGAAGGCGCTGAAGCGCGAGCGCATCAGCAGCTCGGCGGTGGGAGCCTGCTGCGCCCCCGAGTGGAAGCGGCCGCAGCAGGCCGGATAGGCGGCGGGCAGCCCGCAGGGGCAGGGGAGGACCGGGGTGGACATGGAAGGGCTCAGTTCTTCGGGACGGGAGGGGCGACGGAAGGAACGACGGGGGCGGCAGGCCGGATGGACCGGCCGGGGCGGACCGGCGGGGCCGGGTCGGCCGGCGGCCCGCTCTACTGCGGGGACACGGCCGGAACCGCCTTCTCCGCCGGGTAGGGGCGGAACAGCCCCTCCTGGACCACGGAGACCAGCAGCCTGCCCTCCAGGTCGTAGATGCGTCCGCGGGCCAGGCCCCGGCCGCCGTGGGCGATGGGGGACTCCTGGTCGTACAGGAACCACTCGTCCGCCCGGAACGGCCGGTGGAACCACATGGCGTGGTCCAGGGAGGCCATGTCGAAACCGCGCATGCCCCACAGCGGCTCCACGGGGATGCGCACGGCGTCGAGGAGGGTCATGTCGCTGGCGTAGGTGAGGGCGCAGGTGTGCACGAGCGGGTCGTCGCCCAGCGGGCCGACCGCGCGCATCCACACCGCGCTGCGCGGATCGGCGTCCTTGAGCTCCTCGGGGGTCCAGCGGAGCCGGTCCACGTACCGGATGTCGAAGGGCTGGCGGCGGGCCATCCGCTCCAGAGCCTCGGGCAGCGCGCCCAGGTGCTCGCGGATCTCGTCCACGACCTTCGGGAGCTCGTCCGGATGGGGGAAGTCGAGGCGGGGAGGCAGCTGGTGCTCGATGCTGCCCTCCTCCGGGTGATGGAAGGAGGCGGTCAGGTTGAAGATGGTCTTGCCCTGCTGGACGGCGGTGACCCGGCGCGTGGTGAAGGAGCGCCCGTCGCGGACCCGTTCCACCTGGTACACGATCGGGACCCCGGGGATCCCCGGGCGCAGGAAGTACGCGTGGAGGGAGTGGACCGGGCGGTCGCTCTCGGTGGTCCGGCCGGCCGCCACCAGGGCCTGGCCGGCGACCTGTCCGCCGAACACGCGCTGGAGGGACTCCTGGGGGCTGGCCCCCCGGAAGATGTTGACCTCGATCTGCTCCAGGTCGAGCAGGTCGACCAGTCTCTCGGCGGGGTTCGTCATCACGGGCTCTCCACTGTCGGGTCCGGCGGGTCCGGCGGGTCCGGTGGCCCGGGCGGGTCCGCCCGGGCCGGTGCCTTGTGTATCGGGGATCCCCCCGGACGCGGTCCGGGGGAGGTCAGAGCGCGCCGAGCTCGCCCACCGAGGTGACCCGGACCACGGCCCGGCCCTCCTCGTCGGACGCGGCGAGGTCGACCTCGGCGCTGATGCCCCAGCCATGGTCGCCGTTGGGGTCGGCGAAGGTCTGGCGGACGCGCCACAGGCCGTGCGCCGGGTCCTCCTCGATCTGCAGCAGCTTGGGGCCGCGGGCGTCGGGGCCGGTGCCGAGGTCGTCGTACTCGTCCCAGTACGCGTCCATGGCCTCGCCCCAGGCGTCGGCGTCCCAGCCGGACTCGGCGTCGAGCTCGCCCAGCTGGTCGACGTGGTCCAGGGCGGCCAGCTCGACCCGGCGGAACATCGCGTTGCGGACCAGCACGCGGAAGGCGCGGGCGTTGGCCGTGACCGGCTTGACCTGGTCGGCCTTCTCCTGGGCCTGCTCGGCCGTCTCCACCTCCGGGTTCGCCAGCTGCTCCCACTCGTCGAGCAGGCTGGAGTCGACCTGGCGGACCAGCTCGCCCAGCCAGGCGATCAGGTCCTCGAGGTCCTCGGACTTCAGGTCGTCGGGGATGGTGTGGTCGAGGGCCTTGTAGGCGCTCGCCAGGTAGCGGAGCACGATGCCCTCGGTGCGGGCCAGCTCGTAGAAGGAGGTGAACTCGGTGAAGGTCATCGCCCGCTCGTACATGTCGCGGATGATCGACTTCGGGGAGACGGGGTGGTCGCGGACCCACGGGTGGCTCTTGCTGTACACGTCGTAGGCGTGCACCAGCAGCTCTTCCAGGGGCTTGGGATAGGTGACCTCCTGGAGGCGCTCCATCCGCTCCTCGTACTCGATCCCGTCGGCCTTCATCGCGCCGACCGCGATGCCCCGCTCCTTGTTCTGCTGGGCGGCCAGGATCTGGCGCGGGTCGTCCAGCGTGGACTCGACGACGGAGACCATGTCCAGCGCGTAGGACGGGGACTCCGGGTCCAGCAGGTCGAAGGAGGCCAGTGCGAAGGTGGACAGCGGCTGGTTCAGCGCGAAGTCCTGCTGGAGGTCGACGGTGAGCCGGATGGTGCGGCCCTCGGCGTCCGGGGTGTCGAGCTTCTCGACCACGCCGCCGTCCAGCAGGGAGCGGTAGATCGCGATGGCCCGGCGGATGTGCCGCAGCTGCGCCTTGCGCGGCTCGTGGTTGTCCTCCAGGAGGCTGCGCATCGCCTGGAAGGCGTCGCCGGGCCGGGCGATGACCGACAGCAGCATGATGTTGGTGACCTTGAAGCGGGAGGTCAGCGGCTCGGGGTCGGCGGCGATCAGCTTCTCGAAGGTGGTGTCCGACCAGGCGACGAATCCCTCGGGAGCCTTCTTGCGCACCACCTTGCGGCGCTTCTTGGGGTCGTCGCCCGCCTTCGCGAGGGCCTTCTCGTTCTCGATGACGTGCTCGGGCGCCTGGGCGACCACGAAGCCGGCCGTGTCGAAGCCCGCGCGGCCCGCACGGCCCGCGATCTGGTGGAACTCGCGGGCGCGCAGCGTGCGGACGCGGTTGCCGTCGTACTTGGTGAGCGCGGTGAACAGCACCGTGCGGATCGGGACGTTGACGCCCACGCCGAGGGTGTCCGTACCGCAGATGACCTTCAGCAGGCCGGCCTGGGCCAGCTTCTCGACCAGCCGCCGGTACTTGGGCAGCATGCCCGCGTGGTGCACGCCGATCCCGTGGCGGACGTAGCGGGAGAGGTTCTGGCCGAACTTCGTGGTGAAGCGGAAGTTGCCGATCAGCTCGGCGATCTTGTCCTTCTCCTCGCGGGTGCACATGTTGATGCTCATCAGCGACTGCGCCCGCTCGACCGCCTGGGCCTGGGTGAAGTGCACGATGTAGACCGGCGCCTGCCGGGTCTCCAGCAGCTCGGTGATGGTGTCGGTGATCGGCGTGGTCACGTACTCGTACGAGAGCGGGACGGGCCGGGTCGCGGAGCGGACCACCGAGGTCGGCCGGCCGGTGCGCCGGGTCAGGTCCTCCTCGAACCGCTTCACGTCGCCGAGCGTCGCCGACATCAGGACGAACTGCGCCTGCGGCAGTTCCAGCAGCGGGATCTGCCAGGCCCAGCCGCGGTCCGGCTCCGCGTAGAAGTGGAACTCGTCCATCACGACCTGGCCGATGTCGGCGTACTTGCCGTCGCGCAGGGCGATGGAGGCCAGCACCTCGGCGGTGCAGCAGATCACCGGGGCGTCGGCGTTCACGGAGGCGTCGCCGGTCAGCATGCCGACGTTCTCGGTGCCGAAGAGCTTGCACAGGTCGAAGAACTTCTCCGATACCAGCGCCTTGATCGGAGCGGTGTAGAAGGTGACCTTGTCCTGGGCCAGCGCGGTGAAGTGCGCGCCCGCCGCCACGAGGCTCTTGCCCGAGCCGGTCGGGGTCGACAGGATGACGTTCGCGCCGGAGACGACCTCGATCAGCGCCTCCTCCTGCGCCGGGTACAGGGTGATGCCCTGGTCCTCCGCCCACGAGGAGAAAGCCTCGAAGAGGGCGTCGGGGTCGGCGGTCGGCGGGAGCTGATCAATGAGGGTCACGCCCCCATCTTGCCTGGCTTCCCGCCGGAAGAGGGAACCGGCGGACGGAAAGAAGATCATCGCAGGTACGCTGGGCCGTCGAGGCGGCCCGACCGAAGACGTCGACGGGGCCCCACCACGACAGGACCGGGGCGGGAAACGAGCATGATGGGTCCGGCGCACTCACTGTCCGGGGCGGCGGCCTGGCTGGGGGTGGGCGCCGCGACCGCGGCCTTCGGCCACCCGATGCCCTGGCCCGTCCTCGTCGTCGGCGCCCTGATCTGCGCCGGAGCGGCACTCGCCCCCGACCTCGACCACAAGTCGGCGACGATCTCCCGCGCCTTCGGGCCGCTGTCCCGGGGCCTGTGCGAGGTGGTCGACAAGATCTCGTACGCCGTCTACAAGGCCACCCGCGCGCCGCGCGACGCCCGCCGCAGCGGCGGCCACCGCACGCTGACCCACACCTGGCTGTGGGCGGTCCTCATAGGCGCCGGCTCCTCCGCCGTCGCGGTGGGCTTCGACCGCTGGGGCGTCCTCGTGCTCCTCTTCGTCCACCTGGTGCTGGCCGTCGAAGGCCTGCTCTGGCGGGCGGCGCGGATGTCCAGCGACGTCCTGGTCTGGCTGCTCGGCGCGACCAGCGCCTGGATCCTGGCCGGGGTCCTCGACGAACCGGGCAACGGCGCCGGCTGGCTGTTCAGCGGCCCGGGGCAGGAGTACCTCTGGCTCGGCCTGCCGATCCTGCTCGGCGCCCTCGTCCACGACATCGGCGACGCCCTGACCGTCTCCGGCTGCCCGATCCTCTGGCCCCTGCCGATCAAGGGGAAGCGCTGGTACCCGGTCGGCCCGCCCAAGGCGCTGCGCTTCCGCGCCGGCAGCTGGGTGGAGCTCAAGGTCCTCATGCCGGTGTTCATGCTCCTGGGCGGCGTCGGCGGGGCGTCGGCCCTGGGTTTCATCTGACCGCCTGACCGCCTGACCGCGGCGCCGTCCGGAGGCCCGCCGCGCCGGGCGGGAGGGCCCGCCCGGCACGGCGGGCTGCCGGTCACCCGTGCCAGGACCGCCACAGGGCCGCGTACGCCCCGTCGGCCGCCACCAGCTCGTCGTGCGAGCCGAGTTCGCTGATCCGGCCGCCCTCGACCACCGCGATCACGTCCGCGTCGTGCGCCGTGTGCAGCCGGTGGGCGATCGCGATGACCGTACGGCCGTCCAGTACCCGCGCCAGCGACCGCTCCAGGTGCCGGGCCGCCCGCGGATCCAGCAGCGAGGTCGCCTCGTCCAGCACCAGCGTGTGCGGGTCGGCCAGCACCAGCCGGGCCAGCGCGATCTGCTGCGCCTGCGCCGGGGTCAGCGCGCTGCCGCCCGAACCCACCTCCGTGTCCAGCCCCGCGTCCAGCGCCCGCGCCCAGCCGTCGGCGTCCACCGCGCCCAGTGCCGCCCACAGTTCGGCGTCCTCGGCGCCCGTCCGGGCCAGCCGCAGGTTGTCCCGCAGCGAGCCCACGAACACGTGGTGCTCCTGGTTCACCAGCGCCACGTGCTCGCGCACCCGCTCCGCGGGCATCCGCGAGAGCCGCGCCCCGCCCAGGGTGACCTCCCCGGTCCGCGGCGCGTAGATCCCCGCCAGCAGCCGGCCCAGGGTGGACTTGCCCGCGCCCGAGGGGCCGACCAGCGCCATCCGGGTGCCCGGCGGAACCGACATCGACACCCGGTGCAGGACGTCCACGCCCTCCCGGTAGCCGAACCGGACCTCGTCCGCCCGGACGTCCCGGCCCTCCGGGGCCACCGCGCGGTCACCCGCCGCCGGCTCGATCTCGCGGACCCCCACCAGCCGGGCCAGCGACACCTGTGCGATCTGGAGCTCGTCGTACCAGCGCAGGACCAGGCCGATCGGGTCGACCATCATCTGTGCCAGCAGTGCGCCCGTGGTCAGCTGGCCCACCGACATCCAGCCGCGCAGCACGCAGTACCCGCCGATCAGCAGCACCGCGCCGAGGATCGTCACATAGGTGGCGTTGACGACGGGGAAGAGCACCGTCCGCAGGAACAGCGTGTACCGCTCCCAGGCCGTCCACTCCCTGATCCGCCGCTCCGACAGCGCGATCCGGCGCCCGCCCAGGCGGTGCGCCTCTACCGTCCGCCCCGCGTCCACCGTCTCCGTCAGCACCGCCGCGACCGCCGCGTACCCGGCGGCCTCCGAGCGGTACGCCGAGGGGGCCCGCCGGAAGTACCAGCGGCAGCCGACGACCAGGATCGGGAGCGCCACCAGTGCGGCCAGCGCCAGCTGCGGCGCGGTGACCGCGAGCGCGCCGTACAGCAGACCCGCCCAGACCACGCCGATGGCCAGCTGCGGGACCGCCTCGCGCATCGCGTTCGCCAGCCGGTCGACGTCGGTGGTGATCCGTGACAGCAGGTCGCCGGTGCCGGCCCGCTCCAGGACCCCCGGCGGCAGGCCGACCGACCGCACCAGGAAGTCCTCGCGCAGGTCGGCCAGCATCTCCTCGCCGAGCACCGCCCCGCGCAGCCGGACCAGCCGCACGAAGCAGGTCTGGATCGCGAGCGCCACCGCGAACAGCAGCGCCACGCGCCCCAGATGGAGCTCGCGCGCCCCCGCCGAGAGCTCGTCCACCACCCGCCCCAGCAGGTACGGGCCCACCATGGAGGCGACCACCGCGACCGCGTTGACCGCCACCAGCGCCGCGAAGGCCCGCCGGTGCCGCCGCAGCAGGCCGCGCACGTAGCCCCGTACGGTCGCCGACGTGCCCACGGGCAGCGTCGCGGCCGTCTCGGGGGCCGCCGGATCGTGCTCCGGCGGTGCCACGCCGATCATGCTGATTCCTCGATTCCCGTGAGTTCCCCGGTGACGTCCCCGGCGGGGCCGCCGATCCGCCCCTGTTCCCCGTCCAGCTCCCGGGTGACGACCGCCCGGTAGCGGCCCTCGGCCCGCAGCAGCTCGCGGTGGGTGCCCGCCGCCACCGCCCGGCCCCCGTGCACCAGGACGACCCGGTCGGCGCGGTCCAGCAGCAGCGGCGAGGACGCCAGCACCACGGTGGTGCGCCCGGCGCGCAGCGCGGCGACCCCGTCGGCGATCCGCGCCTCGGTGTGCGCGTCGACCGCCGAGGTCGGTTCGTCCAGCACCAGCACCTCCGGGTCGGTGACCAGCGAACGGGCCAGCGCGAGCCGCTGGCGCTGCCCGCCCGACAGGGACCGGCCGCGCTCGGTGATCCGGGCGTCCATGGCGTCGTCCACCCCGTCGGGGGCCGCCTGGAGCAGGGCGTCCAGGACGTCCCCGCACTGCGCCGCCGCCAGCGCCGCCGGGGGCGGGACGGCGCCCGACGCCGGTACGTCGAACAGCTCGCGCAGGGTCCCGGACAGCAGCACCGGGTCCTTGTCCTGGACGAGGACCAGCCCGCGCGCCACGTCCAGCGCGAGCCCGTCCAGCGCGACCCCGCCGAGCAGCGCCGACGGCGGGGCCCCGTCCCCGTCCCCGGGGTGCACGGCGTGCCCGCCCAGGCGCTCCGCGAGCCGGCCCGCCAGGTCCGGGTCCCCGCACACGACGGCCGTGAACCGCCCTGCCGGTGCCAGCACCCCCGTCGCGGGGTCGTACAGGTCCCCGCCCGGTGCCGGAGCCTGCGCCGGCGGCGCGGCGGCGGGATCCGCCCCGTCGTCCGTACGCGTCAGCGACAGCACCCGGGCCGCCCGCTGGGCGGAGGGCCGCGAGAAGGAGTAGGACATCGCGATCTCCTCGAAGTGCCGCAAGGGGTACAGCATCGTGGCCACCGCGCTGAAGGCGGCGACCAGTTCGCCGACCGCCAGCCGGCCGTCCAGGACGAGCACGGAGCCGTACCAGACCACCGCGACCATCAGGGCGCCCGGGAGCAGCACCTGGACCGCGGCGATCAGCGCCCACATCCGGGCGCTGCGCACCGCGGCCCTGCGGACCTCCTGCGAGGCCTCGCGGTAGCGGTCGAGGAAGAGCTCCTCGCCGCCGATGCCGCGCAGCACCCGCAGGCCCGCCACGGTGTCGGAGGCCAGCTCGGTGGCCCTGCCCGCCTTCTCGCGCTGGACGTCGGCCCGCCGCGTGGCGCGCGGCAGCAGCGGCAGCACGGACAGCGCGAGGAACGGGACGCCCGCCGCCACGACCACGCCGATCGCGGGCGCGTAGAACAGCAGCCCGACGCAGATCGCGACGACCGCGAAGGCGGCGGCGAGGAAGCGGGAGACCGCCTCGACGAACCAGCCGATCTTCTCCACGTCCCCCGTGGACACGGCCACGACTTCCCCCGCCGCGACCCGGCGGGTCAGGGCGGAGCCCAGCTCGGCGGTCTTGCGGGCGAGCAGCTGCTGCACGCGGGCGGCGGCGGTGATCCAGTTGGTGACGGCGGTGCGGTGGAGCATGGCGTCGCCGACGGCGATGGCCGTGCCGACGAGCAGGAGGAGCCCGCCGACCAGCAGCAGCCGCCCTCCGTCGCGGTCGACGGCCGCCGCGACGCCCAGGCCCACCGCGTACGGCAGCCCGGCGATGCCGCAGAAGTGCACCAGCCCCCAGGCCAGGCTGCGGGCCTGCCCGCCGAGCTGGCCCCGGCCCAGCCACCACAGGAAACGCGGGCCCGAGCGGGCGTCCGGCACCCCGGGATCCGGATACGGAAGGTCGCTGATCTGCATGACGCCCCATCACGGCTCGGTAAGTGCAAACCACGCAAGGTTCGCCTTCCGGTCGCGGGCCGGGCAATCGAATTTCCGGCGGGGAGCGCCGCCCGGCGCACGCCGTGCACGCCCGGGGGCGTGCACGGCGCGGGGGCGTGAGCGGGGCGCGCGCCGTGGTGGGGAGCCGCGCGCCGCGGCTCAGGGCCGTGTGGCGCGCTCCAGTGCGAGCAGGACCGAGGCGTAGGGGTGCCCGGTGGCCCGTTCCATGCCCACCTCGCACATCCGGTTCGCCGACAGGTACGCGTCGAAGGGCCGTGCGGCCACCTCCGCCGCCTCCCGCCGCGTCGCCGAGGCCGTCAGTTCCGGGTGCAGCATGCCCCGGTCGCCCGCGAAGGCGCAGCAGCCCGCGCCGTCCGGAACCACCACCTCGTCCGCGCAGGCCCCGGCCAGCGTGCGCAGCTGCTCCTCGTCGCCCAGGTGCCGCATCGAGCACGTGGGGTGCAGGACCGCCGACCCGACGGTGCGCCGGACCTCCAGGTGCGGCAGGAGCTCCTCGGCCGCCCAGACGACCGAGTCCACGATGCGCAGCTCCGCGTGCAGGGCCCGGTCGTCCTCGCTCAGGTGGGGGACCACCTCCCGGGACAGGCCCAGGGCGCAGGAGGAGGCGTCGACCACCAGCGGGAGCCGGCCGCCCGCGGTCCAGCCCCAGGCGGCGGCCACGATCCGGCCGGCCATCAGCCGGTTGCCGGCCTCGTACCCCTTGGAGTGCCAGATCGTCGCGCAGCAGGTGCCGCGCACGTTCCGGGGGATCCAGACCGGCCTGCCCGCCCGCTCCGCGAGGGTCACCACCGCCTCCGGCAGCGAGGGGCCGGAGCGGTCGCCGGGGCCGCCGAAGATCCGGTTGACGCAGGCCGGGTAGTACACGGCGGCCGCGCCCACCCGCCGGGTCGGGGGCAGCCGCCGCGCCGCCCCGGGCATCCCCGGCGCCCACTGCGGCACCAGGTCGGGGCGCACCGCCTCGCGCACCACCCGGGTGACGGCGGCCGGCAGCCGGTGCCCGGCCCGGTCGGCGGCGGCCACGGCCAGCCGCGCGGCCGCCTCCACGCTACGGAACCGCTCGGCGGCCAGGGCGGCGGCGCGCTCCTCGCGCGGACCGTGCCGCCGGTGGCGGAAGTGCCGCATCAGCGCGCCCGTGTCGATGCCGACGGGGCAGGCGGGCCCGCAGAGGGAGTCGCCCGCGCAGGTGTCGACGGCGTCGTGGCCGTAGGCGTCGAGCAGCCCGTCGAGGACCGGGGAGCCGGGCGGCTGGCGCATCATCTCGCGGCGCAGCACGATCCGCTGGCGCGGAGTGGTCGTCAGGTCCCCGCTGGGGCAGGCCGGTTCGCAGAACCCGCACTCGATGCAGGGGTCGGCGAGCGCCTCCACCCGGGGGATCGTCTTCAGGCCGCGCAGGTGGGCCCGCGGATCGCGGTCGAGGAGGATGCGCGGGGCGAGGACGCCCTCCGGGTCGATCAGGCGCTTGGTGCGCCACATGAACCCGGTGGCCCGGGGCCCCCATTCCAGCTCCAGGAAGGGGGCCATGTTGCGGCCGGTGGAGTGCTCGGCCTTCAGGGAGCCGTCGAACCGCTCCACCGTGAGCCGGCAGAAGGCCTCCATGAAGGCCGCGTACCGGTCGACGTCCTCGGGCCGGGCGGCGTCGAAGGCCAGCAGGAAGTGCAGGTTGCCGTGGGCCGCGTGCCCGGCGACGGCCGCGTCGAAGCCGTGCTCCGCCTGGAGGGCCAGGAGCGCCCCGCAGGCCTCGGCGAGCCGCGAGGGCGGTACGGCGAAGTCCTCGGTGATCAGGGTGGTCCCCGGGGGCCGGGCCCCGCCGACGGCGGTGACGAAGGCCTTGCGGGCCTTCCAGTAGCCGGCGATGACGGCCGGGTCGCGGGTGAAGGCGTTGGTGACCGAGGGGACCGGCGCGACCAGCTCCAGCGAGGGCAGGACGGCGGCCGCCCGGCGTTCGTACTCCGCGCGCCCGGCGGCGTCCGGGGCGCGGAACTCCACCAGCAGCGCGGCGGTGTCCCGGGGCAGCCCGGCCCAGTCGGAGGGCACCCCGGCGACGCTGACCGAGGCGCGCAGGGTGTTGCCGTCCATCAGTTCCACGGCGAGGGCTCCGGCCGCGTTGAACAGCGGGACCGCGGCGGCCGCAGCGGTCAGGGAGGGGAAGAAGAGCAGCGCGCTGGAGAGTTCGCGGTCGAGGGGGAGGGTGTCGAGGACGACCTCGGCGATGAAGACCAGGGTGCCCTCGGAGCCGACCGCCAGGCCGCGCAGGATCTCGACGGGTGTGGTGCCGTCCAGGTAGGCGTCGAGCCGGTAGCCGGTGGTGTTCTTGATCTCGTACTTGGCCCGGATCCGGGCGACGAGGGCCGGGTCGGCCTCGATCTCCCGCTTGATCTCCATCAGCCCCCTGCACAGGGCCGGCTCGGCGCGGGCCAGTTCCTCGTCGGCGAGGGGGTCGGCCGTGTCCACCACGGTCCCGGTCGGCAGGACGAGGGTGAGGGAGGACAGCGTGCGGTAGGCGTTCCGCGTGGTGCCGGCCGTCATGCCGGAGGAGTTGTTGGCGACGACCCCGCCCAGGGTGCAGGCGACGGCGCTGGCCGGGTCGGGGCCCAGGACCCGGCCGTGGCGGGCGAGGGCGGCGTTGGCGCGGAAGACGGTGGTGCCGGGCCGGATCCGGGCGCGGCGCCCCGCGTCCAGGACCTCGACGCCCCGCCAGTGGCGGCGTACGTCGACCAGGATGTCCTCGCCCTGCGCCTGGCCGTTCAGCGAGGTGCCGGCGGCGCGGAAGACCACCTCGCGCTGCCGGCCGCGGGCGTAGGAGAGGACCGCGGAGACGTCGTCGACGTCCTCGGCGACCACCACCACCTGCGGGACGAACCGGTACGGGGAGGCGTCGGTGGCGTAGCGGACCAGGTCGGAGACCCGCCACAGCACCTTCTCGGCGCCGAGCAGGGCGGTCAGCTCCTCGCGCAGGGTCCGCGGGGTGCCGGCGGCCGTCCGGTCGGGGACCCGGTCGGGGGCGGGGGCGCCGGGGCGCGGGCGCAGGGCTCCCGGCTTCGGTTCGAGCAGCGGCATGTGCGGTCCCTTGTCCGTGCGGACGCCCGGCCCCGCCGCCCGCGGCGCCCTCCGGGGGACCGTTTCAGCAGCGGCGCTCCGCCGGGACGTCCGCGAGCGCGTCGAGCAGGCCGCCGAGCACCTCGCGCTGTCCGGCGGTCAACGGAGCCAGGATCTCCTCTGCCGCGTCGGTCCGCGCGTTGCGCAGTCGCCGCAGCGTGGCGCGACCGGTCTCGGTGAGCTCGATGCGGATCACGCGCCGGTTCGCGGGGTCGGGTGCGCGGCGCACGCAGTCGGCCGCCTCCAGACCGTCGACGAGGGTGGTCACGGCGCGGGGCACGACCTCCAGGCGCGCGGCCAGGTCGGCCATGCGGGGCGGCGGGCCGTCCCCGTAGTGCGCCACGATCCGCAGCAGCCGGCCCTGGGCCGGGGTGATCCCGAGCGGCTCCATGTGGCGCTTCTGGATGCGGTGGAGCCGGCGCGTGAGGCGCAGCAGCTGCTCGGCGAGGACGCCGTCGGTCGAATCGCGGGTGTCGGTCTCGGAACCGGTGCTCATACTGGGAACAGTAGCAGGACAGGATTCATTGTGAGTATAGGTAACAATGAGCTAGGCTCATTCGGAGTCCCCGGCGGAAGGAGGCCCATGCACAGCGAAGAGCCGAAGTGGACCCCATCGAACGTAGCCCTCGACCCCAGCCGCCCGGCCCCTGCCGACCGGCCGCGCGAGCTGCGCCGCATCCTCGGCCTGTTCCGCCCCTACCGCGGGCGCCTCGCCGTCGTCGGCGCACTGGTCGGCGCGTCCTCGCTGGTCGGCGTCGCCTCGCCGTTCCTGCTCAAGGAGATCCTGGACGTCGCGATCCCCCAGGGCCGTACCGGGCTGCTCAGCCTGCTGGCGCTCGGCATGATCCTGACGGCGGTCGTGACCAGCGTGTTCGGCGTGCTCCAGACGCTCATCTCCACCACGGTCGGCCAGCGCGTCATGCACGACCTGCGCACCGCCGTCTACGCCCAGCTCCAGCGGATGCCGCTGGCCTTCTTCACCCGGACCCGGACCGGCGAGGTCCAGTCCCGCATAGCCAACGACATCGGCGGCATGCAGGCGACGGTCACCTCGACCGCGACCTCGCTGGTGTCGAACCTGACCGCCGTCGTCGCCTCCGTCGTCGCGATGCTCGCGCTCGACTGGCGGCTCACCCTCGTCTCCCTGCTCCTGCTGCCCGTCTTCGTGTGGATCAGCCGCCGCGTCGGGCGCGAGCGCAAGAAGATCACCACGAAGCGGCAGAAGCAGATGGCCGCCATGGCCGCCACGGTCACCGAGTCGCTGTCGGTCAGCGGCATCCTGCTCGGCCGCACCATGGGCCGCTCCGAGTCCCTCACCGCCGCCTTCGCCGAGGAGTCGGAGAAGCTGGTGGACCTCGAAGTGCGCTCCAGCATGGCCGGGCGCTGGCGGATGTCCACCATCGGCATCGTGATGGCGGCGATGCCCGCCATGATCTACTGGGCCGCCGGCATCGCCCTGCGGACCGGCGCCCCCACGCTCTCCGTCGGCACCCTCGTCGCCTTCGTCACCCTCCAGCAGGGGCTGTTCCGGCCGGCCGTGAGCCTGCTGTCGACCGGGGTGCAGATCCAGACCTCGCTCGCCCTCTTCGCCCGGATCTTCGAGTACCTCGACCTGCCGGTGGACATCACCGAGCGCGAGGAGCCGGTCCGGCTGGGCCGCGCCAAGGGCGAGGTCCGCCTGGAGGACGTGCACTTCGCGTACGAGGCCAAGGCCGGGCCCACCCTCACCGGCATCGACATCACGGTCCCGGCGGGCGGCTCCCTGGCCGTGGTCGGGCCGACCGGATCCGGCAAGAGCACCCTCAGCTACCTGGTGCCCCGCCTCTACGACGTGACCGGCGGAAAGGTCGTCCTCGACGGAGTGGACGTGCGCGACCTGGACTTCGACTCGCTGGCCCGCTCCGTAGGCGTGGTCTCCCAGGAGACCTACCTCTTCCACGCCTCGGTCGCCGACAACCTGCGCTTCGCCAAGCCCGACGCCACCGACGAGGAGATCGCCGAGGCGGCCCGCGCGGCGCAGATCCACGAGCACATCGAGTCCCTGCCCGACGGGTACGACACCCTGGTCGGCGAGCGCGGCTACCGCTTCTCGGGGGGCGAGAAGCAGCGCCTGGCCATCGCGCGCACCATCCTGCGCGACCCGCCGGTGCTCATCCTGGACGAGGCCACCAGCGCCCTCGACACCCGCACCGAGCACGCCGTGCAGCGGGCCATCGACAACCTCTCGCGGGGCCGCACCACCATCACCATCGCGCACCGCCTCTCCACCATCCGGGACGCCGACCAGATCGTCGTCCTGGACGCCGGCCGCATCGCCGAACGCGGTACGCACGAGGAGCTGCTGGGGGCCGGTGGCCGCTATGCCGCGCTGGTGCGCCGGGACCGCGACGCCGCGCACACGCCCCAGAAGGGGCGGGCGCCCGAGCGGGGGCGGGACGCGGACGCCGCACCGGCTCCGGTGAACGTGTGATGGTATGACCGCAGCGGGGTGTGATGCCGGGAACCTCACGGTATGAGCGCTAGCGTGCCGGTATGCCTCACGCGTACCAGCCGCCGCAGCACCGCTCCCGGCTCACCCGCCGAGGCCGTCTGCTGCTCCTGTTCACCGCACTGCTCGGGATCGGGTTCGGGGCGGCGGTCCTCGCCCCCCAGCTGTCCCGTACGCAGGCGCCCGAGGAACCGCGCCGCCTGCTGATCCCCGAGGGATGGCGCGCCCCGCAGGTCTACGCCGCCATCGACAAGGAGCTCCGGCTCCCCGCGGGCGCCACCGCATCGGCCGTGGCCACGGCCGGCCTGCCGCTGCCCGCCGAGGCGAGGGGCAACCCGGAGGGCTACCTGTTCCCGGCTACGTACCCGGTGACCTCGAAGTCCACCCCGGCCACCCTGCTCGCCGCCATGGTGCGGACGGCGAACCAGAAGCTCGCCACCAAGGCCGTCGCCGACGGCGGCCGGGCCCACGGCATGACCCCGTACCAGACGGCCACCCTCGCCAGCATCATCGAGGCGGAGGCCGACAACCCGGCGGACATGGGCAAGGTCGCCCGGGTGGTGCACAACCGGCTCGCCCGGTCGATGCCCCTCCAGATGGACTCCACCCTCAACTACGCGCTGAACCGCACCACCGTGGACACCCGGCTCGCGGACACCCGGATCGACCACCCCTTCAACACCTACGAGCGCCAGGGCCTGCCGCCCACCCCCATCGACAGCCCCGGCCTCCAGGCCATGGCGGCCGCGGTCGCGCCGACCCCGGGCGACTGGCTGTTCTTCGTCACGGTGAAGCCCGGCGACACCCGCTTCTCCGCCACCTACGAGGAACACCGCAAGCACGTGGCGGAGTTCAACCGGCTGCGCGCGGCGGCCACCGGCACACCCGCCGCCACGGCCCCCGGCCGCCCGGCCCGCGCCCAGGCCGGCCCCCCGGCCCGGCCCGCCAGCCCGGCCTCACCCCCGAAATGAGAGGCGGCCCCGCCACCGCCCGCCTGCGATCGGCCCCGGTCCGGGATGCGGGAAGAGCGGGGGCGGCCGGTGCGATGGCCATGGAGCGCGCGCAAGCGCCGTGGACCCGGCACCACCGGGGAGCCCCGGCCGCCGGAGGCCGCGGCCGAGGACGGGGCCGGGGACTGGGGGGACTGGCTGGCACGCTCGCCCGAAGGCGCCGAGCTGGCCGCCTGGTGGCACGGCGAGCGCGAGCTCACCGCCCGCTTCGGCGCGGACCACTACCGCGCACACCTCGCGGCACTCCTGTCCCGGGCCGCGCCCCGCGACGTCGCCGCCATGGGCCTGGGCTGCTCCCGGCGCGTGGACCGGCCCTGCCGCGCCCCCGGCGTCTGCGGCCGCGACCCGGAACCCGCCGCCGGGACCCGCCTGCGCTCCGGACCGGTCCCCGGGGCCTGCAGCCGGTTCATCGACTGCTGGACCCCGCACGAGGTCCGCGTCCACTTCACCCCCGACGACCGCCACCGGGCGGTGCTCCTGCTCCGCGGCGGCCCCGACGAGGCCCTGCTGTGGGTGGACGGCACGCCCGTCGGCGAGGGGGAGCGGCTGGACAACGGCGGTCACTGGGCGGACGACCGCTTCTACGTGATCCGCATCGGCGGCCCCGCCGACCACCCGGCGCAGGGGCTCGGGGACTTCGGGGACTGGCTGTACCGGATCGTCTCGCTCCTGGTCTACGACGCCGAGCGCGCCCTCGCGCACGTGCTCGTCCCCCGCCCCGAAGAGCACTGGACGGATCCGGTCGTCCGGACCGGCGACGGCACCGTCCGGGTGTACGCGAGCGCGGACGCCGAGCAGTCCGGTACGGCCGACCGGTGCTTCCCCGTCGGAGGTCCGGCCGGCTCACGCCAGGGTTGACACCGCCGGACCCCGGGCCAGCAGGCGGCGGATCTCCCGGACGGCGGCCCCGCCCGCCCGGTTGGCGCCGACGGTCGACGCCGAGGGCCCGTAGCCGACCAGGTGGACCCGCTCGTCGCGCACCGCCCGCGTGCCCTCGATCCGGATCCCGCCGCCCGGCTCGCGCAGCCGCAGCGGGGCCAGGTGGTCGACGGCGGGCCGGAAGCCGGTGGCCCACAGGATCACGTCGGCCTCCACGCGCCGCCCGTCGGCCCAGGCGGCCCCGGACGGGGTGATCCGGTCGAAGACCGGCAGCCGGTCCAGCACCCCCGACTCCAGCCCCGCCCGGACGGCCGCGTTGAGCGGCAGCCCGGTCACACTGACCACGCTCCGCGGGGGCAGGCCCCGGCGCACCCGCTCCTCCACCAGCGCCACCGCCGCCCGGCCCTCGGCCTCGCCGAAATCCCCGTCGCGGAACACGGGCGGCCTGCGGGTGACCCAGGTGGTCGCCGCCGCCACCTCGGAGATCTCCAGCAGGTGCTGCACCGCCGAGGTGCCCCCGCCCACCACGATCACCCGGGCTCCGGCGAACTCCCCGGGTCCCGGGTAGCCCGCGGTGTGCAGCTGGCGTCCCCGGAACAGCTCCTGCCCCGGGTAGCGCGGCCAGAACGGCCGGTCCCAGGTCCCGGTGGCGTTGACGAGGGCGCGGGCCGACCAGTTCCCGGCCGGCGACGCGACCAGCAGCCGCCCGCCCCCGCCCTCGCGCACGGCCGTCACGTCCACGGGCCGCCGCACGTGCAGCCCGAACCGCTCCTCGTACGTCGCGAAGTACTCCCCGATCACCTCGGACGACGGCCGCAGCGGATCGGCGCCGGTCAGCTCCATCCCGGGCAGGGAGTGCATCCCGTGCACCCGGCCGTAGGTGAGCGAGGGCCACCGGAACTGCCAGGCCCCGCCCGGGCGGGGGGAGTGGTCGAGCACCACGTGCCCGATGCCGGCCCGGGCCAGGTGGTAGGCGCTGGAGAGTCCCGCCTGCCCGGCCCCCACGACCACCACGTCCACGTCCACCGCGTCCCGCACCATTTCGTTCACGGTTCTACCAACTCGCGGGGTGTGCGGGATCTTCCCCCCGGGGAGAGCGGACCGGATCCGCCCCGGCCTCAGGCCGCGGCCGGCGCCAGGGAGCGGAGTTCCTCCAGGCGCAGGCGGGTCTCCTCGTCCAGCGGGACGAAGGTCGTCAGGCGGGGGCCCGCCGCCGGGCCCAGCCACAGGCTGGTGTGCTCCAGGCGGAGCAGGCCCACGTGGGCGTTGCGGATGTACTTCCTGTTGCTGCCCAGCCCGACCACCTCGTGCCGCGCCCAGATCTCGCGGAACTCCGGCGAGGCCGCCTCCAGACGGGCCAGGAGGGCCTTCCAGGCGGGTTCGGCCAGGTGGCCGGCCATCGAGGCGCGGAACTTGGCCGCCATCAGCCGGTTGACGTCCGGCATGTCGGCGAGGGACGCCTGCCAGTCGGCGTTGGTGAAGGCCAGCCACATGCAGTTGCGGTCCTCGCGCGGCAGCCGGTCCAGGTCGCACAGGAGCCGCCCGTACGTGGAGTTGTACGCGAGGATGTCGTACCGGCTGTTCTGCACGCACGCCGGGATCGGGTCCAGCTGGTCGAGCATGGCCCGCAGTGCCGGGGTCACGCTCGGGCACCGGGTGTCCGGCGCCGGGTCGACGCCGCCCGCCAGGGCGAACAGGTGCGCGCGCTCGGTGGAGTCCAGCAGCAGGGCGCGCGCGAGGGCGTCCAGCACCTGCGGGGAGACCTGGATCTCCCGGGCCTGCTCCAGCCAGGTGTACCAGGTGACGCCGACGGCCGAGAGCTGGGCGACCTCCTCGCGGCGCAGCCCGGGCGTGCGCCTGCGGCGGCCGCGGGCCAGCCCGACCTGCTCGGGGGTGATCCGCTCGCGGCGGCTGCGCAGGAAGTCGGCCAGCTCGTGCCGGCGCAGGTCGCTCGGTGGGGCCACAGTGGTCATGGGTCCAGCCTGCCGCATCGCGCAGCCGGTTTCCAGGTACTGCCGGTACCAGGATAAGGAGACTCTGGTACCAGGCTCAGCGGTGGAGGATCGTCTCTTGCGTGACCGAAACGACCGTACGCACGCCACCCCTTCCGTCCGCCCCCGCCCCCGCCTCCGACCCGGCCCCGGCCGGCGGGTCCGGGGGTATCTCGCCGCTCGGGCTGTTCACCGTGCTGCTGGGCGCGGCCCTGCCGCTCATCGACTTCTTCATCGTCAACGTGGCGCTGCCCGCCATCGACAGCGACCTCGCCGCCGGTCCGGCCATGCTGGAGCTGGTCGTCGGCGGCTACGGGGTCGCCTACTCGGTGCTGCTGGTGCTGGGCGGCCGCCTCGGTGACACGGCCGGCCGGCGCCGGCTGTTCCTCGTCGGCATGGCGGCCTTCGGGGCCACCTCCCTCGCCTGCGGCCTGGCCCCCACCGCCTGGACCCTGGTCGGGGCGCGGGTGGCCCAGGGCGCCGCGGCGGCGCTGATGCTGCCGCAGGTGCTGGCCACCATCCAGGCCACCACCCGGGGGCCGCGCCGGGCCCGCGCGATGAGCCTGTACGGGGCCACCGCCGGACTGTCGATGGTCGCCGGGCAGATCCTCGGCGGGGTGCTGGTGGCCGCCGACGTGGCCGGCTCCGGCTGGCGGTCGGTGTTCCTGGTGAACGTGCCGGTGGTGCTGCTCGGGCTGGTGCTCGCCGTCCGGGCCGTCCCGGAGACCCGCTCCGAGCGCCCGGCGTCGGTCGACGTCCCCGGCACCCTGCTGCTGGGCCTCACGCTCGTGTCCCTGCTGCTGCCGCTGACGGAGGGCCGGGCGGCCGGGTGGCCGCTGTGGACCTGGCTCTCGCTGGCCGTCTCCCCGCTCGCCGCCGCGGCCTTCTACCTGACCGAGCGCCGCGCCGACCGCCTCGGGCGCACCCCGCTGGTACCGCCGAGCCTGCTGCGGCTGGTGTCGCTGCGGCGCGGGCTGGTGATGCTGCTGCCGTTCTCGATCGGCTTCAGCGGCTTCATGTTCGTCGTCGCCGTCGCGCTCCAGCAGGGGCTGCGGATGGGCCCGGTGTCGGCGGGGCTCGCCCTGGTGCCGATGGCCCTGGCCTTCTTCGCCGCCTCGCTCGCCGGGCCCCGGCTCGTCGGGCGCTTCGGCAGCCGGGTCGTCACCGCCGGCGGGATCGTCCAGGCGGCCGGCATCGGCCTGCTGCTGGTGACCGTCTGGCGCGGCTGGCCTGACCTGGGGCTCGCGGCCCTCGCCCCCGGCGTGGCCGTCGCGGGCCTGGGGCAGGGCCTCCAACTGCCGGTGCTCATGCGGCTGATGCTCTCGGACGTGCCGGCGGACCGGGCCGGGGTGGGCGGCGGGGTCATGGTGACCACGCAGCAGTCCTCGCTCGCCCTGGGCGTGGCGACCGTCGGCAGCCTCTTCCTCGCGCTGGCCGCGGGGTCCGGGATGCGGGACGCCCTCGCCGTGACCCTCCTCGTGCAGCTCGGGCTGATCGCCCTGACGGTCCTGCTCAGCCTGCGCCTGCCGCGCGTCATGGGCTGAGCCCCGGGCTGCGGCCCCGCTCACCGGGTCCCGGGCGGGTCCGGCCGATCCTCGGCGGAGGCCGCCGCGGTCGGCACGGCGGCCGGCCCGGTACCTTCCGGCACGGCGTCGACCGCCTCCGGGGAGGATCGGGAGGCCATCCGTCGTGCCCGCCCCGCCCGGGCCCGCCCCGCCGGTCGTGCCGGTTCCGGGCCGACCCGTCAGGGGGTGCGGGCCGCCCGTCCCACCGCTTCGACCAGCGGCAGCAGCCGGTGCGCGACCCGTTCCCGCAGCGCCACCTCGGTCCGGGTGCGGACCACCCCCGGAAGCCGGATCAACCGCTGGATCACGTCCTCCAGATGGGCGTTGTCCCGGGCGGCCACCCGCGTCAGCAGGTCCCCGCCGCCGGTGATCGAGAAGGCCTCGATGATCTCCGGCACGGCGGCCAGGGCGTCGCCCACGTCGTCCAGGTGCCCCTGGGTGACCTCGATGTGCACGAAGGCGAGCACCGGGTGCCCCAGCGCGGCCGGGGAGAGCACGGGGCCGCTGCCGGTGATCACCCCCGTGCGCTCCAGCCGGTCCAGCCGGGCCTGGAGGGTCCCGCGCGCCACGCCGAGGATCCGGGCGTACTCGCGGACACTGGTGCGCGGCTGCTCGATCAGCAGACGCAGGATCCGGGTGTCGAGCTCGTCCACCGCCATGACAGGAATGTACCAATGGTCCTGCAAGCCCGGATCGCCCATGCATCGGACGGGGGGAGACCAGCTCCGTGAAGACCGCCGTGGTCCTGTTCACCGGCGACCTGCGCCTGCACGACCACCCGCCGCTGCGGGCCGCCCTCGCCTCCTGCGACCGGGTGGTGCCGCTCTTCGTCCGCGACCGGGCCGTCGAGCGCGCCGGCTTCGCCGTGCCGAACCGGACGGCCTTCCTCGCCGACTGCCTGGCCGACCTCGACACCGGACTGCGCGAGCGCGGCGGCCGCCTCGTCCTGCGCTCCGGCGACGTGGTCGAGGAGGTCTGCGCCCTCGCCCGGGAGGCCGACGCCTGCGAGGTCCACCTCGCCGCCGGCGTCAGCGGCTACGCCCAGGCCCGAGAACGGCGCCTGCGCACCGCCCTGGGGGAGCAGGGCGCCGGCCTCCACGCGCACGAAGCGGTCGTGACGGCGGTCGCCCCCGGCGCGGTGCTCCCCAGCGGCCCGGGCTCCGACCACTTCGCCGTCTTCACCCCGTACCTGCGCCGCTGGAGCGAGCTGCCGACGCGCAGGGCGGGCGCCGCCCCGCGCGTCGTCCGCGTCCCGGACGGCATCGGGTCCGAGGACCCGCCCCGCCGCTCCGCCGTCACCGGGACCTCCCCGGGCCTGGCGCGCGGCGGGGAGGCGGAAGCCCGCCGGCTGCTGACCCGCTGGCTGCGCTCCGGCATCGCCGCGTACGAGGACGCCCACGACGACCTCGCCGCCGACGCCACCTCCCGCCTCTCCCCGCACCTGCACTTCGGCACCCTCTCGCCCGTCGAGGCCGTGCAGCGCGCCCGCGCCGCCGGCGGCCCCGGCGCCGAGGCCTTCGTCCGGCAGCTGTGCTGGCGCGACTTCCACCACCAGGTCCTCGCCGCCCGCCCCTCGGCCGCGGCCGAGGACTACCGCGCCCGGCACGACCACTGGCGCACCGGCCGCCACGCCGAGGAGGAGGTCCAGGCCTGGAAGGACGGCCGCACCGGCTACCCGGTCGTCGACGCGGCCATGCGCCAGCTGCGCCACGAGGGCTGGATGCACAACCGGGGCAGGCTGATCGCCGCCAGTTTCCTCGCCAAGACGCTCTACGCCGACTGGCGCACCGGAGCCCGGCACTTCCTCGACCTCCTCGTCGACGGGGACCTCGCCAACAACCAGCTCAACTGGCAGTGGGTGGCCGGCACCGGCACCGACACCCGCCCCAACCGGGTCCTCAACCCCGTCCGCCAGGGCCTGAGGTACGACCCCGAGGGCCGCTACGTCCACCGCTGGGTCCCCGAACTGGCCGCCCTGCCCGCGCCCCGCGTCCACGAACCCTGGCGGCTGCCCGCCGAGGAGCGGGCCCGGTACGACTACCCCGAGCCGGTGGTGGACCTCTCCGAGGCACAGGCCCGCTTCCGCGCGGGACGGCCGGGCGCCACGCGTTAGGCCACCGGGTCAGCAGCACCCGAGACCGCGCACGGCCGGCTGCCTCACGTACGTCAGGGCCACCCCCAGCACCACGGCGGCCGCGGGCAGCAGCAGCCAGTTCACCGGGCACCCGGCCCGCACCAGCAGCGCCCCCGTCAGCCCGCCCGCGAACATGGAGGCCACCGCCCGCGCCCGCCGCCCCCACGCCCCCGTCCCGTACCCGAAGGCGCTGTCGCGCCCGAGCGCCGACCCGCCGAGCAGGGCCGTCATGGAGCGGGTGACCAGGGTGGTCGGCACCCCGGGCAGGTTGACCCGCATGCTCGTGACGTTGCGGAATCCCATCGCCACCGCCAGGGCGGACGCCGTCATCAGGTGCCGGGCCGTCGGCGCCCCGTACCGCGGCGCCAGTCCCCAGCCGATGGCCGCCGCCACGGTGATCAGCGCCGCCTCGACGGACAGCCCGAGCACGAACCAGGACCGCCCCCGGGCCTGCGCCGCCCCCTCCAGCCGGGCCGCGCACACCGCCCCCGCCGAGAACGACAGCAGGGACACCCCGGAGGCCAGCGCGGGCAGGTGCCCCTCATGGGCCAGCCCGAACGACAGGAACAGCACGTTGCCCGTCTGCATGGCGGTGAACACCGGCCCCAGGGCCAGCAGGCTGACCGCCTCGATCAGCCCGGTCACCCAGGTCAGCACCAGCAGCAGGAGGGTCAGCCGCCCGCACGCACGCACGTCCATGACGCCCGACAGTGACACGCCCGCCCCGCTCCACCGGTCCGACATGCCGGGCACGAGCACCCACCCCGTAGGGTCCGGGACATGAGTGATCTTCTGCTG
The DNA here is from genome assembly GCF_040701585.1 of Streptomyces sp. NPDC093801. NCBI lineage: Bacteria > Bacillati > Actinomycetota > Actinomycetes > Kitasatosporales > Streptomycetaceae > Streptomyces > Streptomyces sp. NPDC093801. Next base: position 9,965 of record NZ_JBFBDP010000004.1, on the reverse strand, counting down.
GTGAGGCACGGCGAGACGGCGTGGAGCGCCAACGGGCGGCACACCGGGCTCACCGATGTCCCGCTGACCGCCCGCGGGGCCGACGAGGCCCTCTCGCTGGCCCCCTACTTCCGCGACCGGCACCCCGCACTGGTGCTGACCAGCCCGCTGAGCCGGGCCGTCGCCACGGCCGAACTCGCCGGGCTCACCGGCGGGATCCCCGACCCCGACCTCCACGAGTGGGACTACGGCGGCTACGAGGGCGTCACCACCGCCGACATCCGGCGGACCCGGCCCGACTGGTCGCTGTGGACCGACGGCGTCCCGCCGGGCGACGCCCGGCACCCGGGCGAGGACGCCGAGCAGGTCGGCGCCCGCGCGGACCGGGTCCTGGCCCGGGCCGGCGAGGTGCTCGGCGCCGACGGGGGCGACGTCGTACTCGTCGCCCACGGCCACTTCCTGCGCGTCCTGACCGCCCGCTACCTCGGCCTGCCCCCGACGCACGGCCGGCTCTTCCTGCTGCGCACCGGCACCGTCAGCGTGCTCTCCACGGAGCACGGCCTCCCGGTCGTGGCGGGCTGGAACACCCGCCCCTGAGGCCCCACCCGGCCGTCCTCACCCGGCACCGCGGCCCAGGCAGCGCCCGGCACAGCGCGTCCAGGGCCGCCGCGAAGGCGTGCCCGGACGGGATGCCGCAGCCCGGCACCGGCCCGTCCCGCGGCGGCACGGCGCTCTCCGGGTGCCGGTACGGCCGCAGCGCCTCCGGCGCCGGGCCCTGCCGGCGGACCGCGCGCAGGGCCGCCTCCCCGGTACCCGGCGGGAGCTCCGGCACCGCGTGCAGCCCGGCCGCGATCCCGCCGATCCCGATGTGCGGCGCACCGGCCGCGCTCCGCGCCGCCGGCAGGTCCCGGCACCGCGCAGCCCCGGCCCGGCCCCCCGCCGGGGCGTCGGACGACGCCACCCGGACGACCCGTGCCGCCTCGCGCGCCACCGCCCCCCGCGTGACCATGCGTACATGGACCAGGGCGACCGCGGCCGACCGGAGGGCAGCCTCCCCGACGCCGCCTCCGGCGAGGACACCCTCGAGGCCAACGCGATCGGCTTCCTCGACGCGCTCGTCATCGGCCTGAACTCGACCTCGCCCGCCTACTCCCTGGCCGCCGTCATCGGCCCGATCGTTGCCCTCGTCGGGATCTACGCCCCGGGCGTGATGCTGGCCTCCTTCGTGCCGATGCTGCTCATCGCCGCCGCCTTCTACTACCTCAACAAGGTCGACCAGGACTGCGGCACCACCTTCTCGTGGGTGAGCCGCGCCATGGGCCCCTGGGCGGGCTGGCTCGGCGGCTGGGCCATCACCATGACCGGCGTCCTCGTCATCGGCTCCCTCGCCGACGTCGCCGTCCACTTCGGGCTGCTCGCCGCCGGCCTCGACGGCCTGGCCGCCGACACCCTGGTCCGCCAGACCCTCGCCGTCGTGGTGATCCTCGCGATGACCGCGATGTGCGTCATCGGCACCGAGGTGTCGGCGCACTTCCAGGACATCCTCATCCTCGCCCAGGTCCTCTTCCTCCTGGTCTTCGCCGTCGTCGCCCTCTACCGGGTCTACGCCGGCACCAGCACCCTCGACGCGGTCCACCCGTCCGTCACCTGGCTCAACCCCTTCGGCGCCGGCGGCGCCGCGCTCACCGGCGGCCTGCTGCTCGGCGTGTTCATCTACTGGGGCTGGGAGTCCGCCGTCAACCTCACCGAGGAGGTCGAGGACTCCGCCACCGCGCCCGGCAAGGCCGGCATCTGGTCCACCCTGATCCTGCTCGTCACCTACCTGGCCGTCGGCTTCGCCATCGTCGCCTACGCCGGGACCGCCTTCCTCGCCGAGAACGCCGGGGAGGAGGAGGCGATCTTCGCCGTCCTCGCGCACGAGGTGATGGGCGGCTGGGACTGGATGGTGCTCCTCGCCGTCTGCACCTCCGCCCTCGCCTCCACCCAGACCACGATCATCCCGGCCTCCCGCACCGCACTGTCCATGGCCCGCCGGCACGCCCTGCCCCCGCACCTCGCCCACATCCACCACCGCTTCCACACCCCCGACGTCAGCACCTGGTGGGTGGCCGCCATCGCCATCGGCTGGTACCTCGCCGTCAACCAGATCAGCGAGAACGCCCTGCTCGACTCCCTCACCGCGCTCTCGCTGCTCATCGCCTTCTACTACGCGCTCACCGGCGTGGCCTGCGCCGTCTACTACCGCCGCCACCTTCTGGCGAACGTGCACAACTTCGTGCTGATCGGCCTCGGCCCGCTGCTCGGCGCCGCGCTGCTGGCCTGGCTGCTCGTGGAGTCCATCGGGGACATGTCCGACCCGGGGAACTCGGCCAGCGGGGTCTCCTGGTTCGGCCTCGGCCCGCCCCTGGTGATCGGGATCGGCATCGCGGCCGTCGGCGTGCTCCTCATGTGCTTCTGGAGGGTCCGCGACGGCAGGTTCTGGCAGGAGCGCCGGGGCGTGGTCGACCCGGCCCTCGTCCGCGGCCGGAGGAACTGAGGAGGTCCGGATGTCCGTGGTCCTCGGGTACGACGAGTCCCCCGGCGCGGAGCGCGCCCTGCGCGTCGCGCTGGAGGTGGCCTCCGCCTTCGGGGAACCGCTGGTCCTCGTCTACGGGGCAGCCGCGCCCGGTGCCGCGGGGGAGGAGTACCGCGCCCACCGCGAGGCCGTCCTCCAGGCGGGCCGCAGCGCGCTCGCGCGGGCCGTCGAGGCCGCCGACGAGGCCGGGGTCCCCTCGACCGTCGAGGTCATGGACGACCGGCCGGCCCAGGCCCTGCTCGCCGCCGCCGAACAGCACCGCGCCCGGGTCATCATCGTCGGCACCTGGGGTGACAGCCCGATCCGCGGCGCCCTGCTCGGCTCGACCCCGCACAAGCTCCTGCACCTCTCCCCGGTCCCGGTCCTGTGCGTCCCGACCGAACCGGCCAGGGACACCGCCTAGGAGAAGACCCCCGCGAGGTAGCCGGCCAGCCCCTCGGCGGTCGGCGGGCACAGCCGCGCCCCCAGGTAGCCGTCCGGGCGCACCACGAAGGCGGTCGGCTCCCGCACCCCGTAGCGCAGGGCGAACTCGCCCCGCGCGTCGCGGTACACGGGCAGTTCCGTGGCCCCGGCGGGCGCGGTCCCGCCCTCGGTGAGGACCGCGTACGCCGTGAGCCGCCCCGCCGGCGACCCGCCCGTCAGTGCGGCGAGTCCGGGGACGTACGCGTCCCACGCGCCGTCGGTGTACACCAGCAGCACGTGCTCGCGGTCCCTCAGCAGGTCGTGGAGCCGCAGCGGATAGGCGGGGACCTCCCCGGCCAGCCCGCCGCAGTCGGGCGCCCGGTCGCCGGGCCCCGGTCCGGTACCGCCGGCCTCCCCCGGGAGGGGGCCGCGGACGACCGGGCTGCCGCGGTAGCCGACCAGCAGCTGGGCCTCCCGCAGCAGCGCGTCCGTCTTCCCGTCGGCCGCCCCGAGGGTCCGGCGGGCGTGGCGCACGGTCCGGCCGACCACCTCCTCGCCGACCGGCCGCCGCTCGGCGTCGTAGCTGGCCAGCAGCCCCGGGTGTGCGCGGCCGCCGACGGCGAGGGCCAGCTTCCAGGCCAGGTTCCAGGCGTCCTGGATGCCCGTGTTCATCCCCTGCGCGCCGGTCGGCGGATGGATGTGCGCCGCGTCCCCGGCGACGAAGACCCGCCCGTCGCCGTAGCGGTCCACGATCCGGTGGCTGATCCGGAACACAGAGGACCAGCGCATCGCGGAGGCCGTCACCGGCCGGGGCGCCATCCGGTCCAGCACGGCCTGGACGTCCGACAGGGCGGGGGCCCGGGACCCCTCCAGCCCGTGCGCCACCGCGTCGCCCGCCGCCGGCGCGGCGGCCGCGGAGAGTTCCGGCGGTACCGGCATGGACATCCGGTAGCGCCCCGGCCCGGGCAGCGGGATGCAGACCAGCAGGTCGTCGATCCGCCCGCCGGCGTCGTGGTGCACCGCCCGGACGGCGTACCCGTACGGGAGGTCCCAGCCGACCTCCACGTCGGCCAGCATGTACTCCTCGGGGAAGGCCCCGCCCCCGAAGGCCAGCCCCAGCCCCTTGCGGACGGTGCTGTGCGCCCCGTCACACCCCACCAGGTACCGGGTCCGCAGCTCCTCGCCGCCGTCGGGTCCCGTCAACAGGACAGTCACCCCGTCGTCGTCCTGCGTGAAGGACACCAGCTCCGTGTCCCGCTCGATCCGGGTCCCGAAGCGGGCCAGGAAGGCCTCCAGGATCCGCTCCGTCTCGTACTGCGGCAGCGCGGCGAACCCGTACGGCACCTCCGGCGGCAGCGCCATCCGCACCGGCTCCCGCTCCTCGCCGTCGACGTAGACCAGCTGCCCGCGCAGCGGGACCGCCACCTCCAGCGCGTCCGCGATGAGGCCCATCCGGTCCCACAGCTCCAGCGTGCGCGGCTGGACGCCCACGGCCTTCGCGTACGGCAGCCGGCCCGGCAGCCGGTCCACGATCCGGCAGGACACCCCCCGCCGGCGCAGCTCCACCGCCGCCGTCAGCCCCACCGGGCCCGCGCCCGCGACGAGCACGTCCGCCGCTCCGCCGCTCATGCGTCCATCGTGGCCACCGGCGCCGGAGCCCCGCCACCCGGCACGTCCCGGGACCGATGCGGACGACCCGGCCACCGGCGGTCCGTTGGCCCGCCCGTGGCCGGAAACGCACCCCGGGAGCAGGGCCAACGGCCCAGCGGGGGGAGCCCGCCTTGAGCCAATGCCCCTGCGGATGCTTATCTGTGTCGTATCCATGTACTTTCGGCGCCGCGCAGCGCCGGCCGGCAACGACGCCGGACCGGAGCGCGGCGCCTTCGCCGTGCCCGTACGCCGCCCACCACCCCCGGGCGGACGCCGGCACGGCGCGCACCACTCCGAGGGGGGCGGCACACCGCCATGAAGAGGATGTTCACGGCTCCGGATCCGGGGCGCACCAGACTCAGGAACTCGACGCGCGCGGTGATCGGCACCGGCCTCGCCGTCGCCACGGCCGAACTGGCGGGGCTCTCGCTCACGGCCTCCATCACCGGCGGGCTGGCGGCCCTGCTCGCGCTGTTCACCGTCCTCGACGCGGACGTCCGCGCCCAGCGGGTGACCACCGCCCTGCTGCCCGTCGCCGGCTTCCCCGTCCTGGTCCTGGCCACCTCCCTGCACAGCATGCCGCCCGTGCGCGACGCGGCCTGGCTCGCCGTCGTCTTCGCCGGGGTCTACGCCCGCCGGTGGGGGCCGCGCGGGCACGCCCTCGGCATCTTCGCCTTCATGATGTTCTTCGTCACCCAGTTCCTGCACGCCCGGCCCGCCCAGCTGCCCGAGCTGTTCGCCGCCGTCGCCCTGGCGCTGCTGTCGGCCGGGGCCGTCCGGTTCGTGCTGTGGCCCATCGAGCGCCGCACGCCCCCGGCCGCCGCCCCGCCGCCGCTGCCGGGCACCGGCCTCGCCCGGCCCACCACCCGCCAGGCCTTCCAGGCCACCGCCGCCTGCGCCTTCGCCCTCGGCGTCGGCCAGTTCCTGTCCGAGGACCGCTGGTACTGGGCCGTCGGCACCGCCTGGTGGATCTTCGTCAACACCGCCTCGCGCGGCGAGACCCTGGTCCGCGGCTTCCGCCGGGTCCTGGGCACCGTCGTGGGCATCGCGGCCGGCCTGCTGATCGCCGTACCCCTGCACGGCGCCCCCGCGCCCACCGCCGCCCTGGTCGCCGTCTGCGTGTTCGGCATCTTCTACACGGCCGCCCCCTCGTACTCCTGGATGATGTTCTTCGTCACCGTCATGGCCGGGCTGCTCTACGGGCTCCTCGGCGTGCTCCACCCAGGGCTGCTGCTCCTGCGCTTCGAGGAGACCGCCGCCGGCGCGCTCGGCGCGGCCCTCGGCGTCACCCTGATCCTTCCGGTCACCACGCACGCCGCCAACGACGCCTGGATCCAGCGCGCCCTGCACTGCGTCCGGGCCTCCACCGCGGCCTCCCTCGACCGCCTCGCCGGCGACCCCGACGCCGACCCCGCCCCGCACGCCGCCGAACTGGAGCTGCTCCTGGCCCGGGTCCGGATGGCGCTCGCACCGCTGGTCCACCCGCTGAGCCCGCTGCGCGCCCGCAAGGCCCGTGCCCGCCAGGTCCTGGCCCTGCTCGACGACTGCGCCCGCGAGGTGCGCGGGCTCGTCTCCGTCGCCGCCGACCCCCAGGCCTCCCACGACGCCCGGCTCGCCGCCGCCTGCTGGCGGGTCGAGGCCGCCGTGGAGGCGCTCACCGCCCCGCAGGGCACGGCGGAGGGCGCCGCCCCCGCCACCCCGGCCGGCCCCGCGGGAGCCGAGCCGGCCCTGGCGCACCTGCACGGCCTCGAAACGGCCCTGGCCGCCCTCGCCACCCCGCTGCGCACCGACCCCCGCGACCCGCTGGTCGTCACGGCCTGACGGCAAGCGCCCCCGCGCGGGTCGGGGCGCCGGTACGGTCGGGGACATGACCACCCCAGGCGCCCCGACCGTCGCGTTCCGTACCGCCCGCCCCGGGGACCGGGCGGCCATCGAGGCCCTCGACGGCTCCTTCCGCACCCCGACCGTCTTCGAGGTCGACCGCTCCGAGGGCGGGTTCGCCCTGCGCGAGGTGCCGGTGGACCCGCCGCTCCACAAGGTCTTCCCGCCGGGGGACCCCGAGGAGCCGGGCGGGTCCGGCGCCGAGGGGGAGGGAGGGGACGGGCACGCCCGGACCTTCGTCGCCCTCGACGGCGACGTCCTGTGCGGGTTCGCCGCCGTCCGCTACGCCCCCTGGAACCGGCGCCTGACCGTCGAGGACATCGAGGTCGCGCCGGCCCACCGGGGCCGCGGCATCGGCCGGGCCCTGATGGACCTCGCGGCCGGCTTCGCCCGCGAACGGGGCGCCGCTCACCTGTGGCTGGAGGTCAGCTCGGTCAACGCGCCCGCCGTGCACGCCTACCGGCGGATGGGCTTCACCCTCTGCGGCCTGGACACCGCCCTCTACGACGGCACACCGGCGGCGGGGGAGCAGGCGCTGTTCATGAGCCGCCCCTGCGGCTGACCCGGCCCACCCGCCGGCCGGCGCCCCGACTCCCGGAATTCCGGGGATGGTACGGCACCCCACCGCCCCACCGCAGGCCAATGGTTGAAGATCACCCGGACGGGTGTTCCGCCGGCGCCAGGGGTCCGGCGCTGACCTGCGGCATGTACAACGGGTGATTGTTCACTGCACATTCATCCGGCACGTACAGGGTGGATCTGTCCGGACAGGGGGTAACCGCCCGGAATGGAAATTCTGCAGAAGCACTCGAGCGACGCTCAGGTGTGGGAGGAAGCCGAGGAGTTCATCCGGCTCTTCCACCGGGAGAATCCGCAGGCCGGTGATCCGCGCGCCCGGCTCGCCGCCGTACGGGCCGAGCTCGCGGAGACCGGCACCTACCGCCACACCCCCGAGGAGCTGGTCCACGGGGCCCGGGTGGCCTGGCGCAACAGCAACCGCTGCATAGGCCGGCTCTACTGGAACTCGCTGCGGGTCCGCGACCGCCGCGGGCTGACCGACGCCGAGGACATCGCCGCCGAGTGCTTCGAGCACCTGCGGGAGGCCACCAACGGCGGCCGGGTCCGGCCCACGATCACGGTCTTCGCCCCGGACGCCCCGGGCCGGCCGGGCCCGCTGATCTGGAGCGAGCAGCTCGTGCGCTACGCCGGCTACGGGGACCACCCGTCGATAACCGTCGGCGACGCCCGCAACAGACCGCTCACCGAGGCCCTGCTGCGCCTCGGCTGGGCCGGCGGCCCGGGCACCCCCTTCGACCTCCTGCCCCTGGTGGTCCAGGGCGTCGACGACAAGCCCCGCTGGTTCGACACCCCCGCCGACGCCGTGCTGGAGGTGCCGATCCGCCACCCCGACGAGCGGGACGACTGGTCGGACTGGGGGCTGCGCTGGCACGCCGTTCCGGCCATCTCCAACATGTGCCTGGAGGTCGGCGGCATCCACTACACGGCCGCCCCCTTCAACGGCTGGTACATGGGCACCGAGATCGGGGCCCGCAACCTCGCCGACACCGACCGCTACCACCTCCTCCCGGCCGTCGCCCGCAGGCTCGGCCTGGACGTCTCCAGCGACCGCTCGCTCTGGAAGGACCGGGCCCTGGTCGAGCTCAACCGGGCCGTGCTGGACTCCTTCGACCGGGCCGGGGTCACCATCGCCGACCACCACACCGAGTCCCGCCGGTTCCTCTCCCACCTGGAGCGCGAGGAGAGCAAGGGCCGCCCGGTGGGCGCGGACTGGTCCTGGATCGTCCCGCCCATCTCCGGCGCCGCCACCCCCGTCTTCCACCGGACCTACGAGGACCGGCCGAGCGCGACCGCGTACGTGCACCACGAGGGCGCTCAGGAACGGGCCCGGGGACGGGACTTGGTCTAGACCTTCTGTTACGGTCGGCTCGGAACGGATCCGGGACGGCGGAGAGGGGCACCGGTGGACGGCGCGCACAGCACGGACCACGGCGGCGGACACCGGGCCTACATCGGCTCGTTCACCTCGGGGGGCGGCCGCGGTGTCATCACCGCGGCCGTGGATCCGGCCACGGGGGCGCTGACCCCGCTCTCGGCGGAGGGCTCCCTGCCGGACCCCTCGTACCTCGCGCTCGACCGGGGCGCGGGTGTGCTCTACGCGGTCAGCGAGGCCGACCGGGGTGCGGCGGGAGCCTTCCGCCCCACCGCCGCGGGGCTCGCCCCGTTCGGCGCTCCCGTCGCGGTCGGCGGCGCGGGCCCCACCCACCTCTGCCTGGCCGGGGGCAGGCTGCTCACCGCCAACTACGCCTCCGGCAGCGTCAGCAGCCTGCCGCTCGCCGCCGACGGCGGGGTCTCGGCGCCCGCCGCGGTCCTGGCGTACGAGGGCTCCGGTCCCGACGCCGACCGGCAGACGGGCCCGCACCCCCACCAGGTGCTGCCCGACCCCTCCGGCCGCTGGGTGCTCGCCGTGGACCTCGGCACCGACGAGGTGCGGGTCCTCGCGCCCGGCCCGGCCGGCGGCGGGCCGCGCGTCCACGCCGTGGCCTCGCTGCGCGCCGGGACGGGTCCGCGCCACCTCGCCTTCCACCCGTCGGGCGCGGTGGTCTACGTCCTGCACGAGCTGGAGCCGCTGCTGACCGTCTGCCGCTGGAACGCGGACCCGGGCCTGCTCGACCCGGTCGCGGAGGTCCCGGTCGCCCCAGCGGGCGGCCTGGACGGCGTACGGGCCCATCCCTCGGCGATCATCGTCTCGTCCGACGGCCGTTTCGTCTGGGCGGCGGTCCGCGGGACCGACACCCTGGTCACGTTCTCGCTCGCCGGCGGCCCCGAGGAGCCGCGGGCCACGAGCACCGTCGGCTGTGGCGGCCGGTGGCCGCGCGACCTCGCCGCGGACCCGGCGGGGCGCCGCCTGTACGCGGCCAACGAGCGCTCGGGGGACGTCACCTGGTTCGACGTGGACCCCCGGACCGGCCGCCCGGTCCGGGCGGGCTCCATGCCCGCGCCGGCGGCCTCCTGCGTGGTCCTCGGCTGAACTCCGCCGCCGTCCGCGGCGGCTCCGGAGGCGGGCCGGACCGGGCGCCGGTACGACGAAGAGGGCCCGCCCGGAAGCGGGCGGTTTCTAGGGGTCGTTGCAACACGTGGTCGGTTTGATCAGGCCGCGAGGAGTTTATGCAGGCGCTCGGCTGGGGTTTCCCAGTCGAGCGTTTTGCGTGGGCGGCCGTTGAGCTGGGCCGCGACGGCGTCGAGGTGGTCGCGGGTGTGGGCCGAGAGGTCGGTGCCCTTGGGGAAGTACTGCCGCAGCAGTCCGTTGGTGTTCTCGTTGGAGCCGCGCTGCCAGGGACTGGCGGGGTCGCAGAAGTAGACGGGGACGTCGGTGGCGATGGTGAAGGAGCGGTGCGAGGCCATCTCCGAGCCCTGGTCCCAGGTCAGGGACCGCTTGAGGTGGGAGGGCAGGGTCTGG